>JAVBOE010000078.1:0-48273 GCA_031550925.1 Bacteroidales bacterium | reverse complement strand
GTTCACCACATCGTAGCCTTTTTGGCGAATTAGCTCTATCGTTTTTTTCAGCAATACCTTGCTATCACTATTTTTTAACGCAGGGTCGGTATCCGGAAAATGATAACCTATGTCACGCATCGCCAACGCTCCAAAAAGCGCATCGCATACAGCATGTATCAGCACATCGCCATCAGAATGACCGACAGAGCCTTTGCTATGCTCTACTTTAATACCGCCAAGCCAAAGGTCATAACCTTCGGCCAAGCGGTGAACATCGTATCCGTTTCCTATACGTAAATCAACCATAGCGGTTATTTTTTCATGCCATTACGTTTCATCATAGCATCGGGGCTAGGCTCTGAGCCACGGAACTTCACATATAAATTCATAGGCTCTTCACTGCCTCCACGTTCCAAAATATTTTGCAAAAACGAAAGTGCTACTTGCTTATTAAACACATCTCCTGTTTCAACAAATGCACTGAATGCGTCTGCATCCAATACCTGCGACCATAAGTAGCTGTAGTAGCCTGCCGTGTAACCTCCGGTAAACGGATGTTTAAAATATGTACTACGATAACGCGGCGGAATTTGAGGTATCAATCCGATGCTCTTCATAATATCATCTTCAAACTGGTCAACATCTGCAATCTTATCTGTTGTAGCGCGGTTATGGTAAGCCATATCTAAGATACATGCAGCCAAGTTTTCTACTGTAGCAAACCCTTGGTTAAACTGAGAACTCTTCTGCATCTTCTCTATCAACGCATCCGGAATAATTTCGCCTGTTTCGTAATGGCGGGCATATAGCTTAAGTACTTCGGGATGCATTGCCCAGTTTTCCATTACCTGCGAAGGCAGCTCTACAAAATCGGTAGGGACATTAGTGCCTGCAAGACTTTGATAGCGGTTCTGAGACAATAAACCATGTAAACCATGACCAAACTCATGGAAGAGCGTATTTACTTCATCAATAGTTAGCAATGCCGGCTTACCTTCTGTAGGTTTTGTAAAGTTACATACATTAGAAATAATCGGTCGAACATCCTCTCCTTTCTGCGTAAAATGCTGGGTACGGAATTCTGTCATCCAAGCACCTACAGCCTTTGTTGGGCGAGGGAAGAAATCGAAATAGTAAACACCCAAATGCTTTCCTTCGCTATCTTTTGCTTCATATACCGTAACTTCAGGGTGATAGATAGGCATATTATCCAGCTTGGTAAAGGTAATTCCATATAGCTTATTAGCCACGGTAAATGCACCTTCCAGCACATTCTCCAGCTTAAAGTATGCCTGTACTTCTTCTTCGTTCAATTCATAACGTTGCTGGCGAATTTTTTCTGCATAGTAGCTCCAATCCCAAGATTCAAGAGTGAAGTTTTTACCTTCCTTCTTAATCAACGCTTGCATATCGGCGGCTTCTTGCTTGGCCAAGTTTAAAGCGGGAGTCCAAAGCTCTTCCAAGAAAGCATTTACACGCTCGGGAGTTTTCGCCATTTTTTCATCAATTACATAGGCTGCATAGCTTGGATAGCCTAGCAGGTGCGCTTTTTCTGCACGCAGCGATGTTTGCTCTATAATATTTGCTTTATTATCATTAGCATTGTTTCTATCGCCACGCATCAGATAGCCTTTCATGATATCCTCACGTAACGCACGGTTATCAGCATATTGAAGGAAAGGCATAATGCTTGGTTTATCCAGCGTAAATACCCATTTACCTTCCATGCCTTTTTCTTTAGCCACTTGAGCAGCCGCAGCCTTCAACGATTCCGGCAATCCCGACAAATCTTCTGCTTTTTCAATCACCAGCTGATAAGCATTAGTTTCCGCACGAACATTAGCTTCAAACTCCAGCTCAAGAACCGATAAGCGCTCGTTAATTTCGCGTAAACGTTGCTGTTTATCAGCATCAAGATTTGCACCGCCACGAGCAAACGATTTATATAGCTTCTCTAACAAACGCATCTGATCAGGAGCTAAGCCCAACGAATTGCGTTGTTCGTAAACAGCTTTCACCCGCTTAAACAGCTTTTCGTTCAACCAAATATCACCTGAGTGATTGGTTACCATAGGAACTGCTTTAGCAGCAATAGTATCCATTGCAGGAGTTGCGTCCGCTTCCTTCAAATTAAAGAATACAAGCGCTACTTTATTGATTAGGTCTCCGCTATACTCAAAAGCCTCGATGGTATTGGCAAACGTAGGTTCGTCGGCATTATTTACAATAGCATCAATCTCTTGATTATGGCGCTTAATACCTTCTTCCATTGCCGGAAGATAATGCTCCGGTTTAATCTCATCAAAAGGCGGAACTCCAAACGGAGTCTTGTACTCTTTCAAAAACGGATTGTCAATTTTCTCCTCACATCCCATAATTGAACTCAATGCTGCTCCTGCCAGCAAAATAATAGCAATATGTTTTTTCATATGTGTATGTTTATTTGGTTTTCGTATTACAAAGAAACTAATTATAACACAGGAAAACAAGAAAAAAGGACATTTAGGCTAAAACAATTAAGCTAATAACTAGCTGGCAACATGATTACTACAACAAGCATAGGTTAATAAGAAATATTTGTAACTTTGCACTGCACAAAACTTTAGCCACTGTTTAATAAACATGTGCATATTAAGCAGGTTAATACTAACTTAAATAAATTAAAATGAAATTACTTGAAGGAAAAGTTGCCATTGTTACAGGTGCGGCTCGCGGAATTGGAAAAGCAATTGCTTTAAGATTTGCTGAAGAAGGCGCAAACGTTGCATTTACCGATTTAGCCATTGATGACAATGCCAAAGAGACCGAAAAAGCCATTAATGCACTAGGTGTTAAAGGTAAGGCTTATGCTTCTAACGCTGCCAACTTTGAAGATACAGCAAGAGTAGTTGCTCAGATTTCAGAAGATTTTGGCCATATCGACGTGCTGGTTAACAACGCCGGTATCACTCGTGATGGTGCAATGAAGCGCATGACCGAAGAACAATGGGATATGGTTATCAACATTAACCTTAAGTCTGCCTTCAACTTTATACATGCTGTAACCCCTATAATGATT
This sequence comes from Bacteroidales bacterium, assembly GCA_031550925.1. Lineage (GTDB taxonomy): Bacteria > Bacteroidota > Bacteroidia > Bacteroidales > UBA932 > JAIRNF01. Next base: position 45,233 of record JAVBOE010000078.1, on the reverse strand, counting down.
AAGCAGAAAGGCGGTAGCATCATTAATATGTCGTCGGTGGTAGGTGTATCGGGTAATGCAAACCAAGCTAACTACTCGGCATCAAAAGCCGGTATGATTGGGCTTGCTAAGTCTGTTGCTCAAGAGTTAGGTAACCGTAACATTCGCGCCAATGCTATTGCTCCTGGCTTTATCATTACTGAAATGACCGGCCAACTATCGCAAGAAATTCGCGAAGCATGGAACAATAGAATTCCATTAAAACGTGGTGGTACCCCCGAAGAAGTTGCAAATGTTGCGCTATTCCTTGGATCTGATTTATCATCGTATGTAAGCGGACAGGTTATTACTGTTTGCGGTGCGATGAATACTTAAAAGAGATAGTATCACGATATAAGTATCAAGTATCACGAACAAAGAAGCCGAATGATGAACATCATTCGGCTTCTTTTTAAGAGAGTTTTGGGTTGTATTGATTTTTAGACTTAAGGACTTAATGTATTTTGCTCAACAATTAACCAACTTTCGTGATACTTGATACTCATATCGTGATACTCTACATGAATATATTCTTATACAAAAGATATCCTGCAAAAACAAGAATTACAAACGCTACCGACCAGCGTATAAAGTTTGCTCCCCAGCTGATGGCCACCTTAGTTGCTACCATTGCGCCTACAACATTACCAATTGAATAAATGGCTGCAATTTCCCAATGCACCTGTCCATGTAATGCGAATACTAACATTGCTAAAGGTGCGTACAACAATACGGCGTATTGCTTAACGGCATTAGCCCGTTGCAATCCATATCCCAACAATAAAACAGATGCAATAAGTATAAATATCCCTACACCTATATGGGTAAATCCTCCATAAAAACCTATTACAAGGTATATTAACCAAATCTTCCAGGTAATTTTTCTGGACAGCTTATCCGGCTGTTCTTGTAGGAAACGTTGTGCATCATAGAACATCAGGAATAGCATGATTAATAAAGCGCATGCCAACGCAATCTCAAACGCCTGAACGTTTATGGAAGATGCAACCTGTGCACCGCCTATCGATCCCAGAGCAACAGGAATACCAACCATTGTAGCCCTTTTAAGATCGAGGTAACCTTTGCTGTTGTATATAATTGAAGAGGTAAGAAATTGAAGCGTAACGCCAAGCCGAGTAGTGCCATTGGCCTCGTTAGCGGGCATGCCCATACCCATAAAAAGCATGTACGAAATAGCGGTTGCACCTCCGGCTACCGTATTTATAAAACCTACCAATGCCCCTACTCCAATAAGAATAGTAATCATTGGAAGTGAAAATATATCGGCCGATCTTAAGTACTCGAAAATAAAATCCATTGAGATGGGCAATGCCAAAGCAATTGCGGTGCGAAGTTACAGCTTCTTCTTTATGTTGGTACTAGCCGTAATAAGTCGTGTAACTTCCTCTGCCTGCTTCTCTAGCAGCAACTCCGTGCTATTCATAGATTCTTGCAAAGACATGGGTGAATCTATAACCGAAAAAACTGCTGTTAAACCTGATTTATGCAAATCGGACATATCTCCTACCCTCTTGCCACATAGGGCAACAACAGGCTTATCATATTTTGCAGCCAAGGATGCTATTCCGCTTACAGCTTTACCAAAAGATGTTTGTGTATCTATACTTCCTTCACCTGTAAAAACCATGTCAATATTGGCAACAAGGGCTTCTACATTCAGAAGTTCTATCATCAGCTCTACACCTTTTCGCATTTTTGCACCTGCCAATGCCATAAGAGCAAAACCTATGCCTCCGGCAGCACCTGCTCCGGGATGTTCCGAATAGTCTTTATTTATAGCCCAGCTAACAACTTCGGCATAATGACGTAAATTATTCTCCAATTCAGGCAAATCTTCTTCTTTAGCACCTTTCTGCTTAGCAAAAACATAGGTTGCACCTTCTTCTCCAAGCAACGGATTGGTAACATCGGATGCAAGAATTAACTCGCATCCATCCAATAAATCAAGCATCTTAGATAAATCAATACTATGTACATCTGCCAATGCCCGGTTACCCACACCAATACATTCTCCATTGCTTCTATATAGCTTACAACCCAACGCCTGTAACATGCCGGCACCGCCATCGTTAGTAGATGTCCCCCCAATGCAAACCACTATTTTACGATAACCAGATTCTATTGCATGGCGAATAAGCAGCCCAACCCCATAGCTGGAGGTCCTGAAAAGATTACGCTCTTCTTGCTTCAGCAAACCCAAACCAATAGCCGAAGCACTCTCCACAACCACCGTTTCTCCATCGCCCAGAACGCCATAGGATGCAGTAATAGGGCACAGTAAAGGGTTGCAGATTTCTAAGTTTACAAAATTGCCGTTTGTACTCTCTACCAAGACTTGAGCACTACCCTCTCCACCATCTGCTATCGGGGCTAATAATGTTTCAACAGAGGAGTCTGCTTTTTTTACTCCACGCTCTATCGCAAGCGCAACCTGCTTTGCATCCAGGCTTTCCTTAAATGAATCGGGGATGATTAGAACCTTCATTTTTGTAGGGCGTTTATATTTTGCAGGCTATCCAACCTAATGGCTAACTTTCGCACTTGTTCGGGCGACATATAAATATCCAGCTTAAACTGGCGATAATCTTCGTCTATATCCGCTATGTTAACAACGTAGTATGAATAATGGTACACCTGCCATTGCAAGCCTTTGCTCATGGCTAGCGAATCGGTATAATGCTCCATTTGTCGGCGATATTTTTTGCTGAATACATACTTTACACCAGTCCATGCGACTATCCATCCCGACTTATCCGAGTAGTCTTCTACGTGCGCTATCTCATGCCCCAGCACACCAACTAGAGCATCAAATGGTACAGCGTTAACCAGCTGAGCAGGCTTGTAATCTTTTTTATTACCAATAGTAATTTTGTACGAACGCTTATCCCTCTTTCTAAAAATAGATAGCATTCGAGGTCTTGAGGTCATTGTGGTTTTAGCCTTTCCGTATTTCAACCTTATTTTTTTACCCCATAGCTCGGGATAGTAGCTAAGTGCTTTCTGAAAGGCTAACTTTAACGTATCGTTGTTGACTTCTATTAGAGTTGATGATTCAAAAACAGTAGTATCTACAGTATTTATAACGTTTTCGTATGTCAGTATTTTTTCGGCAGGGATACTTTGACCGAAAGAAGGCAAAAACGTCAGTAAATAGCTGCAAGCAAAAAGAAGATAGTATCGCTTACTTTTCAATTCGTATACGTGCATCAACTGCAACCACCTTGTTGGCGCTACCTAGCAAGGGATTCAAGTCCATTTCAAATATTTCAGGGGCAGCGGCCACCAATGCCGAAATCCGTGTAACAATATCTGCAAGTATGTTTTCGTTAACAGGCTCCTGTCCGCGCACGCCCTGTATAATTTTATAGCTGCGTAAACTACGAATCATATCATGCGCTTCTTCTTTAGAAAGCGGAGCCAATCCCGAACTAACATCCTTCAATACTTCTATAAATATACCACCTAATCCGCACATTACCAAATGTCCGAACTTATCTTCTTTTTTCGCACCCACAAACAGCTGTGTACCCGACAGCATAGGTTGAAGCAAAATAGCAGTAGTATCTTTTATCTTAATCATACGGTTAAACTCTGCACGTACCGTATCATCATCGTTAACATTTAGAACAACACCACCCACATCCGATTTATGAACAGGTCCTACAACCTTCATTACAACAGGGTATCCAAGCTGCTTGGCAAACTTTACAGCATCATTTGCCGTTGTAACTACAGCCTCTCCCGCCCGTGGAATACCGGCAGCATCAAGCAGTGTCTGTACATCATGCGGATTAAGATAGCCGTTAGAAGCATTGTCAACAATGGCACGTATTGTTTTTGTATCAATGCCCGGTAGCTTAATAGCATCACTCTGAGGTTTTGGGGTATTGTATATTTTAGCAAGCGCACTGCCGAAAATTACTTCTTCAGGGAAGTTTATGCGTCCTTTTGCAATAAAGTGCGTAATCTCATCCTTAGCGTTTACAATTGAGGTAAGAATAGGATATATAGGTTTTTTACACGTTTTCATCTTCTCGTCAAGCACATCGTAAACATCGAAAACGGGAAAAAGTCCTGGGTTACCAAAGATTACAGCCATTGCATCGATATTGTCAAAATCGTTCTCGCATGCATCTATAATGCAACCCAGCTGCTCTGCCGTGCCTGTTGCCAAAAAATCAATAGGGTTAGCAACAGACGAACCACCGAATAGCTTGCTAAGCAAAGCCTGCGCCTTCGGCCCTTCTATGTGAGGTACGCTCATCTTATTGTTCGACAAGGTATCGGTAAGCATTACAGCCGGACCACCCGCATGTGTAACAATGGCGATATTCTTGCCTTTCAACTCGGGATGCATAAAAATACCCGCAACTGTAATCAGCTCTTCGCGACCATAGCAACGTACAATGCCTGCCTTACGGAATAGCGCATCAACAGCCACATCGGGACTAGCCAACGCACCTGTATGAGAAGATGCTGCACGGCTACCTGCCTCAGAACTTCCGGCCTTAATTGCCGCAATCTTACAACCCTTACAAATTAGTGATGACGCATGTTTCAGCAGCTTATCAGGTTTACTTATGCTCTCCATATAAAGCAACTTTACAGGAGAACTTTTACCTTCAACGTAGCTTTCGTCTAAATATTCAAGTATATCTTCAACACCCATCTGCGCGCTATTTCCAACAGAAAAAACGCTAGAGAACTGGAGACCTTTGGTAATACCTGTTTCGAGAATAAATACAGCCGTTGCACCGGAAGCGGTAATAAAATCAACGCCCATATCGTTAAACTTAGGTATAGGGCGAGAAAAAACACCAACGTAGTTAGCATTCATCATCCCAATGCAGTTAGGCCCTATAAGGCTTCCGCCAACTGAGTTAATAGTATCTACAATCTCTTTTTCGAGGCGAGCACCTTCTTCGTTCTCCTCGTGAAAACCGGCAGATAGAATAATAAATGCCTTTGTATTTTTCTGACGTGCCAACACTTCAACTGCCTGTGGGCAGTACTTTGCAGCAATAGCTAGTATAGCCAAATCAACTTGGGGTAAATCTTCCACATTACGATAAGATTTTACTCCCTGAACTTCGTCTTGCTTAGGGTTCACAGCATAAATCGGACCTGAAAACTTATTCAGGATAAGATTCTCGAGCACACGTCCGCCCGGTTTGTAAACATCCTCAGAGCCCCCTACAACAACAATACTTTTTGGATCTAAAAGCTGATTTGCAATCATAATTTATAAGCTATATCAATATTTAAATACTATTTATTACTCAAAATTCAGAAACAAGTTACAATTTACTTGTTTCGAATAATTTTTCGTAAAAATAGTAAGTTTTGATGAAAAAAAAGGTAAGTATGCTGCAAAAGAGGTTTAATACAGCATACTTACCTTGAAAAGACTAGCAACACCGGCTACTTTATGCCTATCTTATCGATGATTATTTCTCCTTTTTCTGTTTTATCGAAAATAAAACGTATCTGCTTTAACTCTGCAGGATTAAAGCTTATATCCTCCTCTTTAAATGCCGCAAGTGGCAATTCAACATACTGCAAAACTCTTTCAAACGTTTTATCCTTACCAATACTTAAAAGAAAGTTTTTCGACAATTCGATTTTTAATGGGGGTGGTAATACAATAAAATCGTTAAGCTCCTTTTTTACACTACCAATATCAGTAGCCAGCTCTATTGTAAAATTTGTGGTATCTTGTTTATCGTCATTGCCACAAAGAAAAAAGTACAGCTTTTCGGGCGATTCTACATTTAGCTTGCCAAACATGTCATCGCTAAGGTTTATGGTATATTGAGCAGTACCTGTTATGGTTGTATCGGCTTTATCCCAGCCAAGGTAAACACCGGCATTGTGCTGAGAAGTGGCACTGGTATTTCTGAACAACAATGCGTTCTCTTTCCATGTTTTCAGGTTCTCCCCTTCCATTGTACACCCTTCTACTGTAGCTGTTGTTACATCAATATCCTCTTCAAAATCGGCAATATACTTGATATTAGAGTCTTCAAACTGGTTGATGTAATAATTTTTAGCCAAATATTCTTTCCCGTACCTGTAATCTTTAAAAATAGGAATATACTCTTTCTTTCCCTTCAAAGTGGCGTCGAGAAAGGCGGAGATATATACCTTGGCAACTTGCCGTTGCTCTTCGCTATCAATAAACGAACTCATATTAATAAGCCAAGGCATGAGGAAGGTATCAAAGTCTTTCTCCCACGATGTATTGAAGTAAACATGATTTGCTCTGTAGATATATATTACCGATTTAAAATGATAGCAGCTATCGGTAAACTTAAGCCTGTTATAAACCCTACTACCTGACATCCAGTAAACATCCTCATCGTGCGAGCCATGCAGCAGAAGATAGTCGGTATTTTTTACAACTAAAGGTTCTTCTTTTTTAGGATTATAGGTATCTATAGGTGCTATCTGAATTATACTTTTAATAGCAAAATTAAAATCAAACTTTTGAGTAGCATCACTTTGAAGCCTCTTCAGCTTATTAATTTCGGCGGCCACAGCCACAGCCGCTCCACCACGCGAGTGGCCGATAAGAGAGATATTATCCATATCCACCTTTTCAAAAAATGGGTTATCACTATCATTACTCCAGTTCCTCCAATTCTCCAAATGCTTTAGTAGCAACCATCCTCGCGTAAAGTTTTCTTCCTGCTTATAATCTCCCATCCAGCTACCGTTGATAAAGTTTTCGTCAACCGATACAAATATATATCCCCTGCTTGCCAACAGCTGCCCCAGGTACTCGTAACCTGGATCTGAAAAATAACTCATACCATGATTACCATGTACTATTAATACCAACGGAAATTTACCTTCTCCGTCAGGGTACCAAACACGCCCATTTATAGGGTAGCTCTTAGAATCAAATCCCCAGTACCATTTTCTTAGCTTATTACCAAAACCTGAAGTTTTATCAAAGAAGGGAGTAGCGTCCACCGAATCGGTTACAATGTTAACTTTTTCGCCATATTCAGCACGGCGTTTATCTTTTCCGCTTCCATAGAATAACGCTTTAACGCTGTAGCTACCTTCTATTGACGGATCTGTGAAGCTTGTACTATCTTGCTGTACTATTTCTTGATTCCAGTATTCATCGCTTACTTCAATCGCTTTGCTATCAATATCTATAGCCAGTAAGTAAAAAACAGAAATATTTGCACCAACGGCAACTACAATCAAAATTATCGAAGCAACTTTATTTACATTTCGGTTAAGCGCGAATGCTATAAGACAGCCGCATATAAATTCAAACAAAATAAAATACTGAAGTATTGAGCTATCTATGACAAAAGCGCTTACAATATATAGCGTAAGGAATGACGCGACAAATATGGGATTGAATAGCCTTACAATTTTGAAAAGCCACTTACAAATAGCATAGGTCAGAAAACAAATTATGCATGTAAGGATAAGAAAGAGAAGATAATCTACTACCGGATTTATACCTAGCTTAAAATCGGGTAACAAAAGAAAGAGTGTATATACAACAAAGGCAATAATACCACCTACTATCGCACCCTTCCATGATTTTTGGGAGAAGCAGGAAATCCAACCACCTACTTTAGCTGTGGCTCTTTTCCACAAGCTTTTCTTTTTCGTTTGATTCGAGTTTAATGGTTTTGCTGACATAGAAAAGTAATTTAACCGTTAACATATATTACGTACACTTTTCTATTTTGTTGCATCATGTACACTATTTGATACAAAAATATGGGTAAATTCACGATACTAGCAACCAGAGTTCGATTAATAATATGAGAAAAAGTATCTTGAATAAAGAAGCCCTTTTGAAGTTGGGAACTTTATCCCAACGGTATAACAACAATAACCCCTTTTAGTTTGCTAACTAAAAAAGGCTCCGTTATGAGCCAAAACTTTGTAGCATAAAGACAGAGTGTAGAGGCTATCGCTTCCCTAGAAGCGACATCTTAATAGCATTATAAGATGCTGCTCCTAATGGAGCAGAGGTTGCTTACCATTGTACTATTCTACAAAAATGTTGCTCCTATGGAACAAAGCCAACAACTCTCCATAGGGGTCTCCTATTTTTGTCAGTTTTATTAATCGAACTCAGGTTAGTACTTTTCGTAGATACGCTTTACCGTTTGATAAATACCCTCTTCGTCAAATCCGCATAGCGATTGCAGTTCAGCAGGTTTACCATGCTCAATAAAATGGTCGGGAATACCAAGTTTTATAACAGGAAGGTTATAGCCGTATTGCGTGAAGAATTCACTTACCGCGCTGCCTAAGCCACCAACAATAGCACCATCTTCAACAGTTACCACAGCAGAGAAGCTTTTGCCTACTTCGTGCAACAGCTCTTCATCAATAGGTTTTATAAAGCGCATATCATAGTGTGCAGGAAACAGACCTTCTGTATGTAATCGCTCTGTTGCTTTAGCGGCAAAATTACCAACATGACCAATAGTAAGCACGGCAACCTTTTCTCCACGTTTAAGATTACGCCCTTTTCCTACAGGAACTGTTTCCAGCTTACAATGCCAATCAGGCAACACACCGTTCCCTCTTGGGTATCGAATAGAAAACGGTCCCATGTCGGGTTGTTGAGCTGTAAACATCAGCTTACGTAGCTCATGCTCGTCCATTGGAGCAGAAACAATCATATTGGGAATACAGCGGAAATATGCCAGATCAAATGCACCATGATGGGTTGCGCCATCTTCTCCAACCAAGCCACCACGGTCGAGACAGAAAACAACGTTTAAATTTTGAAGGGCAACATCATGAATTACGGAGTCGTACGCGCGTTGCATAAATGACGAATAAATATTGCAAAACGGTAAGTATCCGGCTGCGGCTAATCCGGCAGAAAATGTTACGGCATGAGCCTCGGCAATGCCCACATCAAATGCTCTATCGGGCATTTTCTCCATCATAATGTTGAGCGACGAACCGCTTGCCATAGCCGGTGTTATGCCTAAAATCTTGGGATTTTTTTCTGCCAGCTCTACAATTGTTTCGCCAAAAACATCTTGGTAGCGAATGGGCGTTGGGCCATCTGTAATAACCTTTATGCGATTACCTGTATCTTTATCAAACACACCGGGAGCATGCCATTCCGCCTGATTTTCTTCGGCAGGCTTATAGCCCTTCCCTTTTTGCGTTTTTATGTGTAGAAGCTTAGGCCCTTGTATATCCTTAAGCTTATTTAATGTCTGTATTAAACGCTGTACATCGTGTCCATCAACAGGACCAAAGTAGCGAAATCCTAATGCTTCAAACAGGTTGCTTTGATGCAACATTACCGATTTCAGCGAATTGTCGAACTTTTGTATAAGATTACGAAAGCGGTTTTGCCCCAAGAATTTCCAAACATCCTCTTTAAATTTATTGTAAGAGCTGGATGTGGTTATATTCAGAAGATAAGAATCTAACGCGCCAACGCTGCTATCAATTGCCATGTGGTTGTCGTTAAGCACCACAAGCATATTGGCCTTTTGCCAACCGGCATTGTTAAGCCCTTCGAAAGCAAGTCCCCCTGTCATAGAGCCATCGCCAATGATAGCAATAACCTGACGATTCTCTCCGTTCAGCTTAGCAGCAACAGCCATACCCAATGCAGCAGATATAGAGGTTGAAGCATGCCCTACCCCAAACGCATCGTACTCGCTTTCGCTCATCTTAGGAAACCCGCTGATGCCGCCTAGCTTGCGATTGGTATAAAACTGATTTCGACGTCCCGTAAGGATTTTATGTGCGTAAGCTTGATGCCCCACATCCCAAACCAACTTATCGTATGGTGTATTGAAAACGTAGTGTAATGCAACCGCCAGCTCAACAGTACCAAGACTGGCGCCAAAGTGTCCAGGATTACACGAACATGCATCAATGATATATTCGCGCAGCTCTTTGCACAAATCAGCAAGCTGAGTATCTTTCAGCTCTCTTAAATCAGCCGGACTATCTATATTTGGTAATAATGTTTGCATTAATTTTAATAGATCTCAAGACTTAAGGATTTTAAGACCAAAAAACTTTCATTGAAAATCAAATACTACCTCACTGATAAAATACAATTATTCATTGCACTTTATATTATGATTACTTCAGATCTGCCACAAAGATACACTTGTAAAACAATTATTGTTACTTTATGTTTCTAAATACTTTCAACTCAAAATTTGACAAGCTGGCTTTTTTAACCAAACTACCTGATATACATGGTGCTTTCAAACCATCTGTCAGCGTTTTATTTGCAGTAAAGACACGGGCTTCATCCCACAAGTTCTTACTGATAAACTGGTTTAGCACATGAGCCCCTCCCTCTATCAGTACCGATTGAATATTTCGTTTATACAGTTCTTCCAGCAGCTGCTTTTCTATATCATCAGCAGGATTAATAGGTTGAATTTCGACAGCTGAGGGGTAATCTTTAGCATCAAATTTTTCTAAAAATGTAAACACCAGCGTTTTAGTCTGATCGTTAAAAATAGCTGCAGTCGTTGGTAAGCTTAAATCTTTATCAAGCACCACTCGTAGCGGATTTTTACCAACCCACTTACGAGCCGTTAGCTGCGGATTGTCGCGGATAACAGTATTGGCCCCCACCATAATAGCAGGTTCTTCTGTCCGCCAGCGATGCACAAGTAGCTGTCCTATCTGCCCTGTAAGCCATTCGGGTGGAGTATTTGCATCGCGCTTTTTATCAATAAAACCATCTGTGCTTTGCGCCCATTTTAAGATAACATAAGGGCGTTTCTCTTGCTGAAATGTAAAAAACCTACGATTCTGCTCTTGTGCTTCTTCTTTCAGCAAACCAACCTGTACATCAACGCCCGCATCGCGTAAACGCCGAATGCCACGTCCTGCAACCAACGGATTAGGGTCTTCTGTTGCAACTACAACCTTTGAAATACCATACTGAATGATTAGGTCGCAGCAAGGAGGCTGCTTACCTTGATGAGAACAGGGTTCAAGGCTCACATAAATGGTAGATTGCTTAAGTAAGTTTTTATCTTTTACAGAAGCTATCGCATTTGCCTCCGCATGCTTTTCGCCATATCGCTGATGATACCCTTCGCCTATAAGCTTTCCTTCATACACTATTACTGCGCCAACCAAAGGATTAGGTGCTACATAACCTATTCCGTTATCTGCCAACTCAAGGCAACGGCCCATGTAGAGGGTATCTGATACTGAAAACATATAGACTAAAGATTAAAGACAAAAGAACAAAGACAGTATTGTGTAGTAAACGTAGTGAAAAATATCTTCATTCAACCTTCTGCATTTACCCCTAATTCCCCTGAAGGGGACTTGTGTTTGCGCCAGCCTAACCCCCTTTAGAGGGTTGGGGGTGACGAGTATGATTACGAGAACTTCGCTAAAATTTCGTTTACTTTCTCCAATTTTTCAGCCAGCATTTCGTTTGTTTTTGCTTCTGCGATAAAGCGAAGATAAGGCTCGGTATTAGACGGACGGATATTAAACCACCAATCGGGAAACTCTACACGAAAACCATCGAAATCCAGCTCTTTGGTAGGCTTTTCAACAGATTTGAAGTAGCCGCACACAGCATCCATCGCACCTGCTTTATCTTGTATCTTATAGTTAATCTCTCCGGAGTTTTTATAAACCGCAATACGCGAAATAAGCGTACTAACAGAAACTCCCTCACGCTTCATTCGAGCAAAAATACCAAGTAGAATAAGGGCTGCCAGCATACCACTATCAGAATACGAGAAATCTTTGAAGTAATAATGACCTGCCAGCTCTCCGCCAAACAAACCATCTATTTCTCTTAGCTTAGGTGCAGCAAACGCACGTCCAACACGCCACGTAACAACTTCAGCGTTCCAGTTCTTCGCCAAATACTCTCCAACAGCTTTAGAGCTACGGATGTCTTGCAAGACCTTTCCTTTTTGTCCTTTTTCTTCAAAAAAGTAGTGTCCTAACACAGCTATCATTAAGTCGGGAGAAATGAACTGACCTTTTTCATCGACAAACATTACCCTATCGCCATCACCATCAAATATAAGTCCGATATCACACTTATTCTCTATCACCGCACGTTTAAGCGCTGCAACGTTCTCAGGAACTAAAGGGTTGGCCTCGTGGTTAGGGAATGTGCCATCAAGCTTATCAAACAGGTAATGAATATCGGATCCCAACACATCTTCCGCGATAAGGGCTGCCATTCCGTTTGATAAATCCGCAGCGATTTTCAGGTTAGAATAATCAGTGTGGAAACGCTTAAGGAAGCTTATGTAGTCGTCTTTTACATCCAGCTCTTTAACCTCGCCTTTAATAATAGACGGTTTTACCTCTCCGTTCTTAACCAGCTGCTCCAATTCCTTCAAACCCGTATCATAACCCACAGGCGCGGCATTCTCTCGCGAAACCTTTAGACCATTATACTCGCGCGGATTATGTGAAGCCGTGATCTGCACAGAACCTTTAAAGCCATACTTAAACGTTCCGTAGTACACCATAGGCGTTGTTGACAGGCCAATATCAAAAACATCGCATCCGGCATCGGTTAAGCCATGTGTAAGCGCCTCAAAGATTTCTGGAGACGAGACACGTACATCACGCCCCACCAAAATACGGTTAGTCTTTAAAATAGCGGGCAGAAAAAATCCCATTTTATACACATCGTCCTTACAAAAATCGCGATTGTAAACGCCTCTGATATCATATGCATGAAATGCTCCCATAGCTTAAAGTAGTTAAGCCCTCAACCCCCAAAGGGGGCTAAAGGATGATTTGAAATTTAAAGATTCAAAAATATAGGTAATTCAAACTTTTCTTTAAATCTTTTTATATCATTTAGATTTCTTGATTTTTCGCTTCTTGCTTTACCCCTAAGTTCCACCCCCTCCCCAGCCCTCTCCAAAAAGGTGAGGGAACTCCCTCCCTTGGGGAGGGCTGGGGTGGGTGCTTACATTATCTCATTAACACATTAACAGATTTTGCTTTATCCTATCTTGGTTTTATAGCGGCTTGTAAATTCACCTTTTGCCATTTTTTGCAAACGAGAATTCATCAACTTTTTACGAATAGGTGCCAGATGATCTACAAACAAAATTCCATCAAGATGATCGACCTCGTGCTGAATAATGCGCGCGGGCATCCCTTCCCACCACTCATCATGCGCTTCAAAGTTTTCATCAAGGTACTTTATGCGCACTTTCGCAGGACGCTTAATATCCATATACAGCTTGGGCAAACTCAGACAACCTTCGCTAAACGAGCATTGCTCTTCAGAAAACTCTACAAATTCGGGATTAATAAGCGCACGTTTAAAGTCTTTGGATGCGGGATCATCTTCCTCAAAAGGCGAAGCATCCATTACAATTAAACGTATGGATTTACCAACTTGTGGAGCGGCCAACCCAACACCCTCGGCGTTGTACATGGTCTCGAACATATCGGCAATAAGTACTTTCAACTCAGAATCGAGGGTTGAAATAGGTTCCGCAACCTTTTTCAGCACCGGCGATCCGTAAACATATACTGGTAAAATCATGTATTAATAGCTCTAAAAATTAAAACTTAACCATCATACCCAGCCAAACAGCGATAAGACCTGTGATAATGCTGAGCGATATATATAATAACAATCCAAAATAGCTTCCGTTCTGTATCATGCTCATATTTTCGTGAGCAAAGGCGGAAAATGTTGTAAATCCTCCGCAAAAACCTACCATTAGTAAAAGACGAATACGCTCGTCTCCACCCATCTTAATGAGTAGGCTGGAAACAAGTCCCGCTAGAAAACAACCCAACACATTTACAAACAGCGTACTGAAGGGAAAAGGTTTTTCTATCAGCTTATATAGACCATGCGTACTAAGGTATCTAAGCATGCTGCCAACACCTCCGCCTAAACCTACCAGTAGCATATTTTTAATCATTCGCCTTACTTATTTGCCTCCATGTACGATTGCAAAATAATAACCGCACTCGTTCTGTCTATAAGACCTTTATCCCGCCTGTCCATCTTCTTTACCCCCCCGTCTATCATAGCCTGAAACGCTATTTTAGAGGTAAAACGTTCGTCTATCAGCTCAATAGGAGTATCTGGAAACTTACGCTGCAGCTGCTTTACAAACGCCTCGACCAAAGGTGTTGCATCGGCATCACGATTCTTTAAATCTTTAGGCATGCCTACCACAAACCGCTCTACAGCCTCTTTGCTGAGATAATCAGCAAGATAAACCAGTACTTTGGGGGTATCAACCGTTGCAAGCGGTGTGGCTATAAGCTGCAAAGGGTCGGTTACCGCCAACCCTACCCGTTTCTTTCCGTAATCGATTGCAATAATGCGAGACACGTAGCTCCTTCCTTTTACAGATGTAAAGGTACGCATTTTAAAAAGATTGAAGAAAAATACTTAGCTTCTTAGGAAATGATAACAATGATATAGCTTTACTACCAGAAATGGTTCATCTTTTCAGATTTGCCAAAAGCAGCACAGGGTATAAACTTTTGGAATAGTGAGGTGAACTTGTAGGAGACCGATATTTCGTGCGTACCAAACTTGGTAATCTTCGACAGATCGGCAATACCATAGTCAAACGAGTAGCCAACGCTAAGCTGCTCGGTAAGGTAGATACCGGCCATTACCATGAACTGATGCCTATGGCGGAAGGTTCCTCCTATCCATGCCCAATCGTTAAAGCGGCGAATGTGTCGAGAACGCAGCAGGTACATAATTGCTCCAACCTCGTAGCTGTTAACCCCTTCGCGGTGTATATAGGCACCTATAGGCTCTATACTTACGCGATTTATACGGTTAAAACGAGCCGAAGCGTAAAGCCAAATGTTTAGGGAGTTATGCGGCAAATTATTCCTTGAAGGCTGCATACCAACATGACGCACCGCGCCGCCAAGCCTGATTTTTCCTTGGTATTCAAACCCAAAATCAAAATCGGGTGTATATTCTATAACATTTCCGTAGTATAGCTGGGGATCGTTCAAATCGTTTACAATAGCACCGCTGGCATCCAGATGTCGTATCAACACTCCTCCCGAAACACCAAACGACAGAATAGACTGCGCTGTAAGCGGAATGTGATAGGCGTACATTATACGGGGATTGTAGGTTTTAGTGAAGCCTATCTTATCGGCCATCATGGTAACCCCTATGCCCGAATTAATTTCGGGTATAAAGGCATCGAAAGCCACAGCTCCGGTAGTAGGAGCCCCATCCGTGCCTAACCACTGCTGCCGAGCGTGAAGAGATACGCGCGTATAGAAGTTGCTTCCTGCTGCTGCCGGATTATAAATTGCCTGCTTTAGCCAACGCTGAGTGAAATCAAAATCGCTTTGAGCAAAAGAGATAGAAGGCAACAGCAAAAACAAAAGGATGAATAACCTCCGTTTCATTTATTATCTTTCCAATAGCGTTATATAGCCTTTTCTTTTACTAACAATCCCGCTACTATGTTCGTAATCGAGTATATAAAAGTAAGTATCCGGAGGTGCTTTCTTTCCGTTATTTAGCTTGCCATTCCAGCCATCGTTTCCTTCGAATATCACAACCCCTAACCTATCAAAAATGATAAGATGATGCCCTTGCATGAAGATATCGTTGTAGCCGTCGTCATTTGGTGTAAAGGTATTGGGAATGAATGGCTCGCTTTCCAGTACATATTGTTCAACCGCAACACAACCATTGGCATCTACTAACCGAACAGCAATTGTAGTAGGATCGTAATATCCATTGGCAGGGAGTGCTCCTGTGATTAATCCCTGAGTACTAAGCAAAAAGTTCCAAGGCATACTATGGTCGCTGCTATATACATACGGATCGACAGCATTACTTTCCAGCTGTATGCTAAACGGTTTACCCCGTTGAATTTCGGGCAGCTTATCTGTTAAGATCTTAAGATAGTTATCTGCTGTAGAAAGAACAGATCTACGGTCGGGAGATACACACGCGTTATCATCTATAACCTCTACATAAAAAGTAGCCTGATCGTTTACCGGCACACCCGCGCTTATTTTAACTGTATCGCCAAAGCTATAGCCTCCCGCCAATAGAGTTCCACCTTGCCTAGCATCGTACAGGCTGTATGTATAGCCATTATATGTCTCGGGTAATACGATTATTGGTATCATTCCGGGGCAAATGGGTGGAGATTCCGCGAGCAAATCAATCGAAGGCAAGTCGCTAATAACCGCTTCTGCCGGAACTTTATCACTCTCGCAACCCCAAATAGTGCTTACCTGACTCACGTAGTAGGTTATTGTATCTACTGCCGTAGTGCTTGGAATTGGTGCTGTAGAAAGTACCGATATTCCATTTGTACCATACCACTTAAGCACGTATTCTGATGAAGAAACAGTTGCCTCAAGCGGCGAAGCCGGGTTATTTAAACAAATAATGTCTGTATTATCTGCTATTGGTGGTTCCGGCTTATGGTTAATAGCCTCTACCGTTTGCGTTATAGCTCCGGTACAACCTTCAGGATGTACGCTAAGCGTATAAATACCTTGTGTTGTAGAGTCGGCATTAGGGATACGGGGAAACTGCTCATTAGAGGTGTAACCGTTTGGCCCTTCCCAATAGTATCCGTTTGTATTTATGGGAAGGCTATTGAGCTCTATTAGTCCCCCGGGACAGTAATCGAACACGCCATATATTAATCGCTCTGTTGCCAAATTAATAAGTGGTATATCCTGTTCAAACGATACTTTACATCCCTCGTCTCGTATGCGTATAGTATATATATTACCGGACTCGCCATAGTTAAAGCGCCCCGTATTGTTTTTATCAATAGATACGCCTTGATCAAACAGCTCGTACTCAAACGGACCGATACCTCCTTTGCGTACAACTTTAATGTAGCCAACGCTTCCGACTTCGCATATGTATGCCTCAGTAGAGTCGGCATCAAGTGAAACCGACAGCTTAGTGTAATCTATCGAAAACTTAGCGAGAGGACAAGATGTAGGCGAATCTTCGGCAGATACCTGAATCTCGTACTGTCCCGACTCCGGAAGAAACAAATAGTTAGGTGTTCCGGTACTGGTAACCGATGCCGGATCGATTGCTATACCCGGCGGAGCCGCTGATATGCGGAAGTATGTGGGCTGCGGATCATCGCCAAGATATATTGTTCCTTCGGGTAATATTTTTACACCCGAACAATTCTCGTCTCTTGTATGACCAAAACCTTCGAGCCTGGCAACTTTATACTGCAACGTTAACGGATGAACAACACCACAAGTATCGGTAAGCTGAAACTTATACTCTCCGGGCAAAATATTTTGAATCTCGGATGCTAATGAGTCCACACTAAAAGGATATGCCTTCTCTACCTTATCGGTTAAGATTTTTATGCTAGAGTGCTGAGGCGTTGTTGACCCCGAAATAAACTCTATGAGGCTACCCTTTTCAAAATGAGGCATGGTGGAGTCGCGAGAGATAAAGATTGTTCCATACCCCGTATAAGGCGCACAGTAGTATGGGTCAAAACCAATCTGGTAGTTGTAGTTAAAGGCTGTTGGTTTATTAACAACAATGGTTGTATCTTTTAGCCCGTTACTATATATAATCTTTAGGTAGTAGTCTTCTCCGAACTTTAAGCCTGCTATTTTTTTCGGAAGTGTTTTTGTAGAAACGGAGCCGTCTTCAATTAACACTTTTGCAGAATCAAGAAACTCCCACGTATATGGAGGGCAGACATCGCCTATTTTAAAGATAAGCTTATACCTGTCACAATCCTTCTCAAGATCAAAATCGACCGTAGGCGGAGGGCTCCAATAGTACTCTATCGTATCCGAATACCAAGAACAATTTTCAGCATCGGTAAACTTAAACACATACTTGCCATAAGGTATATTTGTTACCGTTTGCTTAGGATTATTAAGCCCTGTTTTTGAATCCACAGGGGTGCTACTTACATCCAGCAACTCCCAGCTGTATGGGTAACAGAATAAGCCTTTAAGCTGAAAATCTCTGTTATACCCATCGCAACTTTCGTTGTATGGTTTGCCAAGCGTTGTTTCAATCTTATTCATCCAAACGGTATCGGTATTCACTCCGCATAAAAAGCCATTGGTACCATCAATAACCCTTAAGAATATCACTACATATCCATCATCGGCACGCATTTGGCAATACCCTCGACTTAGAGTAAACAGAGAATCTTTATCACTAGTAACCGGATTCCAGTTCAGCGTATCAAGCATACTTAACGGAGGATGTGTAATGTCCACATCCTCTACAAATGCAACTTCGTAATACTTTCCGGGGTTATCATTCCAATAGTAACCTAAAGCACCGGTAGCATTCTCGTTTCGTCGTACAATTACATCTTTGCAGTCTGTATCTTTAGGGTCTGGCTCTATAAAAAACTCCTGATAAAAATCGTATGGTTTTTCAAAAGGCAAGCTATCTATTAACCCTATAACAGTATCTCTATCTCCGCAAGCATCTATAACCTCAAATTCATAAACACCATTAGGTAGATTATTAACTTCGAATATATTTCCATTAGGCGGAACTGTTGGTGGTATTGGACTTGGAACAGGATGCGGCAAAACAGCAGGAATAGAACTTATCATCTCTACCGTATAAGGTGGTTTACCATTTGTAACAGTAATAAGTAGCTGTCCTGTTGCAATACACTCAAATGAACTGACTACTTTTTGAGCAATAACCGTCATAGGAGTATAGCCTATTGTAAAGGAAACCGTTTTCTTTTCGCCACAAGCATCTTCTACCTCAAACGTATAGCTTCCGGGAGATAAATTCTTTATTGTATAGCTGCCGCTACTAGTGCTTTGTGTTCCGGGATTAGTATAGAATGGCGGCGGCGTAGAAGTAAGGCTTATTTTATAGGGTTTCTTTCCTCCTGACATTTCAATTACAGCCTCACCGTTAGCATAGCAGCTTCCGGTAGCTGCTTTTACCGACTTTACGCTTGCGTTTAAATGAACAGCCGCAATGCTTATTCCCGAGAGGATTTTGCTATTACCGCAAGCATCTGTTACTGTAATACTGTATGTGCCCTCACATAATCCGCTTATTGTTTGGGTTCCGCCTGCTGGGTATGTTTGAGATGAGGGGATAGAAGGACATGCAGGAGTATCTGTATTTGTCTTTGTTACCGCTACCGTATATGGCGCATGACCACCACTCATGCTAATTTTAACGCTACCCGCATTATCGCAGGTAGTTGTTCCGGTTATTGTTCCTCGCGAAGCTTCGAACTTTATCTCGTTTACAACAGCCGTAAGCGTTTCTTCGTAACACTTATCCTTTACTTTAAACGTATAGCTTCCGTTGGGTAAGCCTGTAATATCCAGCGTGCCATCGGCAAGCAAGGAGAAGCTGGTTTGTCCGGTATAGCTTACTGGATGGCCTGCTATCTCGATGGTGTAAGGTGCCGCGCCATCTTTTACGGTAATAGGAATAACGCCCGCTGAAGTACATGAGGCAGTATGGGTTATCTTACCAATAGAGTACAACGGCTGTATCTCTTCCACAGTAGCAGGAGGAATACCCTCTAGCCTGTAAGTACAGTCGTCTTGCACTATGAAAGAGTATGTTCCGGCCGGAAGATCATTTATTGTAAGCACTCCTTCCGTTGGCTGTGTATAAACCATAGGACCTATATATGCTGCAGGAGCCGAGCTGATAATAACACTATAAGGCGGCTTACCTCCCTCTACATTTATGGGAATTGAGCCTGTTGCCTCACATTTCAACGATTTTTTAATGTTGGCAGACAGTATCTTGATATTGTTAATATTAGGAATAGCATACGAAGTCGTAACCGTTATACCGGAAACGGTTCGAACTACCCAACTATTCGATTTTTTACAGTAAGCAGAAACGGTTACCTTGTATGTTCCTTGGGGTACAGAACCTATTATGCCGTTGTTTGCCGCAGGCGGTAACATAAACCCCCCTGCAGTAGTAGATTCGATACTAAACCTGGCATCGCTTAAATCTATGTTGCCGTTATCAACATCAATGCCGGAAAGGATTGCTTTTACAACGCCGTTAGATTGGCAATCGGACTCTTTTAGCATAGTAGCACTAAGGCTAAAATCGCACTGGGCCGATAGCTTATTGGTGTAGCATATCGCCCACATAGCAAACAAAATTGCTATGAAAGACCTATATTTCTTTAGATATGGCATCTATTACCTCTTTAAATAAAACCCGGTAACCAACGTATATCTTTTCTTCAAAAAACTTTAATCCAAAAAAAGATTTCTCTCGAAAAGGTTAAAAATACAGCTACAATAACGGGTTAAAGATATCTAAATTATTGACAATTAACAAATTTTAACAAGTATTAGTCCTAAGTGATTATCAATCAGAAGATACAAATTACAGGACGCTTGAATTATTAACAATACATAATAAAATACGCAAATAAATTCCTGAATAACAAATTAATACCCGTAATTAAGTGCTGTTAATAACTAATTAAAATCGATGCAAAAGTACATATCACAAAATTGAGATATAGACAACAACTATCAACATCCATTAAAATAGGTTAAATATAAGCTGAGAAATGTGAAAAGTAAAACTTGCCAGCCTTTAAATGCCTTCGGCGAGTTCGTACGTTCGGTTCCCTTAAAGGGGGCTTCAAACCAGCACCTTCTAAAGTCCTCCTTTAGGGGTTAGCACAGAAAAGCCATAGCTAACTACACATAACGCATTTAAAAACACGCAACTACCTTTTGCTGTATAAAAAAATGTTTTATTTTGTATAATAATGCATATAATGAAAAGAATAGTAATTACCATTATAGCAATTGCGGCAATAGCTGCAATAGGGTTTGGCATCCGCTATTTGTGGTGGCAAAACCAACAGCAGAAAGAGCTTGGAGATGAAATGACCGAAATTGTAGCAGATTTTTCGGTAAACCATCCTAGCTGGAGTACATTGCCCGATAGGTTTTTCAGTCAGGAGCTGAAAATTGGAACAGGGCATGATTTTAATCAGGAAATCACTTTTTTGGTTACATGGCGGGCGATTATCGAAACCGACAGCACTGGCAATCATGGCGGTGTTGATACATACCGCATTAAGTGTTTTAAGGCGAAGCGTACCGATAGCAACAGCAATGTGAAACTTTATAAAATATACTACTCATCCAGCGAAACCGGCATTCGCGCCAACGACTTAACCCGCAGCTACGACGATGCCTTAATCTCATTCATTACCTTTTCGCAAGGCGACAAAATTCAGTACCATTTCACAATAAACGGCGTGGGGAATATTTTTTATCAACCCCCTTTTTAATTCTAAACGATTATGAAAAAGGTAATCTTAGCTTTAGCAGCATTTTTTGCGTTTGCAAACGCGAACGCTCAATCGCTTGTAGGCACTACATGGTATAGCATAGAAGAAGGTGCTATAAACAAAAATGATTTCGACTTTGATAGCTACGTAAGAAATCAGTCTGTATGGAAATTTTATTTTGACGCCAAGGCTGTTGAGCTGCATAACCTTATGGTAGAGCAAAGCAACTCGATACCATATTCATACAACGCTCAAATCCGGCAAGGCTATTTGGATAAGAACGATGGAAGTAAAGCGAAATTTCATATCATCACGTTTAACGGGCTGCTAAGAATGGTAGTTAACGATTGGAATGAAGGTGGTGATTTAGTCTTAGTCAGTAAGGGCGAGCTGGAAGCCACGACAGAAATAGCAAAAAGAGTTAAAAGAATTATTGCCAACAAGCTTGCTGTTGATGAGTCTGAAATAGACAATAACGCCAGCTTTACAAACGACTTAGGTGCCGATAGCCTAGATATTGTTGAGCTGATTATGGAGCTTGAAAAAGAGTTCGGCATTCAGATTCCTGACGAGGAAGCCGAAAAAATTTCAACCGTTGGCCAAGCAATCGCATACATCGAGGGGGCAAAATCTGCGGCGAAAAAGTAAAACATTATTGTTCAGCAAATCGTAGAGCTTTATGCCGACGAAGATGCAGCGGAAAAGAATATGTTCGACTGCATTGAACGGCAAATTAAGCAAGCCAAAACAGAGTGGGAAAAACGAGAGCTGGTGCAGCTATTCGAGGCATTAAACAACCACCCTACTACCATTCGATGTTCGATGAACTTAAACTGCAGCTATTCGGTACGGATAGCGAGGATTGTACGCTCTCGCGCCTCGAACTCTCTGCCTGCTTCCTGATATGTACTAAAGAGTACCTCCCCGATATCGTTACCGATATGCTTCAGCTGGATAAGCAAGAGCTGATGCACGTCTTAGAGTCTTTTGAAGACAAGATGGCGAAATGTGGGCATAAGCTCCCAAAAACTTATATGGAAATGCAACCCATAGTGCAAGCGTATTGTAAGTATGATGAGTTATTATAATGAGATAGTTGGGATTAGTAAATGCCAAAACATAGTACCTTTAAGATAGACGTATATACATCCCTTCAATACTTGCATCTATATCAGACAACCATCTCAGTAGCCTCTTTTGTCGTTGAACTACAAATATGTATTATTAAAATCAGCATTGCAATCATTTGATTTGCAATGCTGATTTCTTATTTAACTAAAACCTATTTTAATATAAACAGAAGGGCTTGCAGCAACTCTAGTAAAAAGCCATTAGCGTTGTCGCTCTTATTTTATGCCACAATAAGCTTCTGTATATCTTCCTCAACGGTAGTAATACCGCCTATTCCAAAATTTTCAACTAATACGTTGGTAACATTTGGAGAAAGAAATGCCGGCAATGTTGGGCCTAAGTGAATATTCTTTACCCCAAGACTTAGCAACGCAAGCAGCACAATTACCGCTTTTTGTTCGTACCATGCAATATTGTAAACTATCGGCAGCTCATTTACATCTTTTAGTCCGAATGCGTCTTTAAGTGCTAAGGCAATAACAACCAACGAGTAGCTGTCGTTACATTGTCCGGCATCAAGTACACGGGGGATACCACCTATATCTCCCAGCTGTAATTTATTATAGCGATACTTTGCACAACCTGCCGTAAGAATAACGTTATCTTCAGGTAATGCAGAAGCAAAGTCGGTGTAGTATTCGCGCGATTTCATTCTACCATCGCAACCTGCCATTACCACAAACTTTTTAATTGCACCCGCTTTTACAGCATCAACAACCTTATCTGCCAAAGCCAGTACTTGATTGTGTGCAAATCCGCCAACAATTTCTCCCTTTTCAATTTCCTGCGGTGGAGCGCATTTTTTCGCATGCTCTATTAGTTCAGAAAAATCTTTGGATTTTCCGTCATTACGTGCGGGTATATGCTTTGCTCCGTGTAATCCTGCAGAACCTGTGGTATATATACGGTCTGTATAGGTTGCATTTTTTAATGGAGGAACAATACAGTTAGTTGTAAATAGTATTACTCCGTTAAACGTTTCGAACTCTTCGCGCTGTTTCCACCACGCATTTCCGTAGTTACCCACAAAGTGGGGATACTTCTTAAACGCAGGATAGTAGTTGGCTGGAAGCATTTCGCTATGTGTATAAATATCTACACCTGTTCCTGCAGTTTGCTCGAGCAGCTCTTCAAAATCTTTCAGGTCGTGACCGCTGACAAGTATTCCGGGGTTCTTACCTACGCCAATGTTTACCTTCGTTATCTCAGGGTTACCATAGGTTGATGTGTTTGCCTTATCCAGCAAAGCCATTGCTTTTACGCCGCACTCGCCAACGTTCAAAACCAACGCTGTCAACTCTTCTGCCGAAATATCTTTACGGCTGACTTCTGCAAGAGCATTTTCAATTATCTCATAAATACTCTCATCCTCATACCCCAAATTTAAGGCATGCTCAGCATAAGCCGAAGCACCTTTAACACCGTATATTGCCAGCTGCTTTAGCGAACGGATATCTTCGTTTACTTCGCTTAAAACACCAACTTCGGCAGCCATTCTTTCGCATTCTGAAGGAGAAATGCTGAACGTTATTTCATCTGTCTCCGGTAGCTCAATTCCACGTTTCTCAGCTGTGCCAATCAAAATATTTCTAACCTCAAGCGCCTTATCAATACGTGCTTTTATAGCATCATCATCAAAGTTGGCGTTAGTAATGGTGCAGAACAGCATATCAAGCAGCTTACGGCTGGCATCAATATCAGCTGCTCCTTTCTCACGCAGCTTACTATTTACTATTGCTATACCTCTGGTAGCGTACAACAGTAAATCCATTAGTGCTGAAGTCTGCGGCTCCTTTCCGCATACTCCCTTAACAGTACAGCCCTTTCCTCCCGCGGCTTCCTGACATTGAAAACAAAACATATTCATAGCTTATAAGTATTAAGTTGATTAATATTTTGGTTAATCGTTAGTTGTTAATGGTGAATGGTTAGTAGTGAATCGTTAAATAAAAAAATGAGACTTATTTTGCTATTAACCATTAACTACTAACCAGTCACCATTAACTATTTTAAATCCAATTTTCACTCATCACTTCCCCCGAAACTGAGATAACAATTATCTTGATAGGAATGTTTCGTTGAGCCTGTTCTCTTGCCATTTGTGCAATCCGAACCAACCCGCTACAGCATGGCACCTCCATTACCAATACGGTTAACGTATCTATTGTAGCCACATCTATCATTTCTACCAGCTTATCGATATACGATTGCGTATTGCTGTCGAGCTTAGGACAAGCTATGGCCAAAGCCTTACCTTTTAAGAAACGGTTGTGAAAGCTACCACATGCAAAAGCCGTACAATCGGCTGCTAACAGTAGGTTGGCATCCTTAAAGAAATGCGCGTTAGGGTTAACTAAATGCAGCTGTACCGGAAAATGACGAAGCTCTGATGGCTGCGATACTGCTGCTTCGGATGCAGGTCGGTTATAGCTTATTTCTCTTGCCATAGAACCGGGGCAGCCGCAAGCCATTGGTTTACTTTCGTGGTCTGCTGTTTCTTTTATTGTTGTATTATTCATATTTTCTTTACTCAAATTATTGCTATTAAAATTTACGCTTATGTTATTCTTCTTCAGATAATCAAGCCCTTGACGCACCAGCTCGTCTTCACCAAAATCTTTCAAGTGATTCAGGTGGGCAAGAATTACAGCCTCTCCTTTGGGTACAAGACGCTCCATAACCAGCTGTTCATCGTAGGGTTCCGCTTCGCGCTCTTCGAAAGAAATTGCTCCAACCGGACACTCCCCTATGCAAGCACCTAATCCATCACAGTAGAGGTCGCTTATCATTACAGCCTTTCCGTCTATCAGCTGCAGCGCGCCTTCGTGACAACCTTTTACGCACAAACCACAACCGTTACATAGCTCTTCGTCTATTTTTATTACTGTTCGTTTCATTGTTTACTGATTTTTACAGTACAAAAGTAGGAACAAGCAGCACCTCAAAATGTCACATTTGTTACAATTAGATAAAAGTATTACTTTTACGACTACTTAATTCATAAACAAATGAACCTAAACGATATAGTGAAAATTCCGCTGTTTAAATCGCTAAAGCCTTCTGAGGTAGAAAGCGTATTTTCCGCGATAAAGCTTACCGAAACTAACTTTGCGAAAGGAGAAATTTTGGCCTTACAAGACGAACCTTGTAACCGATTAATAATTCTTCTAACGGGAAGCGTAAAAGCCGAGATGAGCGCGCCATCGGGTAAGGTGGTTAAGGTTGAAGATATAGCCGCTCCGAATCCTTTGGCCATTCTGTTTTTGTTTGGTCAGAACAACCGCTTTCCTGTACAAGCAACGGCGCTGGAAGACATTTTGGCATTGGTTATACCTAAACAATCGGTACTGAAAATGCTGAGTATGAACGAAACCATTCTTACCAACTACCTTGATATTTCGGCTAACTTTGCTGCTAAGTTAAGCAAAAAATTGCACTTTATGTCATTTCGTACTATCAGAGAAAAGCTGGCCATGTATCTCTTATCTCTAGCACAGCAAAACGGTTCGAATGTGGCAGAGCTGGATCGCACCAAAAGCTCGCTGGCCGAGTATTTCGGTGTATCTCGCCCCTCGCTCGAACGTGAGCTGACGAATATGCAAGAAGACGGGTTAATTAAATCGGATAAGAAAATAATTACGCTGGTTGATATAAACAGGCTAAAGCAGCTGATAGATTTTTAGCAGAGAAGGGCACCCTAACCCCCAAAGGGGAACTTAAAGAATTTGAACCACATAGAACACATAGAAAAAAGTAGCACGATACACGTATCACGACGTGTGCTATACTATCCTTTCATTAATATATTCACATTACAGCATTATCATATTGTTTTTTCCGCGCTACTTTTCCGCATATCGCTGTATGCCGCACTACCCCTCCCGTCCCCTAAAGGAGAAGCCCCTTGTCGCCGATTATTCCCCTTTAGGGGTTAGGGGTAAGCAGCTGCATATCTGGTTTATAAAAAACATGCGACCCCGATGGGTCGCATAGTCTTAAGCAAGCCTTCTACTATAAACTGTTGAATCCTTTAAATTCAAGACTCATCTCCCCCATCAAAGATACTCGGAGAAGAAATGGGGAAAATAAACATATCAGACTTACAGCTTATGAGGCTATGAATCGCACTCTGGGCAATCTATAGGCCCCATACACTCTGGGTATCTATAAGCGTAAGCGTTACAACAACAATGTGCAAACGGAGTCTCAGGAGGCCCGCCAGGCCAACCACCCTGAAGCAACTTTTTTTCTTCTAACGAAAGCAGATCATTCTTGCTTAACTGAAGCTCAGATAAAAACAATTTTTTCATAGCTTAAAATTTTAAGTTCAACAAATATTTATTTATCCAAACACTACATCTACAAATATAGTAAAATATATTACTAACTCCAATTGCTAGTTATTATTTTCGCGACCCAACTTTTCCCCCTAGAGAGAATATGTAAAAAGGTATAAATAACTTGTTTTAGCCCCTAAATCCCTTAAAGGGGACTTCCCGAAGGATCTTCCCCTTCAAGGGTTAGAAGCAAAAGAATTTGAACACATAGATGTACATAGAGAAAAGTATTATGATACTATATGCCTTATACCAGCAACGTGTCGTAGATAGCTACCCAGCCAATTGCGATAATAAAGAAAAGGAAGAGTCCCGAAAACACGGTAATCAGCTTAAGTGTAGGTGATACTCCCAAATACTCTAAATAGCTTTTACGATATAAAAATCGTCCCGATAAGGCAACAGCAACAATATATAGTACAAAGTATATCACCTTTAACCAATCAGAGCACTCTGATGCCAAAGGGAGAAAAGTAAACAGTATGGCTAAAGGTATTAAAATAACCTGCGTTAATACCCAATGCCACTTCTTATTTTTCCAGTACATCAAACCAGCTATCAACAACGTTGCCCAAAAGACAAGATACAGATAGTAGTCTTCTTTAGCATCAAGCAGATGGAGTTTTCCACCGTCACTAATGCTAGGTAAGGTTATTATATTTTTTATTGCCACTACCAGTAAGGTGGCGGCAACTCCCACCTCTAGTATAGCTATGGCAATGCTTGTTTTTTTCATGAGCAACTATTTGCTGTCCGCTTTGCAAAAATAAAGCCTTTTATCGACAAAGAGTCCGTATATATTTTTGATTATTATTGATTTAAAGTTGATTTAAAGTTCTTTATTTATTAGCTTTGCATTTGCGGTTAAGAGAATGAATCAAAAACCGTTTAGCCCCCAACCCCCTAAAGGGGGCTTTAAAAATCAACGATTTACAAAAGTCCCCTTTAGGGGATTTAGGGGCTAAAATGAGTACATTGCACTTTTTTAAGCACTTCACTAATACCAATAAAACAGAATAGCTATCAATAACATACCACTTATGAAAAAACAGCCAGCCATTGGTTTTGCTATAGCAATGCTTCTTGTAACAGCCATAGGCTTACACTCGTGTAAAAGTCCGAAAGCAAAAACAGAAGCAACTACAACTATTACGTTAAAATTATCTACACCCGACTTACTTCTTAGGCTATCAGATAATAATACCGACCCGTTATTTCTAAAAGCCATTAATACTGCTATCGAAAAGCAAAACATAGATACTACCTCCAACTTTTTAGAGTTGTTTCATAAAGCATGGGATGAGGTTGCGCCAAACAGCCAGCTGTCTGTTATTTTCAGCACTTATGAGCTGCGCGATCATATTAACCCAAGTTCGACCAATAATGAGGTTATTTCTATGCTTAATAATGAGTGCTATGCTGCTTTTTCAAATACCTTTAATGTCCTCAGGTCTCGTGCAGAGAGATATGGAGTAAAAGGAGATGCAGACATTTATAGAGTGGGTAGTTCAGACTTCATTCAGCTCAAAATACCGAAAATAAAAAATCTTGAAGGTTTAGCAAACCTTTTAACCAAACCGGGCGCGCTGGGAATATGGGAAACATACAACAATGTTGCTGTGACCATTGACCCCGGCGTGTATGAAATGCTAGCCAAAGCCGACAAGCTGATTAAAGAACAAAATAAAACCAAGAAACCGGTAGTAGAAAACAGCAATCCCGATTATCCTCTTTTCGCTATTCTTCAACCATCGATAGATGCTTATGGCAATGCATATCACTCAGGTTGTGTAGGTATTGCCGCTATCAGCGATACGGCTCAAATTAATCAAATGCTTGGCTTTGCAGGCACACATGGTATATTTCCTAATAACCTCCGTTTTCTTTGGTCGGTAAAAAGTTTCCACGGTGATGACCATGTGGAGCTGGTTGCCATAAAAATAAGCACAAGAGATGGTAAAGCACCGCTTGATGGCAGCGTGATAACAGATGCAAAGGTTGAGCAAGAAGAACGGGGCTATAACATTGTTAGCTTCACAATGAACAGTGAAGGTGCGAGGATGTTTGCCCGTCTTACAGCCGATAACATTGGTAAAGCTCTTGCTATTGTATCAGATGGCAAAGTATTCTCATACCCTATAGTAAATGCCGAAATAACCGGAGGGCAATGCCAAATATCAGGTAACTTCACTAAAAAAGAAGCCGAAGATTTGGCCATACTACTATCTACCGGAGCGCTGCCCATGCATGTTCAGCTAATAGCTATTGTAACAGAAGAAAATACAGCGAAACAATAGCTTACCGTAAGGATGTATAGTAATTTTTTTTACCTTTGAGCTCTTACAAATTTAAAACTATATAGAAACATGGAAGAATTAATGGCTAAAATCAATGCTTCTATCGAGGCATTTAAGGCTGACGCAAACCTTCAGGTTGAAAAAGGAAACAAAGCAGCAGGTACTCGCGCCCGCAAGGCTTCTTTAGAGCTAGAAAAAATGCTTAAAGAATTCCGTAAAAAATCAATCGAAGCGGCAAAATAAGCGCATTAACGCTAATAGAACAAAAGGGAAATTGAACATTCGGTTGCCCTTTTGTTTTATTTAAAAACCATTTTGACATTCTTGCCATTAAAAAACCTCCTCCGTTTGGAGTGGTTCTGCGCAAATAAATATTACCCTATAAGCTAAGAGTGGCAGGCTTTAAAAGCCTGCCACTCTCACAACAAAAACCTAAACAAATTCTACAACTATTTTACTATTCTTCTGCTTCTCTTTTATTTTTTCTAAGGTTTTTCTATCAATCTTTCGCCCAACCATCCATTTGGCGCCGCTTATAAATGCTTGCTCCAAATCATATTTTGTAAGGTTGCACCCTTCAAACATAGAGCCATATAGCTTTGCCATTTCTGTTATTGCACCCCTAAAAACAATATTACTTTGCTCCACCTCTTTGTCCCGCTTTTTCCTGTCGGTTTTATCTTCAACCATCCACCTGGCACCCGAAATGAAAGCCCTTTCTAAATCATCAAAAGCTATACGAGGCTTTTCGTATAATAAGCTGTAATCTACAGCAGCATCAACAATCGTTTCCATAGCTAGCATGTTTATTATACTTATTAAAACAGCTAGAGAAAGATATTGTTCTATAGAAATATTATGATATTCTTAACATCGCATAATTTATTGCATATCTGATAATTGCATCCTCTTTAATGTCATACAGCTGTGATAAATTCAGCTATGTTAGTATTAGAAACTGTTTAAATTTGATAAATATAACATTTACAAGCAGTGCTTTACGTTAGTATAAACCGTTGGTGAGTGTTCTCTCTTCCTACTTTTGTCTTGATACAAAAGTAGGCAAAAGATCAAGGCCGCCCGACGCTAGTAGCTTTCCATGGGTTAGCCTGCTCTCCGCTGGAACGCCGTCCGGCCATGCGCTAACAAGCTGGTTGCTGGTTCTTTTCTTGCTAAAGCTGAATAGCAGCTGCGGAATGCAATTCCGCTATAAAAGAAAAATCCTTGCTGAAAATTTTCCGTTCAAGCGAAGCCGAGAGGCGGAGCGCGTTAAAATTTTCAAGCCCTTTTTGATACTTTTTGGGGCGCCAAAAAGTATGAAGAAAAAATGCAACGATGCTTTATCACAAAGACAAAAAGATAATAGTAGCAGGATTATGTAAAGACTTTACATTGCTTAGAAAAATTAGTAAGTGAAATTTAAACAGTTACTTACTCTTCATAAAAAATCTCTTGGTGTTTTACCAAGAGATTTTCATTATGATATCAGCAAATATATTTAACGCAACAAAATAAGCGCATACTACCCCTTTACCTAAAACGGTTGTTAAAGCTGAGCTTTAGAGCGTTTTTGTTTTCGCATTTACGTTTCAACAAAATAAAAAAGGAGACGTAAATCCCCCCTGCTAGAATGCGAATAGCCGTAAATTAAAAACAGAAGTAAACACCTCGGACAGCGAGTTGCCACTTATAATCAGAAACAGCAACCGCGCTAATATCAGCACTGCGAGAACTGTTACAATAACAAGCAAGGTTTTACCCGTACGCTCAATAACCTTACTCAAGTCCGGTGAAACAGAATTTTTCATGGCTACTAATTTTTCTTAAACATAGAACTTTTCTCTGTCACAACCAAATGATTGTCAGATTTTAACAAAACTACTTCAGCGAAAAAAGTTTTCTTTAAGCTACTATCCTAAACCTAAAATTTTGCTCAACTTATTCTATAGAGACAGCAAAGAAAGATGGAGTGTTTAAATAAAGAGCGACAACAGCAAAATTCATCAGTGGTTAAAGAATAGAGTGAAAACGCAACAGAAAATTATAATAAGTCCCAGTAGTGCAATTAGCAACTTATTTCTTTTCGCCCACTCTTTATAAGCTATGCACACAACAAGTAGTACAACAAAACCAACAAAAAAAGAAAGATCTATTCCACATGATAAAATTCTCAGGAAATACTGCTCTCCACCTGCATGAAAAGAGTCGATCACTATAGCTAGGACAATTAAGATTATCCAATATAAAGCAAATGATGTAAGTAATATTAGTAAAGGAGCTATGGTTTTCTTCATTTTAACTTATTATGATTACCAAATATACACAAAAGTAGCTTCAAAACATTTTTACGTATATCAACCCAATAATTACTATCTTTGCCCCACATGCTTAGGCTCGGTACGTTCGCTGCGAACAATGCCGATTAAAAGGGAATCAGGTGAAAAACCTGAACAGACTCGCTGCTGTAAGCTTCGTATAAATTTCGGGCAACACTCTTGCCACTGTTCGTAAGAATGGGAAGGCTGCCCCGAAATGAAGTAAGTCAGAAGACCTGCCAAGCAAAAGTAACCGGTTTCAAGCTCGAGGTAAAGCTTAATACCTTTATTCCACCGCTTGTTCGTGCCTTGCACGCATGCGCTTTACATCAGAATAACGCTATTAAGAAAATCGTGATACTTGATACGTATTTCGTGATATTGTTATGAATAACGCTGTACAATTTATATCGTTGGGTCCTGGAGAAGCCGAGCTGATTACACTCAAGGCTTTGCGTGCGTTACAGTCAGTCGATTTCGTTTTTTGCCCATATACCCTCACAAAAGAAGGAAAGCAAGCATCACGGTCGATGGAAATTCTTTCTGAGCTGGGGATTAAAACAGCAAAAGTTCGCCCCTTTAACGTACCTATGAGTATGAATCGCAATGAGGCTATAGCTGCTTATGGGAAAGCATCCGAAGAGATTCGGACGCTATACGAACAAGGAAAGCGAGTTGCCGTAACAGCCGAGGGCGATGCGGGTTTTTACTCGTCGATACATTACATACAAGATAGCCTGATGCAGAAAGACATTCCCACCGAGCGTATTGCCGGAGTGCCTGCATTTATAGCCTGTGGAGCGCTGGCTAACCTCCATATTGTAAAGCAAGAGGAAGAGCTGAGCGTAGTCCCCGGAACAATAACTGCTCAATCGCTGCTACAGCAAGTAAAAGAA
This sequence comes from Bacteroidales bacterium, assembly GCA_031550925.1. GTDB lineage: Bacteria > Bacteroidota > Bacteroidia > Bacteroidales > UBA932 > JAIRNF01. The sequence goes on along the minus strand of JAVBOE010000078.1, from coordinate 12,937 downwards.
GGCAAGACGGTTGTAATAATGAAAGTATCGAAATGCATCGAAGCCATTAAAGAAGCCATTAAAGAAGAACCGACATTGAACTTTCACTATTTTGAGAATGTAGGTTCTAAAGAAAAAGAGTTTTACACGCATGATACGGAAGTGATACTAAACCGTACAATTCCTTACTTCTCACTAATGATAATACACCAATAAGATATGAAGAAGCTGCTTCTTTGCCTTCTGGCAATCTCAATACTATACTCATGCAAAAACACAGCAAGCAAGATTGATGTTGTTAATGCTACCGCCGACTCTACTATAACCGTAAAATATGCCCAAGGTTTCAAAGTGTCTGAATATAACGGATACAGGTTGGTGGACGTACAAGACCCCGATGGCGAAAATGAAACAACTTATCATTATGCTTTTGTTCCAAGAGGTGTCGAAGCAAAGGATGTTCCCTCAGGATACACGGTTATCAACACGCCTGTGCAATCGGTAGTTTGTATGACATCGTTGCAGCTGTCTAACTTTATTAAGCTTGACGCGCTAGATAAAATAGTCGGTATAACAAGTACGCGTTTCCTTTTTAATGAAAAAATGAACGAGCTTATAGCATCTAAGAAGGTTAGCCAGATTGGTATTGAAGGCAATTTTGATACCGAAATTATTCTTAGCCTGAATCCCGATGTAATATTAGTTTCACCATTTAAGCGTGGTGGCTACGAATCGCTTACCGATTTAGGTTTTCCGCTGGTAAGCTTCCTTGGATATAAAGAGCTAACTCCGCTTGGACAGGCTGAGTGGCTTAAGTTTACGGCTATGCTACTTGATATGGAAGAAGAGGCCAACGAGCTGTTCAACAATATAGAACAAAAGTACAACGAACTGAAAGCATTGGCAGCAAAAGTTGAGAAAAGACCCACTGTTATGAGTGGCGAGATGCGCTCGGGTAACTGGTACGTAGTTGGAGGTAAAAGCTACCTTGCGCAACAGTTTAGAGATGCCGGTGCCGAATACTTTTTGAAGGATAACGACGAAACAGGCGGTGTAAACTTAGATTTTGAATCGGTATATACATACGGAGCAAATGCCGACTACTGGCGTTTGCTGGTAAGCCATACAGGAGATTACTCGTACGATGCACTAGAGAGCAGCGACTCTCGCTACACCGATTTTAAAGCCTTTAAAGATAAAAAGGTTGTGTACTGCAACCTTCGCCAAAAGCCATTTTACGAGAATACACCTGTTGAGCCGGAAGTTGTACTTGCCGATTTAATTAAAGCGTTTCATCCCCATCTACTACCGGATTACGAGCCTGTTTACTACGAAATATTAACCGAATAAGCTAGATGAAAGGAAGACCACATAAGCTGTTACTCGCAATAATATTTGCATCCATCGTACTGTTCTTTTTTCTAAACTTAGTATTGGGTACAATAAATATTCCACTTAGCTCAATATGGAAGATTGTGGGGGGAAGCGGAAGCGAGTCGGAAGTGTGGAGTAATATTGTATGGAAATCGCGCTTTCCGCAAACGCTTACAGCGTTAGTGGCAGGTGCAGGCCTTTCTATCAGTGGTCTTCAAATGCAAACCGTATTTCAGAATCCGCTAGCAGGCCCATCAGAACTAGGTATCAGCTCGGGTGCTAGCTTAGGGGTTGCGTTTATTATTCTTCTATCCGGAAGCATTGGCGGCGTTGCGTTAAGTAAGGTTGGATTTGTTGGAGAGGTTGCTATAACCGTTGCTGCCATTGTAGGGGCGTTGGTGGTAATGTCTGTTATAATTGCCATATCGCAACGAATAAAAGGTAATGTCATCTTGCTTATTATCGGTGTGATGATTGGCTATATCGCAACAGCCATAATAGGTGTGCTAAAATTCTTCAGCAACGACGAAGATGTTCGTGCATATGTGATTTGGGGACTAGGCAGCTTTTCTAAAGTATCTGGCGATAAGGTTTATATCTTTGTATGCATTATGGCCGTGTTGATTCCGCTGTCTTTTCTTCTTATAAAAACGCTCAACCTAATGTTGCTTGGCGAGAACTATGCGCGTAATCTTGGAATGGATGTAAGACGTTCGAGGCTATACACCATAGGCTGTTCGTGCGTTTTAACAGCTATTGTAACCGCATACTGCGGACCTATTGTATTCCTTGGACTGGCAGTTCCACACTTATGCCGGGCTATTTTTCACACCTCAGAACACCGCATACTAATGCCCGCCGTTATGTTAACGGGTGCTTCGCTGGCATTATTCTGCAACCTAATTGCTCGCATGCCGGGCTTTGAGGGTGCGCTTCCTATCAACTCTGTTACTGCGCTGATAGGTGCGCCGATTGTTATTTCTGTACTTTTCGGGAAACGTAAAACACGTCTAAACGAATAGAAGATGGAAAGGCAGAAAACAGTTGAAATAAAGAATCTTTCTATCGGTTATCGTTCTAAGACGAAAACAAAAGTTGTCGGCTCCGACTTAAATGCTTCGGTATTAGGTGGCGAGCTGACATGCTTACTAGGTGCAAACGGTGTAGGAAAATCAACTCTCCTACGAACCTTATCAGCCTTTCAACCTAAGCTATCTGGCGATTGCTATGTATTAGGAAAAGAGATTAAAGATTATTCGGAAAAACAGCTCGCTCAGCTAGTCAGCGTTGTGCTTACCGAAAAGGTGGATATAAAAAATATGACCGTACGGGAGCTGGTAGGCATAGGTCGAAGTCCTTACACAGGTTTCTGGGGAACGCTATCGAAGCACGATGAAGAGGTTGTTAATCACTCTATATCACTTGTAAAAATAGAGAATCTTACCGACAGGCTTTTTCATTCGCTTAGCGATGGCGAGAAGCAAAAGGTAATGATAGCAAAGACGCTAGCCCAAGAAACGCCCATCATATTTTTAGACGAACCTACTGCATTCCTTGATTTTCCTAGTAAGGTAGAGATAATGCAGCTACTACATAACCTATCACGAAAAACAGGAAAAACAATTTTTCTCTCTACTCACGACCTGGAACTGGCGCTACAAATAGCCGACAAGATATGGCTTATGGATAAGGCAAACGGTATAAAAATCGGTGCCCCGGAAGACTTATCGTTAGACGGTTCGCTAAGCGGTTTCTTTGCTCGCAAGGGCATTACGTTCGACCAAAACACAGGGCTATTCCGCATAGAAGGCAGTCACAGCAGGCAGATAAAGCTAGCCGGTCATGGACAAAACTACGCTATGGTTCGTAAGGCCTTACTCCGAAATGATATCTATGCTTCACGAAATGTTGAGTCTGCAATTTATCTCGAAGTTGGGAGTATTCCAGACAGAGAAATAAAGCTGCATCTGACTGATGAATCTATTAGCCTATTCAGCATAGAAGAACTGTTGCAACGCATTCCTTTACTTATTGCTCACCTCGAAAAGAATGAATCATGATTCTTATACTAGGTGGCACAACTGAAGGGCGCATTGCTGCAAGAGTTTGCGAGGAAGCAGGAAAACCATTCTACTACTCTACAAAAACCTATCAGCAAGATATTTCATGCCCTCATGCTACACATATTTATGGTGGAATGGACGAAAACGAGATGGAGAATTTTTGCAAAGAGAACAATATTCACCTGCTTATAGATGCCGCACATCCCTTTGCCAACAACCTGCATAAGAATATTGCCACAGTATCGGATAAGCTGAATATTCCGGTAATTCGCTTAGAACGAAATTACGAAAACGAAGACAGTAAAAAAGCAATATGGCTCAATGGCTACGATGAAGCCATTGATTATCTTACATCACACAACATCACAAAGTTGCTTGCTTTAACAGGTGTAAGTACCATTAGTAAGCTAAAATCATACTGGCAGAATAATGATTGCTGGTTTAGAATACTACACAAAGAAGAGTCTATACAGCTTGCAAAACAAGCCGGTTTTCCATCAGAAAGGATTATCTATTACAATTCGGATAGCAACGAATATGAGCTGTTTAGGAACATCAACCCACAGGCAATACTGACAAAAGAGAGTGGCGAAACAGGAGGCTTCAACAATAAGCTGGATGCAGCAAACAAGGTGAATATACCTATTCTGGTAGTTCGGCGCCCTACCCTATCTGATAAGTTTATTACAGCTTACGGTCAGTATGGATTACGAAAACAGATAGAAAAAATATTACCCGATTTTTTTTCTCTACACATAGGATTTACAACAGGTACATACGCCACAGCTGCAACCAAAGCAGCATTACTGTCGCTCATTACACAAGAAAAAGTAAACGAAATTTACATTTCGCTACCTGATGGAGAAAAACTACTCGTACCTATTGAAAGCACTGTTATTGCTAATAATAAAGCAAGTAGTACCGTAATAAAAGATGCCGGAGACGATCCGGATATCACCAACGGATTAGAAATTATTTCGACTGTAGAACTTAGCGATAACATAAACGGCGTTGGATTTTTACAAGGTGAAGGCGTTGGTACCGTTACACTAGAAGGTATTGGATTAAAAGTTGGAGAGCCTGCCATAAACGCCACTCCAAGAAAAATGATAGAGCAAGAAGTTGAGAAGCTGCTGCATCAATACCCTGATATGGCAAGCGGTGTATATGTTACCATATCCGTGCCTAAAGGTAAAGAGGTTGCTCAGCGTACCTTTAACCCTAAGCTAGGTGTAGTTGGCGGGATATCAATCATCGGAACATCTGGCATTGTCAAACCTTTCTCATCAGAGGCTTTTGTTAACTCTATCCGCAAAGAAATGGAACTGGCTAAAGCGTTGGGATGTGAACATATTGTAATTAATTCGGGTGCAAAAAGTGAAGATTTTGTACGGAAAGAATTTCCAAATCTACTCAATCAGGCTTTTATTCACTACGGAAACTTTATCGGCGAAACCATAAAGATTGCATCAGAACTGGATATTAAAGAAGTTACACTAGGGGTAATGATAGGTAAAGTTGTAAAATTAGCAGAGGGCAATCTAGACACGCACAGCAAAAATGTAACCATGAATAAGTCTTTCTTAGTCAGCCTTGCAGAACAATCCAACTGCTCAACTGAAACAATTGAGGCCATCAAGAAAATCAACCTTGCCCGACAGCTGTGGGATATTATTTCTGAAAATGAAATAGGGTTTTTCTCGTTAATTGTAAAGAAGTGCTATGATATATGCTCTCCGCTCCTACCTAACGGAAAGTTAACGGTAATGCTTATTTCAGAGAAAGGCAGAATATATAAGTATCGTCATTTCTCGCTGCGCTCGAAATGACGATATATATTTACTTCAACTCAAACTCTACTACCTCGCCGTACTTTACAACATCATCAAAGGCGTATCGTAAGTCTTGTTGACCAAAATAAGATTTTGCTGCACCAATAATTCCACCGTGTGTAAATACCGCGACTTCGTTGTGTCCTTTAGTTTTCAATTCCTCAAAAAAGAAAGCCAACCTATCGTATAGCTGTATAAACGCTTCGCCATTAGGTGTAGGAATATTTACCCAATCACTATCCCAAATAGTCATATCCAGCTCATGCCATTTACCCATTTCCCAATCACCAAAGTTTAGCTCCTTCAATCGGGCATCAAGTATAGCCTCAGAGTATCCGCAGTAATGGGCCAATCGTCTGCACCGACTGAGTGGGCTACAATATATAGCATCAAAGTTTATATCAGATAATCGCTGTTTTACTTTTTCCGCTTCTTCCTCAAAGGTATTCTTTAGCGGAACATCTGTTTGTCCATAGCATATACCACTTGGTACATCAATGGTTGTATGGCGTATCAAGTAAACATTCATATCAATACAGTGTAGGAATGATGAGCAATCCTAAATAAAAAAATAGCTCGGTCAGTAAAAACATCGCGCCACAACAATCGCCGGTATAGCCTTGTATCTTACGTTTCATAATAAGTACAAGAAGACTAAACATAAGGATTGGAAGTAAAACAGCAGGCCAAAAATGATAATCTACCAAAAAAAGTAGCGGAGTGAGCCCAAAAACTAACGATACAGCCACAGATACAAGCGATGGTTTATTATAAACTACCTTCGACTTGCTAGTTTCTTCTGTTCTTGCATACGGTAAAACAGATGCAATAAATGACGATATCAGCTTACATAACGGATCGCCTGCAAGTATTGCATACACTATAAAAGGAAATGGTAGATATACTAATACTTGATAAAGTAATAAAAAATAAAGGATAAGTCCGAGTACTCCATATGTACCGATATGAGAGTCTTTCATTATTTCGAGCGTTCTCTGCTTTGTAGTTCCACCACCAAAACCATCAAAGAAATCGGCTAAGCCATCTTCGTGTAAAGCACCTGTAAGTATTACCCTGCTTATAATTGCAAGCATTACTGCTACCGACAATGGTAATATTTGCACCGAAAGCCATAGTACACCAGCCATAACTCCTGCCGTTAACCATCCCGCAACAGCCCAGTAGTTGACCACCTGTTTAAAATATTTTGCGGACAGGTCAAACGCCTTAAACCTCCATAGCGGAAGGCGAGTAAAGAAAACCAGTGCAGCAGCTATAGCTTTCATCTGCTAGAAATATTTAGTAACTTTTATTTCTTTAAACGAGCTCATCTCATTAATCATTCTTACAGCCGACTCCACAATAGGATACGCAGCCAACGCTCCGGTTCCCTCCCCCAGCTTAAATCCCAGCTTAAGAATAGGTGTTCCTCCTAAATATTCAAGTAGTAATTTATGCCCTGCTTCATCTCCCTGGTGCCCATAAATTGCATAGTGAAGAACGTTAGGATTCAACTTTGATGCAGCAAGTAAGCAGCTAGTCATAATAAATCCATCAATCATAATAAGCATTTTCAATTCCGCCGCTTTAAGCATTGCACCAACAGTCATTACCATCTCATAACCGCCAAAATATGCTATCCAATCTTCTGTTGAGCCATCTCCCTTATAGTTGTCTTGCGACCTTTTAAGCACATTATACTTATGTTCTAGTCCTTTTCCCTGCAAACCACTACCGGCACCAACGCATTTATCCAAGGAAATACCAGCAAAACAGGACATCCATAAAGCAGATGAAGAAGTATTACCAATGCCCATTTCGCCAATACAGAGAACATTGCAACCCTTATCGTAGCAATCTTGTACACATTCTGCACCATACTTTATAGCTAGCTCCATTTCCTCTTTTGTCATAGCTGCCTCGTGCAGGTAGCTGCGCGTACCCTTACGTATTTTCTTATTTATAATAGGATTGTCGGCATCAAAATCGTAGATAACGCCCGAGTCTACCAGTATAAATTTAAAACCATGTTGACGTACCAGAAAGTTAACACCGGCGCCGCCTGCAATGAAATTATCAATCATCTGGTAGGTTACTTCCTGAGGTGAAGCGCTAACCCCCTCCGAGCAAATGCCATGATCGCCCGCAAATATAATATGATGAGGATTCTTTAGATTAGGGCTGAGGCTCTGTTGTATCCAACCTATCTGCTTTGCAAGCGTTTCGAGCATACCTAACGAACCTTTTGGTTTTGTAAGATTCTCTATTTTTTCATCGAGATAAGAAAGAATATCTTCGTTTGGTTTTTCAATATTAAACTGTATCATTTATATTCTCAAATATATTATTTTACTTTCAATGGGATGCCTGATACCATTAAGAACACCTCATTTGCCTTTGATGCGATATACTGATTAAACCATCCCTGCAAATCGGTAAACTTACGCTGAACAACATTTTGAGATACGCCTCCCATTCCTACTTCGTTAGTAACAAAAATGAATTGCGCATCTTGTTTTGTCAGCTTATCAAACTCTGCTTTCAATACTTTTAGTACCGCATCAACATCCGATTGCATATCAAAAAAGTAGTTGGTAGCCCAAAGCGTAACACAGTCTATTAGCACAACACGTCCATTTAAATCATGTTTGCTCAACTCTTTTTCTTCTTCAATATTTGTCCACTCTTTGCCTCTATCTGCCTTATGGCGGTCTATACGTGCGCGATGCTCATCATCCCACACACGAGACGTAGCAAGGTATACAGGATTTTGCGACAACGATAAAGCCACCTGTTGCGCATATCCGCTCTTGCCCGAACGTTGACCACCTGTAATAAGTGTTATCTTACTCATTTTCTGAAAAGGTGCTTAAACTGATGTGAGTATAGCTTGGATAAGCCTTGCCTGTTATCTATTGCATCGCCAACAACAATCATAGTTGTAAGTGATAGGTTATTTTCTTTTATAATTTTTGCCAAATTTTTCAGCTGACCTCTGTATATTTTTTCATCTTTCCAAGTTAGCTTATAGCAGGCTGCAACAGGCGTTTCAGGGGAATAATGCTCCAACAATTCCTCTTGAACTTTATCTACAATCCCTGCACTAAGAAATATACATATCGTACTCTGTGAACGAGCCAACAAGCGAAGTTGCTCTTTCTCAGGCATTGGTGTACGACCTTCCCCACGAGTAAGAATAATGGTCTGAACTTTCTCCGGAATCGTAAACTGTGAGCGCAATGCAGCAGCAGCAGCCTGAAACGAAGATATACCTGGCGTGATATGATATGACATGCTATGCTCATCGAAGAATGCCATTTGTTCTTGAATGGCACCATAGATACACGGGTCGCCTGTATGCAAGCGTACAACCAGCATTCCGCGATCATACAAATCCTTCATTAGCTCAAATTGCTCTTCGAGTGTCATATCTGCCGAACTACGAACAATAGCACCTTGCTTTGCATAGTGCGTCAATTCAACAGGTACAAGGCTTCCGGCATACAGAATAAGATCAGCTGCTTCTAAAAAGTACTTTCCTTTTACTGAGACCAACTCGGGGTCTCCGGGACCCGCACCTACAATCTCTATATGCCCTCTGCGAACAGCACTGATATCAATAGCCACAGCAAATGTAAACTCATTACCAACAGTAATTGCCGCCTTTTGTTTTTCTAAAATCAACAAACCGGTATCGGAACTTTTTATAGCTGTTGCTTCTGATACACTGCTTACACCTGTTGCCTTTTCAACCTTTTCAGAAGGATTAGGGACTTCTATATCTTTCAACTCATCGGCAGCATATACCTCAAGAGGTTGTTTGGAAAAATAAGAACGAATACTCTCTACCAATTTTTCATCCTTCTTAATATCAATAGTAGCAATAGCTTTTATAGATGCTTCTGCTATATTATTTTTAAGTAATGCACCTCTAATATACTCAACAACCCCATCAGGAGAGCAATCTTTTCTACACCCAACGCCCATACTCAACACCTGTGGATGGTAGTATATAACAGGCATTTGTGCTTCGGGATAAAGAAATGGCGTTACGGCAATCAACAATTCATATTTACTAAAATCAATATCATTATAGCTATAAAACACATCAACATGATTGGGCGTGGTACGCTCTAAATAAGCGGTGCTGTTATCTTTAACATCTAATAAAAGAGCTGTAGGTTTTGTGTTTACAAAAAGAATAATGGGATGATTCAAACTTTCTGCAGTAGTCTCTGTTTGCCAACCATATTGTTGTCCAATAGTATCTAACGTCCAAAGGTCTGCATTGTCACTTTGTGTTGTAATGACAGCCTCACCACCAATAAGCCGAGCTACTTGCTCCGTTAGCTCGTTAGCACCTCCAACATGCCCCGATAGCACTGAAACAACATACCTACCAGTACTATCAACATTAATAACAGCAGGATCTGTATGCTTATCTGTAACATGAGGAGCGATGCTACGCACACATATTCCCATAGCACCGATATAGATAAGCGAATCGCCCTTATCGAATAGATCGCTTGTTGTATCTGCGATTGAACTAATCTTAATCGTTCCATCTATGCTTGCTTTAGCGTATATCTTCGCTCCATCAATACCTTTGGCAATAGTATTTGCCAAACCGATACTACTTTCAGAAACTAATATTATTGCTGTACTCAACATTCTACTTTATTTTTACGGCTTTCATCACCTCAATAGCGTTAAACTCATCCACCTTTATTGTTGTTGTTTGCTGTATTTGTAAGCCATTACTACTTTCAACAGCATCTATAAACTGCACTTTACTATCTTCTGAAACAGAGTTGAAAACTATAGTTCCGTTATCTGAAATAACATCGACAATCCTAGTAATAATTTCTTTCATCTTACCACCATGCCCGCCAATAAACACAGCATCCGGAGCAGGAAGATCGCTAATAGCTGCCTGAGTAAAATCGCCTATAATTGTTGTTATTCCGGGAGTACCAAACTTGCAAGAGTTTTTCTCCATTAACTTTTTTCCCTCAATGCGTTGCTCAAAAGCAAAAATTTGTAATTGCGGAAACTGCAGCTTTGCCTCAATAGAAACAGAACCTGTACAAAACCCTATATCCCAAAAAACTTTCTTAGCCCTCAAATCCAACATGCTCAAAGAAAGCAAGCGAACAGGCATCTTGGTAATCATCTTCGAACGCCCATCGAGCAGGTGAAATTCATTCTCGGGAATGCCAAACGGACGCTGCCTTGTATATGTTTTAGTAAAAATAATATTGTTAGGAAATGTGAATGAACGACCTATTACATCTTTCAGCTCATACTCCGATACTCTTTCCTCTTCACTATTACCAAGCTTTTCGCCAATGTGCATTTTATAGTTATCATAGCCATACTCTAGCATATGCTCTACAATAACCGATGGCGTTTTCTCTCTATCAGTAAGTACCCCTATTTTATCATATCCTTGTATCAACGCAACATCGAACATATCCCATGAACGACCCGTAAGCGATACAATATGCATATCATGATAAGGAATTAAAAGCCGATGAGCAAGCACCTGCAATGAGTTGAAGTAAGGATATAAAACAATATCCGCTTCGGGCATTAACCGTTTAATGGTATTTGCAAAGCCAAAGAAAAGCGGATCTCCCGACGCAAAAACCACAATTTCATCATATGCTTCATACTGTTCAAACACGCTACTAAGTGGTACTTTAACATCAATCCAAGTATGATTATCGGGCAGCATAGAAGCGACAATCTCATGATGCCTCACTCCTCCCGAAAAAACAGAATGAGATGCAATAATTTTTAGTACTTCGGGAGAGAAGTACTGAGTCCGATTATCATCTATGCCTATTACAAAAAAATTCATCACACTATGTAGTAACTTATCCCAAACATAATTACAGCAACTAACACAAGCATTAATACTTCTGCAATAATATTAATTTTTACAGCTTTTTGCATATCGGTATATGTCAACTCTTTTGGGTTACATCCTATATACGGTTTATCAATCTTCTCGCCAAAATAAACATTAGTACCGCCAAACCTACAATTCAAGATGCCTGCCAACGCTGCTTCGGGATAACCCGAGTTAGGGCTTGCATGCTGCCGACCATATTTTTTCACGAACGAAAATAATGAAAATCGTCCGCTTGCTAAAATCATTAACATAGCCGTTAATCGGGCAGGAATATAGCTGGCAACATCGTCAATACGCGCAGCCCAACATCCAAACACTTTATACCTATCGCTCTTATAACCAATCATCGAATCAAGCGTATTAATCATTTTATAAGTCAGCATTCCAGGTATCCCCAACAGCATATACCAAAACAACGGAGCAATTACACCATCGTTCAAATTCTCCGCCAAAGTTTCTAACGCTGCTGTCTTTATTTGCTGTTCTGATAGCTGTGAAGTATCTCTGCCAACAATACGCGCAACTTGCTTTCTGCCTTCATCTAACGATTTATCTACTGCATGAAAAACGTTCTTAACCTCTACAATAAGTGTTCTTGCTGCCAAACAGAAAAACACTATAACAGCACTAAAAGCTATAGCAGCATACAAGTTGAACAGATATAAATACCACATAGCCGCAAGGGTTATCGCAAAACAAATCAGAATAAGTAACACCGAAAGTAATGCACCTTTTAGCTTTCGATTTTTACCTCCATTCAACCTTTTCTCTCCCCATGAAATCAGCTTACCAAAACCCACAATAGGATGCGGTAGCCATTGAGGATCGCCAAGCAGCATATCGAGCAAACATCCGATCAACAAAGGGATTGATACGAATAGAAAAAATGCTACATCCATTCTTTTATTGCTTTAACCAGCCTATCGTTTTCTTCTTCCGTTTGCGTTGCAATACGAAAATAACGCTCGCCTAATCCTCTAAAGTTAGCGGCATCGCGTATGAGAATGCCATGCTTATTTGCCAAATATTCTTTCAATTCAGCAGCAGTTTTACCATTCCATAAGCTACATAAAAAGAGATGAGTATCTGACGGCATAACCGTTAAACCGGCTATGTTGCTTAATTTTTGTACCAACCGTTTTGTTTCTGCAAGATAATCGTCTAAGCTTAGCTGCAACGAAATATCTTTTTGTGTTAGTAAATATTTGCCCGCCGCTATTGCCAGCTGATTTACCGACCAAGGCATACTATACTGTTTCAATTTTTCAGCCAAATACTTATGCGTCGTAACATAGCCCAAACGTAATCCCGGTATGGCATATCGCTTAGTCATAGAGTGAATCAACAACACGTTCTTATATTGTGCTGCTTCTCTTGCACTCCATATATCTTTATGTGTGAAGTACGCATACGACTGATCGATAACAATGGTCATATCAGAATGACTCTCCACAAAATTGATGATAGCATCTTTGGAGTGAACCATTCCCGTAGGATTGTTGGGATTACAGAACCATAGCAACTCTGTATTGTCCGCAACATCTTTTAATGACGTTACAAAATTCAACGTCATCTTATTGATACAACAGGCATCTTCATATTCGCTAAATGTAGGAATAATAATTGTTGCTTTGCTTCGTTCAAACAAATGAGCAATTTGATATATAGCCTCTGTTGCGCCGTTGGTAATAATGATGCTATCTGTAATAATATCAAGTTTATCTGCCAATAGCTGCGCTAACGAACGCGCATCGGGCTCGGGATAGGAATGA
>JAVBOE010000051.1:0-29970 GCA_031550925.1 Bacteroidales bacterium | reverse complement strand
AGTGCCACAAAAAATACACCCAACGCGATGGAATATGCCCACCATATAGGCAAAGTGTGATCGGGGTTTGAGACGAAGTTCTCAAATACCAGTCCAAAGCCTCGCGTTAAAAAACTACCACCACTTACGTTCGAGGTAAAGCTCTCTGCTAGCAAGCGGAGTGGAAATATTGACCATAATGTGTACATTGCAATGGTATCGCCTAAACGAAGTCTCGTAGTACGACGCATTCCAAATCTGCGTTTATTGATTCGTTTGTACATGGCCATTCCTATACCTGTCAGCGTAAGTAGCAGGAAGAAATCCATTAAGAAAAATAAGAGACCTCCTCTCAGCGTAGTTTCCGTTTCCATCATAAAGTAGCGGAAGAAAAGGGGGTAGTACGGTAAGTTGAAACGGGTGGGAGCATATAGCTTAACTTCGAGATGGCCTATCAGTATCATCATAAACCAACCTAACGCAATGCTCATGTGCATAAAGCCAAGCCACTTGTTATGCCCGAATATCTTGCGGTGTAGAAGACACTCAAGAAAAATTTCTTTTATCGAAATAAATATTTTTTTGCTGAAAAGCCCTTTTACTAATCGCTGCTTATCTTCTGTGGGCAAAGAATTTATTACCCGTATAACTGCTATGATAAGATATACAACAATATATATTATTCCAAACGTAAATGGAAGAACAAACGGATCGAAGCTTAATCGTTCTTTCATTGCTTAGCTGTTTTGTTTTTGTTCGTTTTCTGTTAATGCTCTGCTTATTGCCAGTAGTACGTTTCTGGTATTTACTCCGCGCGGACATGCCAGCATACATTTACCGCAAAGCATGCATTTTTCAACTTCTTGCTTTAGCTTGTCTGTTTCGCCACGATTAATAAGCAGCATCAGCTGGCGTAGGTTGAATTGCGTAAAAACGTTGGCAGAGCATGTAGCCGTGCATGTACCGCAACCTATACAAATGTTGATAGACGGCTCTAGCTGAATAACCCGCGCAATAGTTTGTCTATCGTTTTTGTCGATGTCTATTACCCGCTGTTTATTTATCGTGTATCCAAAATCAGCCATAATTATAGTTGTTTTTCTAGCTCTCTTTGTTCTTGTTTTCGTCGGCTTTCTTCCATAATTACCTGATAGTTATTTACAATGGCACCTACTACCAAGTTAAGTAGTAAGAATGCAGCTATTACAAACCAAACTACATGGAAGCTTGTAATAACAACCGATGATACGTTGATGAGTCCATACTCATTAGCTTTGACAAGGTTATACCTCAGATCCGTCCAGTCTTCTCCTGTAAGTGCACGAAATAACGTAAACATTGATTCTCCAAGTGTTCCGTATGGATCGGGCGAACATGTGGGCGCGGGAGGTGCTTCGTCCATCAGTTTTTGATACGCTATTTGCTTTTCCGGTGGGAGCGAATTGTAATCGGGAAGCTTAAATATTGAAACTCCAATAATAGCAAATAAGTAAACAAATATGAAGAAGAATAGACCGTTGTAAAAAAGTGCGCTGAATGACTTTGTTAATACCGCAATAATCAGCTTTATCTCTCCAGAGGTACGTAGTAAACGTAAAACCCTAAATACACGTAAAACTCTTACTACCATTATTGTTGAAGAGTTCTCGAATAGTGATTCTGGAACATAGCTGATGAGTACAAGGCTAAGGTCAAAAATATTCCATCCCGATTTAAAGAATGATTTTATACTGTCTCTGGCAATAAAACGGGCAGCAATTTCGAAGGTGAATATACCTAGAATTATTTGCTGAACGAGGTGTATGGTGACATTTGTTTTGTATGTTTCAACGCCTATAAGAACAGAGTTTGCTATTATGACAGCAACAATGGTTAGCTCGAACCATTTTGCATTTGTGAGGTGTTTACAGAATTTGGCTATTGAAGTCATATAGTATTGCGAGTAGCTTTGGTTATATGTGGTTAGTTGGTTATCTCGAAATCACGAGGGTTAAAGTCACTATAGAATCTTAGTTTTTCTGCTATAAACATCAGCACGCAGTAATCCGGATCGCAAACACCTTTCGAGTAGTATATTTCATCGCCTGTTCGCCAAATCATTTTTCTAGAAGCTTCGTCTTCCAGCACTACTGTTGTACCAATTAGCATTACGCCAACATAGCTGACCGGATCGTAAAAATAGATGCACGATTTTGAGTTGTTTCGCAGCTGCTTAACTTTTTGCGAAGAAGTATTTGTTGTGAAATAGAAACGCTTTAATCCCTCTATTTTTCGAGGAGCGAGCATAGCCCTTGTATGCGGATATCCATTCTCGTCAATAGTGCTAATTATGGCAGATGTAGCGTTATTGATAAGCTTTTCTACTTTTTCTTTTAAGCTATCGCTAAGGTTCATAGGCTTGTTATTTCAGATAGTTAATAATTGCATCTGCAGCCGAGCGGGCGTCTGCAATTGTTTCGGCAATATTTTTCGGTCCCTTACAAGTTCCGGCTAAGAATACACCTTCTCTTCTTGATAGGTTGAAGTTGATATGCTCATCTTCGGGTGTAAAGAATCTATCTTCACCACGGTGGATGTTGAATTCCGTTGCCAGCTGTTCTGCTAAGTTTGGAGGTTCCATGCCTGTCATCAGAACAAGCATGTCAACGTTGAACTTTAAAGGCTTCCCTCTAAGCGTATCTTCAGTTTTTATCTGCAATCTGCCATCAAACGATTCGGCTACTTCGGATAAGCGGCCACGAATAAATGTTACGCCATACTTCTCTTGCGCTTCTCTATAAAGGTCTTCAAAGTATCGGTCGTACATGCGTAAGTCCATGTAGAGGCAAAAAACTTCCGCATCGGGATACATTTGCTTTATTTCTATAGCCTGCTTTACTGCTGTAACGCAGCATACTTTAGAGCAGTATGTGTTACCTACTTTTTCGTCGCGTGAGCCTACACAATGCACAAAGGCTACTCGCTTTGGCTCTTGACCTTTGGTCGTCCGGACGCTATTACTTGTTGCCATTATCTTTTCAAGGTCGGCAGAAGTAATAACATCATGATAGATGCCGTAGCCGTATTCTTCTTTCCGATGGGCATCGAAAACACGGAAGCCGGTACTTATCAAAACAGCATCGGCGTTTAGCGTTTCGCCGTTACTAAGCGTAAGACGATGTATGTTCTTTTCATGTTTTGCCGACATTACAACGGTGTCTGTTAAGATACGCAGCTTATCGTTTACGGCTTGCTGTACAAGCGGTTTATACACTTCGATTGCCTCGCGTTGATTGGGAAAAAGTCTGTCCCAATTACGTACATTACCACCTGTTGTATTTTTCTGCTCTATAAGGGTAACGTGATGTCCTAATTGAGCAAGAACATGTCCTGCTTCCAGACCTGCTACACCTGCTCCTATAATTGCAATTTTTTTCATATTAGTTTAGTGGTTTAGCAACACCTTATAGTCATTGGCATTTCAGGCTTTCCAAGATCTTCGCCATTTGGGCCTTTGTATTTTGCATCAGGATTATATTGAATACCGATTTTATCTAATAGCGGTTCTACAGCAACCTGATGTACTTGAAGCCCCAAATCCCAAGGGTTGTAGCCTAACATCAATCCGGCAACTTCTTCGTATGTAAACGCGGGTATTCCCTGCCCATTGCCTCCGTATGTTTTACCCTCCATTTCGGCGATAACATACTGCCAGCGATCCAGAAAATACGGACAACCCGGGCAGTTAGTAATTATCATATCGGGCTTATATGGCTCCATTGATTCGAATTTTTTCTTAGTGTTGGCAACGGAGTAGCCGCGATTGGCTTTTATTAAGTAATGACGAAAACCAAACCCGCAGCAATGACGGCGTTCGGGATAGTCCACTATTTCGCCACCCCAAGCCTCAACCATACCAACTAATACGTATGGATACTCAGCGCCACCAACACCTTTATGCGGAAACATTTTAGAGTAGTGGCAACCAATATGCTCAACTACTTTTAGCGGTTTTCCAGTATGCTTATTAACCAGCTTAAACTTTGCCTTAGCAGCAATTTCGTGGCGTAGCTTAAAGACAACATCGCTGGCATGTGCCAAGCTTTTGGGTATCTCAAACTCGCGTCCGGTAGCCTCTTTAAGATGTTTACGAACTTTAGCAAGCACTTCGGGAAAATGCTTCCAAGTTTCTATAATTTCCGAATATAAACCAAACGAAGTAATACACGATGCCGCATAGTTTTCGTAGCCTGCTTCTGTCATAAGGGCAAATTGGCGGGCAACAACGGTCATGGTTGTTTCCATCGGAACGATATCGCTATGGTAGCCAATACCGCTACAAGTGGTATGGAACGGCGTTTCGAAGATATCTTTCTTCAGCTCGTCGCGCATTATCCGCAGAAAAGTGGGTTCTGACGCAGGGAAGAAATTCTGACGGATACAGCTACGTACGTAAAAGTATTTATCGTCGGGTATTTCTTTCTGGTATTCCGCCCAAAGGCGTTTTTTACCTTCTAGTATCATATCTTTAGCTTATAAAATGCTTACAACAATATTCATATTTTTGCCTACTGCATCCTTATAAAGAGCAAGTATAGCATTGTATCCGTCTATTAAGTAGTCAAACAGCCCGTCTTTATCTTCATCTTCCCATATAGTTGGGTATATTTCGTTTTCGTTGAGAGCTGCCGGGTTAAACTCTTTTTTTAGCTTTTCAACATCAACGCTCTCTAGCGCTTTTACGATTTCTTTTAGCCGACTATGCGGTATGTAAGCAATAAACTCTTCTCCTTTTTCATCAAACATTTCTACTCCGGCAATGGCTTCACTTAATGCGTCTCCTTCAATTGGTTCAGAGGCAGACTTACCTGTAAGAATGAAGTGTAAACCATCCCAGCTCTTATCAATATCTGTCAGCTCTGCTGATCCTTCTTCTTCCATGTCGAAGATATGATCGGCAACATCTTCAACGTCCAACTCCATAAACTTATTAAGAGTAGGCTCATCAACCATCATATAAGAGGCAATCATTCCCATAGCTATGTTTTTTATTGTAAAAAGTAGTCTCTAAAATCTTGTCCTTCGTTAACCAGCTGCGTTTTAAAACCTAGCAATGCAGCCATTTCTATATTTGCAGGACCGTCATCAAAAAACATGATTTGGCTAGCGGGTATATTTTCTGATTTAAGAATTTGTTCAAAAATCTCACGTTTAGGTTTTACCATTCCCATTTGGTACGATAAGTATATCTTATCGAAGTAATCATCGAGCGATTTACCTACCTGCGAAAACTGCGGCGACCGTGCCCAGCTCATTACAATAGGGTTGGTATTGCTTAGTAAACACACACGATATTTTTTGCGCAGCTCATTTATAAAATCAAGTCGTTTTTGGTTTATATGAGGGAAGAATCCCATCCATGCGTAATCTATCTGCTCGCTTGGTATGTCTTTACCGGCTAGCTGGCACAAAGCGCTATAGAAATCGTGAGGAGTAAGAATACCTTCCTCTAACTGTAAAAAGATGCCATTTTGCTTGTAGCTGTCAAGTAAACTATCGGCTTGCTCCAATCCAATTTCTTCAAAGCGTTGTACAGCATTGTCTCTATCTATATCAACAACTACACCGCCAAAATCAAGAAGTAAAACTTTTATATCGCTTAAATCCACTATTCTATAGTTGTTCTAGGTTAACCTCCCCCTTTTCTCTGACTTTTTTTTTTGGAAGAAAGAATACTCCTTCCCTTTGGGAGGGTTGGGGTGGGCTTTATTCGTCGTCTCTTCCGTGCAATCCGCTGTTTGTTGTATAGACCATTGCTATATAGTCATCTAAGTTAAGTCCCATTTCCTCAGCTTTCTTTTCTGAGGCTTCTTCTATTTTTTTGTAAAAGTCGGAGCCCCCTGTTACATCAAAGATACGCTGTAGCTCATCTAGCGATTCTTGCGGAATTTTTCGCAGTCCTCCGTTGCCTTCACCATCAAGGTTTGAGCCTAGACGTTTATGCACTAAATCCAAGTTTTCTTGCTCCCATTTCCAAATAGGACCGGCTTCGGGATGGTTTTCGTAGCTAACTTTACGTGGGTATATGCAGTATCCATGCTCAAGAATCCATGCGCCGATAGTACGTTTAAGCGCCAGCTGTTGTCTGCCTTTTTCCGATTCGACGAAATATCCCATCTTTTGCGAAAGCGAGCGTAATGCTACAATAACAAGACCTACAGCATTTTTACGCGGACAGCGTGTTACGCACGACATGCATTCGCCACAGTACCATATCGTTTCGCTCTTTAACAGCTTTTCTATGGCTTCCTCATCTTTGGTCTGGACGGTGTCAATTACTTGGCGAGGGTCGTATCGGTAAAATTCAGCTGCAGGACAGATGGCTGTGCATGTTCCGCAGTTCATACAGGATCTCATTCCCTCCTGAAAACGAACATCTGCAGTCAGCATATCATATAATTTTCCCATTGCAAATATTTTTTCCAATGTTGATAAGGAAGCAAAGTTAGGCTTTTTGTGCTAGTACAGAAAAGTTGGATGTTAAAAGATGTTGATGCTTCATCAATATAACCTATATAAGCTGTTGTAACATGAATAGTTACATTAAGTAGTAATAATATTGGGAGCAAACGTTAAATGATTATATTTTTACAAATATTTTGATATGTTGTGAAGCATTCATACCACTTTTTGTTGCCTACGGGAGGTCTTTTTCGTATGTTTGTAAACTTTTTAGTAGTCATATAAATAAATTCAAATAAATGAAAACAACTGCTTTTACACAGTATCATATCGATTTAGGAGCCAAAATGGTTCCGTTTGCAGGCTACAACATGCCTATAGAGTATGTGGGTATAAACGAAGAGCATCACACTGTTCGCGAGAAAGTGGGAGTGTTTGATGTAAGTCACATGGGTGAAATTTGGGCTAAGGGTCCAAATGCGTTGAAGTTTTTGCAGTACGTTACATCTAACGATGTTTCGGTGCTTACTCCTGGCAAGATACAGTATTCGTGCTTTCCTAACGGAAAGGGTGGTATAGTAGATGATTTGCTGGTTTACTGCATTAACGAAGAAACCTACCTATTGGTAGTAAATGCATCAAACATTGAGAAGGACTGGAACTTTCTGTGCGAGCACGCGCCTAAGTTCGGGCTTACTCCGGGTAAAGAGCTATACAATGCATCCGACGAGATTTGCCAGCTGGCAGTTCAAGGTCCTCTTGCCATAAAGGCTATGCAGAAGCTTACTTCTGAAAGCCTTGAGTCTATGGAATACTATACATTTAAGAAGATTGACATTGTCGGAATTAAAGATGCTATTTTCTCTATTACTGGATATACCGGAGCAGGCGGATGCGAGATTTACGTTGCAAACGGAGATGGTGCAAAGCTTTGGAAGGCTGTATTTGAAGCAGGCGAAGAGTTTGGAATTAAGCCTATTGGTCTAGGCGCTCGCGATACGCTTCGTCTTGAAATGGGTTTCTGCTTGTACGGAAACGATATAGATGATACTACATCACCTATAGAAGCAGGTCTTGGTTGGATTACCAAGTTTACTGATCAGAAAGACTTTATTGATAAAGCGCTTCTCCAAAAGCAAAAAGCAGAAGGTGTTACCCGCAAGCTGGTAGGCTTTGAAATGGTTGACAAGGGAATTCCCCGTCAACATTACAAGGTATGCGATGAGGCTGGTGCTGAGATTGGCGAAGTTACATCGGGTACAATGTCGCCTATACTGAAGATAGGTATTGGTATGGCATACGTAAAACCTGAGTTTGCTAAAACAGGTACAGAAATATTTATCAACGTACGCGGCAAGTTGCTAAAATCAAAAGTGGTAAAAACTCCCTTTTATAAAAAGTAGTAGCTATTTCAATAATAAAAGTAAAGGGTTGCACATTGTGCAACCCTTTACTTTTATGCAGCGATAGTGTTGTTCGATACATTTAAGCTACTTTATAATTTTAGTAACGATAAAGGAAAGAACCACATATTTCAATTTGGCGTATTTGTAAAGATATAACGATATCATAATTATTAGAAAAAAGAAAGTGCCTTGCAGCTTGTGCGAGGCACTTTTTTTTGGGTAAATTTTCACCATATTGTGTGGTAAAAAATTATCAATCAGCTAGTTAAATGTAGTTAAAATAATAAAAAAGCTATATATTCGGCTTTAATTTGTATTGTTTTCTATAACAATGTTCATTGCATTGGCTGGATATGCTGAACTGATGAGGCATAGAAGCATAAGGTAGAAAAAAATAAATTTAAAGGATAGTATATAGGTGAAAATTAAAGAATATACTAAAAGAAAAAATACACCACACTTATTGTTTAACCATATATAAACACTTGTTATAATGAAAAAATTATCTGTTTTAGTTGCAGCAATTTTAATGTCGGTAGCATTTATTTCATGCGAAGATGAAACGAACGCCGAAAAGGGAGAAAAAGCAGCAGTAGAATTTTGTAACTGCTACGAAACGAAATCTATGGACGAATGCGAAGATGAGCTAAGGAATAAATATTCTAACGCGGAATATACGAATAGCGATTTTGTTGCGGCATTTAATGAGACTGCAGAAGCTTCTTGCGGTATTACTATGACAATATATTAGCTCGGGCTTTTATCTAAGAGAAGGGAAATAAAAGAAGTATTTATATAACTAAAAACAAACCAATAAAAATTAATTGTTATGAAAAAAGTTCTTTTTGTACTGGTGTTAATGCTTTCGGCAGGCGTAATTGCTAACGCACAGTTTAAATTTGGTATTAAGGCTGCAATGAATGTTGCAGGTGTTAATGCAGATGGCACAGATTCTAAAATCGGGGTTTCTGCTGGTCTTCTTGGTCAATACAAATTTAGTGATAGATGGGCTCTTCAGGTGGAAGGGCTGTATAACATGCAGGGTTATAATGCATTTGGCGAATCAAATACGCTTAGCTATGTAGCAGTTCCTGTTATGGTTCAATTTTATATTATTGAAGGACTTAGCATTGAACTTGGACCACAATTAGGTATATTGGTAGCAGCAAAAGCTAAAGACGATGATGATGGCAGTAAGCGTGATGTTAAAGATCACATAGAGACTATGGAAGTTTCTCTTGCCACAGGTGTTGCATACGAACTTTCTAGTGTACCTGTTGGCTTTTTCGCACGTTATACGGCTGGTCTTACTGATATAAACAAAACTTCTGGTTGGGCTACAAATCTTAAGAATTACGGTTTTCAATTAGGAGCATTTGTAAAATTCTAGTACTTTCTTTTTTATTTATGTAGCAAACGCCTTGCATTGCGCAAGGCGTTTGCTACATATGGGTGTTAGCTTTGCAAGCTATATAAAGTTTGATAAGTAATTGTATTTATTATTTCAACTTTATCGTCAAAGCTAGAAAGCGTATTTAACTTCGTTTTGCCCCTAAATCCCCTAAAGGGGACTTTACCGCATTGCTAAAAGTCCCCTGTAGGGGATTTAGGGGCAGTTGCATGCTGTTTCATTCAGAATATTGCTTACTTTTCAGGAGATTTGGTTTCGCCGAACTAGCGGTCCTTTCTACGTTTGAACTGACTTGTAAGTTATAACAGTAAAATTTAAACAGCTTCTTAACTAGAAAGACAATATTTAAATTTTCAATAAAAGTCTTGAAGCCTTAACATCCTTTAGTCTTGAAGTCTATATAGCTGCCTGAAAAGCAAAATACTGTTAACGGTTAGTGGTAAAAAGTTGCGTTAATAATACTGCTAAAATATTTTGTGCGAAAATAAAGTGGTTCATAATTACAAAAATTAGTAATATTGCATGCTCAAACGGTTGGTTAAAAAAAGGTGGACAAGTCATCGGCTACAATAATTATCCGTTTATTTGTATAGGAATTTAGTGTGAACTTAATAATTATAAGATGAAGAAAGTATTACTAGTAGCCATTTTAGCGTTATCGGTTGCTATTACTGCAAACGCGCAGCTTAAGATTGGGGTTAAAGCTGGTGCAAACTTTGCCGGAGTGAATGATAGTGAGACAAATATGACAATTGGCTTTACTGGCGGTGTTTTGGGGCAATTTAAGCTTAGCGACAAATGGGCTATTCAGCCAGAAGTGCTGTTTAATATGCAAGGTGCTAAATATAGCGGCAGTATCGATCAAACATGGAGGCTTAACTACATTGCGGTTCCTGTAATGGCTCAGTACAACGTCTTCAAAGGTCTTAGCGTAGAGCTTGGTCCTCAATTTGGATTTTTAATTACTTCAAAATCTAAGTATAGCGGCAGTAAGCACGATATGAAGGATTACACAAAGAGCTTTGAACTTGCTCTCGGTGCTGGTGCTGCTTATGAGATAGCTGATTTTCCCATTGGCTTCTTTGCGCGTTATACGTTTGGTCTAATAGAGTTTGACTCATCTACAAGCATAGGAACAAATCTTAGGAACTATGCACTTCAAGTAGGAGCATTTTTTAAGTTCTAAATCGTATTTTATATAGCAAAACGCTCTGCATTACGCAGGGCGTTTTTGTTTATTCTAGATAATTTTTGCCTCTAGAAAGAGTAGATTTTAGCTACGCAAAAGTGAAAATATAGTTAACATATTATGCAAAAAAGTGTTCTTTACAGCTTTAAAATACTTTTTATGAACAAATAAAGCCATTGATAATCACTGAAAATCCCAATATTGAATAGCTGAATTGCTCAGCTAAAAACAGCTAAAGCAGTAATTGATTACAATAATTGGCATTTCATTTGCGCAAATATTATTTTGTACAAATATTACAAATATTAACTTAATAGTTTGATTATGAGAAAATTATTTTTAGTAGTAGCTTTAATGTTAACAGCAGGTATTGTCGCCAATGCGCAGTTCAGATTTGGAGTTAAGGCCGGTATGAATATTTCGAATGTTGCAGCAGATGATACAGATAACATGGTTGGTTTTAGCGCAGGTATTTTAGGTGAGTTTAAGATTTCGAAATTTGCTGTTCAGCCTGAGGTCTTATACAGCTTTCAGGGGGCAAAGTACAGTGGTGGTAAATTCGAAACGAGCTACCTTAATATTCCTGTAATGGCAAAGTATTATATTACTGATGGATTAAGTATTGAGGCAGGTCCGCAAGTAGGATTCCTTTTGTCTGCAAAAGAGAAAATAGATGGAGAAGATGATTATGATGTGAAGGATTTTGTGAATAAAACCGATTTTGCAATTAACTTCGGTGCTTCTTATGAACTTTCTGTTATTCCTGTTGGTTTCTTTGCTCGCTATTCTTTGGGCGTTACCGATATATATAAAGATGTAGATGCAGGTGAAAACGCTGGTAAGAACCGTGTATTTCAAGTTGGTGCATTTGTAAAGTTCTAAATCACATTTCTTTTATTTTATATGGCTAAAACGCTCTGCATTATGCAGGGCGTTTTTTATATTTTATGGTTAAGCAATGCAGCGTTTGTATCCATAATTTCATCCTATATAGTACAAAGAGTAGCTATCTGCCGGATAAGCTTAAAACAAATCCAAACTTACTGCTATGAAAAAATTACTATCAATAGTCGTGCTATCCATTTTTACTGTACTTACTATTAACGCTCAACAGCTGAGCTATGGGATTAAAGCCGGAGCAAACATTTCCACTATGGATGTTGAAGGAGAGAAAGCCCTGATAGGTTTTAATGGTGGTGTTTTTGGGCAGCTCAGATTTGCCAACTTTGCCATTCAGCCCGAAGTGCTGTATAGTTTACAAGGTGCAAAGTATGATTATGAGACAACATGGGATGATGTTATATTTCAGTACACAGGAAAGGTAAATGCTACATATCTATCAATTCCTGTTATGATACAATATTATGTTGTTCCGGGTTTGGCTGTGGAAGTTGGTCCACAGTTGGGTTTTTTACTATCGGCAAAAAATAAGCCTGATGAGTGGGAATCTGAGGATGTTAAAGATAGCATGAAAAGTACGGATTTTGCACTCAACTTTGGTGCGTCGTATCAGCTACCTGCAATGCCTATCGGGGTGTATGCTCGCTATTCATTGGGACTTACCGATATTTTTGAAGGCCAACACTATCAAGTATTTGAAGGGGACAAGGGCAAAAACCGTATAGTACAATTTGGCTTGTTTGTAAGGTTTTAAGGAGTAATTATTGTAGTGAATGGACGCCTTGCATTTGTAAGGCGTTTCTTATATCAACAATTATCTATATCTTACACAGCAAACCATATAAAAATAAACATGAAGAAACTACTTATACTTATTGCCGTTGTTGGAATATCAACGGTAGCTGCTGCTCAACAAAAAAGTGAAGCACAGCAATTTTTTGATAATATCAAGAAGCATTGCGGCAATGCTTACGAGGGAAAGGTTACGGCAGGTGCCGGTAACGATGCGTTTAGTACCAATCGGTTGGTAATGCACGTACGTTCGTGTGAGGAGAATCGCATTCGCATCCCGTTTTTTGTGGGCGATGATAAATCCAGAACATGGATACTGAAACTGGAAAACGACCGTGTACTTCTAAAGCACGATCATAGGCACGAAGATGGGAGCGAGGATAAGGTAACTCAGTATGGTGGATGGTCTCCAAATTCGGGTGCCGATAGCATACAGATGTTCCCTGCCGATCAGCTTACTACCAACCTTATTCCTTATGCGGCATTCAACGTTTGGTGGATTGCTATTAATGATGATGTGTTTACCTACAACCTTCGTCGTATAGGTAGCGATAGGGTATTTACCGTAACGTTCGATTTGACTAAAAAGGTTGAAGTACCACCGGCTCCATGGGGATGGGAAGATTAATCTATAAGCATAGAAAAGCCAGATGTTGCATAGAAATTTAGATAGCTATATTGAAACTTTTTGCTGTATATTTGTTTATGTTTTTATTAAACAATAAGTATAGCTATGAACAACATAATTACTATTGCCGGAATATCAGGAAGTCTTCGCAAAGATTCATATAATACAATGCTATTACGTGCGGCGAAAGAACAGCTGCCAGAAGGAATGCAAATGAATATTGTTTCATTTGCGGATTTACCGCTCTACAACGGCGATTACGATATGCCTATTGCTAATGAGCGACCTGCTGTTGTTGCAAGATTTAGAGAAGAGCTGGCAAAAGTTGATGGGCTGCTATTTGTATCGCCCGAGTATAACTACTCTATACCCGGTGGCTTAAAGAATGCGATGGACTGGGCTTCGCGCGGCGAAGATTCGCCATTGCTTAACAAGCCTGTATCTCTTATGGGTGCGTCGATGGGTATGTGGGGAACGGTACGTATGCAGGTGGCGTTTAACGCTGTTTTTCAGATAATGAATATGAAGCCTGTATATCGTCCCGAAGTTGCGGTGGCAAAGGCTCACGAAAAATTTGACGAAAATGGTAAGTTTACAGACGAATTTGCAAAGAAGCTGATAAAAGAAAACTTACAAAATCTAAAAGTGCTGATAGAGCTTTATAAGAAATAAGGATTGGGGAGGTGAAAACATAAAAGAGGCGCATTATTTAATGCGCCTCTCACACTTAATGTTGATATAGCTCTTTATCCCTTAGAGCGCAGCCTTGACAAGAGGAACAATCGAGATAATGCCTTTTTCTATCTTTCTTAAAAAAGGTGCGATATACCCAACTGCCGATGTATACTACAACACCTGCTCCTACAACATATATCGCTATTTCCTGCCACATTTTTGTTAGTATTTAGTTGTTTCTGTATGTATAACAGCTTTCAAACAAAATAGTTCAACTTTATCAGAATCCGAGTAAACTACCGACCTGAAAAACTAAGAACGATATAATCCACGCTAATCCGGTTGTATAAAGCATGGTAAATAGCGCCCATTTCCACGAACCTGATTCCCCCTTAATAGCCGCAATTACCGCTATGCAGGGAAAATAGATAAGTACAAATAGCAACAGGCTGATAACAACAAGCGGAGTATAAACCGGATTACCGTCGTTATCCGTTTGGACAAGCAGCTTCGCATCCAGCTTTTCGATATTTTCTTCCTCGTTGCCGCTATACAGAACGCCCATAGTACTCACCACAACTTCTTTTGCAGCCATACCGGTAAATAAGCTTACACCTATTTTCCAGTCGAACCCTAATGGTTTTATTGCAGGTTCTATAGCCTTACCGATTCGGCCAATATACGACTTCTCTTGTCGCTCCATTTCTTGCTTCATACCAAGTTCGCTTGCCATTTCATCATTGCCAATGCTTTCTGCATGTTCAATCATAGCTTCGTAATTTTGGCTGTAGCTTATATTTCTCGGAAAATAGTTTAAGAACCATATAATAATAGAAGCAACCAAAATAATACCTCCCATTTTTTTGAGGTATTGCTTTGCCTTACTCCACATGTGTAAAGACGTTGCTTTTATTGTTGGCGTGCGATAGGGCGGTAGCTCCATCACAAAGGGTACATCTTCTCTTTTGAAAAGAAAACGCTTAAAAAGGCGAGCCGAAAGTATTGCAATAACAATACCCGTAAAGTATATGGCAAACATCATCCATCCGGCATGCCCACTAAAGAATGTACCTATTAATAGTACATATACAGGTATGCGCGCGTTGCACGACATAAACGGGACGATAAGCATGGTAATCATTCGGTTGCTACGGCTCTCTATGGTTCTTGTACTCATAATAGCCGGAACGTTGCACCCAAAGCCCATAATAAGCGGCACAAACGATTTTCAGTGCAGCCGCATTCGGTGCATCAGCTTATCCATAATGAAGGAAGCTCGCGCCATGTAGCCCGTATCCTCCATTAGCGATATGAATAGATAGAGTATAAGTATATTCGGTAAGAATACAATAACGCTGCCAACTCCGGCAATAATTCCGTCAATCAGCAAATCTTTAAAAGGTCCGTCGCTCATAATGTTGCCAAGCCAGCCTCCAAAAGCGGCAATGCCACTCTCTATCCAATCCATGGGGTATTGACCAACCCAAAAAGTACAGG
This sequence comes from Bacteroidales bacterium, assembly GCA_031550925.1. Classification (GTDB taxonomy): domain Bacteria; phylum Bacteroidota; class Bacteroidia; order Bacteroidales; family UBA932; genus JAIRNF01. Next base: position 15,052 of record JAVBOE010000051.1, on the reverse strand, counting down.
TAAACATCAGCCACATAAAGATGAAGAAGATGGGAAACCCCAGGTATTTATTGGTTACAACAGAATCTATCAGCTTAGTGGTTTGCAGCTTATCGCCTTTTTTGCTGGTATAGGTTTCGCGCAAAGCACCTTCAATAAAGCCATATCGGGCATCGGCAAAAGCAGCTTGGGTATCTTCTTTCAACAATGACTCTACCTGTTTTTGCAGCTTGTCGCGAAGCTCAAGAACGTTCTTACCCTCGTTGCAAAGTCCGTCCATAAGCTTTTTGGCATCTTCGTCGCCTTCTAAAAGTTGCACGGCAATGTATCGCTTAGAGAGGTTGTTGCCAATATTCTCGCATAAATCCAACTCTTGGTGTAGCTTGCATATAGCGGGTTCCAGCACTTCGCCATAGTTGATATGTATGTGGCGAACAACAGGACTTTCGTCCTCATAAACCGCAATTACCTGGTCGAACAGCTGCGGTATTCCTCTTGACCGCTTGCTAACTGTTGGAACTATTGGTACACCTATCAGCTTGCCAAGTGCCTCATGGTCGAATGTATCGCCGCTTTCTTCCAGCTCATCGTACATGTTAAGCGCCATAACCATGCGCGCGTCCATGTCAATCAGCTGGGTGGTGAGCAGTAGGTTACGTTCTAACGCCGATGCGGCGACAACGTTAATCACAACATCGGGAGTTTGCTCCTGTATATAGTTCTTAACATACTTCTCTTCGGGCGAGTAGGTGGACAGTGAGTAGGTTCCGGGTAGATCTACAATATTGAATGTATATCCCTTAAACTTAAACGTACCTTGCTTTGCATCGACTGTAACGCCGCTGTAGTTTCCCACATGTTCGCGTGCCCCCGATGCGATGTTAAACAGAGAAGTCTTACCAACGTTAGGGTTACCTACTAACGCTACGTTTATTGTTTTGCGCTTATCCAGCGCGATCTCGCGAAGTATTTCGTCTGATGAAGTCAGGGGTTTTTTTACATCACCTTGTTCGTCCGGAGTACTTACCTCTTTTTCCGATACCACTTCTATAAGATAAGCCTCGCTTAAGCGTAGCGAAACTTCGTAGTCGAGGATTCTATACTTAATGGGGTTTCCGAGAGGGGCGCGTAAAAGTACTTCAACCTGTTTTCCCTTAACGAAACCCATTTCGTTGAGTCGGTTACGGAAAGCTTTGCGTCCCATTACCTTTACGATTACTCCTTTTTCTCCTGTTTGTAGCTCAGAAAGACGCATTTAGTGCTTCGGCGGTTTAGTTTTAAATAAAGAAGTAGATAGCTCTTCTTTTTCTGAAAATGTGGTATTAATACTTAAGCATTTTGTAATCAGACGCTATCTTATTTAGAATCATTCTAAATAAGTTGCAAACTTACGAAAATCTTTCCATTGTTAATAAAAAAAGAGAGACATATTAAGAGAGCCTATCAAAATAAATACCTACCTTAGAACGTTTTTGGGCAAAAGACAACCTAATAACGATGATTTAGCTAGTAGAAAAGTAAGTATCGCTTATATTTACACAGATTAAACTTTTAAAACCAAAGGAGAGAACGATTAATGAAAGCAGATGTTGTAATTGGATTACAATGGGGAGATGAAGGAAAAGGCAAAATAGTAGATGTACTAACCCCTAACTATGAGATAGTTGCCAGGTTTCAGGGTGGTCCTAACGCGGGGCACTCACTCGAGTTTAACGATCAACAGTTTGTGCTGCATACGGTTCCTTCCGGGATTTTTAGAGATAATACCATCAATATAATCGGGAATGGGGTTGTGATAGACCCTGTTATTCTGCAAGATGAGATAGAGAAGCTTGAGGCTATAGGTGTTAACGTAAATGCCAAGCTGCAGGTATCAAAGAAGGCTCATCTTATTCTTCCGTCTCATCGTATTTTAGATGCGGCTTCGGAAGCTGCTAAAGGAAAAACAAAAATAGGTTCTACGCTTAAAGGTATTGGTCCGGCTTATATGGATAAGACTGGTCGTAACGGCTTACGCGTAGGCGATGTGCTGTTGGGTAACTTTAAGGAGAAATACGAGCAGCTGAAGCAAAAGCATATCGGTATTCTTGCGCAATACAAAGGCTATGAGTATGAACAGACGCTTGCCGAATATGAGGTAAAGTGGCTTAAGAGCATTGAGCGCTTAAAACAGCTGGAGCTGATTGATAGCGAACATATTATTAACAGGCTATTGCAGCAGAATAAAAAGCTGCTGGCAGAGGGTGCGCAAGGCTCGCTACTGGATATCGATTTTGGTACATATCCCTATGTAACATCATCTAATACTGTTTGTGCCGGAGCATGCACGGGTTTGGGTATTGCCCCCAATCGTATCGGAGAGGTTTACGGTATTTTTAAAGCATACTGCACACGTGTTGGTAGTGGCCCGTTCCCAACTGAGTTGGATAACGAAACAGGCGAAACGCTTCGTGCAATAGGTAAGGAGTTTGGCGCAACAACCGGACGTCCGCGCCGTACAGGCTGGCTGGATATGGTTGCGCTTAAGTATGCCGTGATGATAAGCGGTGTTACTAAGCTAATTATGATGAAGACCGATATACTTGATACGTTTGAGACGATTAAGGTTGCGACTGCTTATAAAGTTAACGATGTTGAAACTGAAGAGTTTCCTTATGATGCGGACGGTGTTAAGATAGAACCTGTATATCGTGAGTTTAAGGGCTGGAGCCAAAGGCTTTGTGATATCAGATCAGAAAAAGATTTTCCAAAAGAGCTGAAAGATTATATTGCTTTTATAGAAAAAGAAACAGGCGTTCCCATTTATCTTGTATCGGTAGGACCGGATAGAGAAGAAACAATTATACGATAACGCTGAAGCCAGATATGCGATGTGCAATATAATAAGATATGCGAAAAGGAAATCCCTTTCAAAAAATCTAAATAATTCAAGCCTTCATTTTGAATCTCTTGAATTATTTAGATTTTTATATTTTTACGCTATATTATCTTTCAAAAAAGTAACTAATTAATCAAACCTCAAATAAACCTAAAAACGATCTTGATTATGACCCAAAAGATTCAATCTTTATTACGTGATTCCGCGCCCATGCGTTGGATGATGCTCCTGTTGGTAGCATTAACCATGTTTGCAGTATATGTGGCATCAGATGTATTTTCTCCTTTGAAAACAATGCTGGAAACGCATAACCATTGGAATAGCTTAGAGTATGGTTGGTTTAGTAGTTCTTACTCGTTGTTCAACGTATTCTTAGGAATGTTGATATTTGGCGGGCTGCTTTTAGATAAGGCAGGAATACGCTTTACCGGTATTGTATCGTGCGCATTAATGGTAGTTGGTATCGGTGTTAAATACTGGGCTGTATCTAGTCCTGAGTTGCTTGATTCTTCAATGAACTTCCTAGGATCAACCTATAAAATGCAAGTTGTTTGGGCAGTGGTTGGTTATGCTACTTTTGGAGTAGGAGCTGAAGTTGCGGGTATTACGGTTAGTAAGGCAATTGTTAAGTGGTTTAAAGGCAAAGAATTGGCATTGGCAATGGGCTTACAGCTATCGTTAGCACGTTTAGGGTCTGCTGCTGCGTTAGCGTTCTCGCCTATGATTGCTGCTAAATTTAATGCTGTTAGTGCTCCTGTCTTAATAGGTTTGATATTACTGGTTATTGGTGGTCTATGTTTTGTGATTTACACTTTCTACGATAGGAAGCTAGATAAACAAATAAAACAAGAATCAACTGTAAAAGAAGAATCGTTTAGTATTAAGGATATAGGTAAGGTTTTAAATAATAAAGGATTCTGGTGTATAGCGTTACTTTGTCTTATGTTTTACTCGGCAGTATTCCCCTTCCTGAAGTATGCAACAGATTTGATGGTAAATAAGTTTGGGGTTGATCCGAAATTGGCAGGATTTATCCCAAGTATGCTTCCATTTGGCGCTATTATTCTTACACCCTTATTCGGAACTATATATGATAGGAAAGGGCATGGGGCAGACCTGATGATACTGGGTGCTGTTATTATTACTTGTGTTCACCTTCTCTTTGCTGCGCCATTTGTAACGCATTGGCTTATAGCAGTTGCATTAATGATTTTCTTAGGGATTGGTTTTGCAATGGTACCTGCAGCAATGTGGCCATCGTTGGCTAAGATTATACCGGAACAACGTTACGGAACAGCTATTGCGCTTACGTTCTTCATTCAAAATATTGGATTATGGGGAATGCCACTTTTAATAGGTGGTGTATTGAATGCATACTGTATAACCGGTACAAGAGAAATACTTGTAGAAAAGGTAGTAAATGGGCAGGTACAAGAAGTGGTTCAGTCAGTTAACACGTATAACTATACTACACCAATGCTAATATTTGTATCGGTATGTGTTATTGCTGTATGTATAGCTCTATACTTAAAACGTCTTGATAGGAAGATGGGTTATGGATTACAAATAGCAAACCGTCAGAAAGGATAAAGCAAGCGATATAGTAAAATAAGAATGCGACCTCAATGAGGTCGCATTCTTATTTTACTATTGATTAATCGTATTTGGAAAAGCGTTAAGTGGAAAAAACACCCGTCATTTCGAACGAAGTGAGAAATCTCCTGAAGAGCAGCAATGCGTTGCTTTTAGGTATAGTCCAATAGCTTTTTCGTGATACTTGATACGTGTATCGTGATACGTAGTTGCTATTTTATCAGCTCTTTTATTTTTACAATAACCACTTGTGGATTATTCTTTAGCGCATCTAAATGTCCGCCTTCGGTTTCTAAAAAGACCTTCGGCTCTGCTGCGCTTTCAAAAACGGCTTGTCCTTGAGCAAAGGGCACAATTCTGTCATTTTTTGCATGCATAATCAGCTTGGGCGTATTCTCTATTTGCTTAACATCTTCTATTGAAGAGTAAGGCGAGGTAACATCTCTGCGAATTACATTGTGCTGGCTTGGGGGACGGCTCGTCAGGGCCATATCGGTAAACGAGCTCATACCATCTTCTAGCACAAGCAGCTTTACTTCGTTTTGGTTATCCTTTGTCAGCTTAGCGGCCAGCTGTGTACCTATTGATGCTCCATATACAATCAGCTTGGTGTTTTTCACATCAGGGCGGCTTATCAGGTAATCAAAAACCATTTGACCGTCTTTTGCTATGTTAAGGTGCGTAGGTGTACCCGACGACTGACCAAACCCTCTAAAGTCGGTAATAAGCACCTGAAAACCTCCATTTACGAGGGCTGTAAGAATATCATCGTAAACCGTAATGTTGCCGCTATTACCATGTATGTAAAAAATGGTGGCAACGGGTTTACCCTTAGGCTTTAGAAAAACGCTGTGCAGTATATCATCGTCGGCTTCTAAGTAAATATCTTCATGTGTAGGGAGCTTATAGTCTATTTTTTCGCCTTTTTCGGGATAGTAGAACATGTTGTCGTACTGTGCTAATGCGTTTAGCTGGAAGCAAAGTACAGCTATCAATAGTAGTAGTGATTTTTTCATAAAGTAAATTTTAGATAACAAACTTGAATACAAAAGAACAAAAAATCTTTGTTATTTCGAACGTAGTGAGAAATCTCCTCAATAGAAGCACGATGCACGTATCAAGTATCACGAAAAAGCTATTGGACTATGCCTAAAATCAACGCATTGCTACCTTTCAGGAGATTTGGCTTCGCCGAACTAACGGTTCTTGCAACACTCGAAATAACAGAATTCTTTCCCTCAAATCAAAAAGGGACTTAGCGTTGCTAAATCCCTTTCAGTAGTATATTTTGATGCAGCTTATCTCTTTCGTCCGTTGTTGTTCTTTCCGTTATTGCTACCGTTCGATTTCCCGTTGTTGTTGCTTTTCCCATTCTTCTGGTGTGGTCGTCCGGTATTGCTGCTGTTATTATTGTTGTGGTGATGATAACCATTAGATAGCTTCATCTCACTAGGGTCAATGCTTATAGCTCCGTTAGATAGGATAGAAATATCTCTAAAAATCTGCTCGTCACTTACTGTATCCTTATTCCAAAGCAGGTAGGCTTTTTTCATGTGATTAGCCAGCGCTTGCACTTCCAGCATTTTTAGCTCTTTGTCTTCTTGCGCCATAATAGCCTCAACCATAGTTTGCGTATTGCGCCCGTAGTGACGTATGCGTATCGGATTTGTAGGATAAGGAATTCTTTTGGGTTTTTCTTGGAAAGATTCGGGCGGAAGGACGGGGTAGGGAGAGTCGATATCAATATCAAAATGAGAGATGACCTGGATATGGTCCCACAGCTTATGCCTAAAGTTATTGATATCGCGCAAGTGCGGGTTAAGGTTACCCATCACGGCAATTACCGCTAGTGCTTGCTTGTTCCGTTCGTCGCGATCTTCCAGATTTTTTACCCATTCTACCATCTTGTGAATATGGCGTCCATACTCAGGCAGCACGAGTTTGCTTCGTTGCGTGTTATAATCCATCAAGGATGTTTTTGTTAGTATTAGTTTGCCTATTATTCTTGGTTAGGCCAGTAGTTATTCTGATGAGTTTTGCTGTAATAGAAATAAATAAAGTGTCACAGGGCTGCAAAAGTAAGAAGATTTTATAAACCTACAAACTCTCTTTGCAATTATTATAGCTAAGAAATGCTATTCAATAGCCGATAGAATATCAACAACCGCGAGCTCTTTTTGTTCTCCGGTCTGCATATTTTTTAGCATAACCGTATTTTTTTCGATTTCCGACTCTCCAACAATAGCAACATACGGAATACCACGCTTGCTGGCATACTCCAGCTGTTTTTTCATTTTAGCTCTGTCGGGGTAAACTTCTGTTGCAATACCTTTGCTACGTAGCGATGCTGCGATAGGTAGAATTGCCAGCTCTTCTTTTTCGCCAAAGTTTACGAACAGCACTTTTGTAGATTGTATCGAACTTTCGGGGTATAGGTTCAACCCGCACATTACATCGTAGATGCGGTCGGCACCAAACGATATACCCACACCCGACATATTCTTTAGCCCAAAAATGCCGGTAAGGTCATCGTAGCGACCACCGCCGGTTATGCTGCCTATCTGGTAATCTTTAGCTTTTACTTCGAATATGGCACCTGTGTAGTAGTTTAGCCCGCGTGCCAACGATAGGTCCAGCTCTACCTCCTGCTTTATGTTCAGTGCTGCTATATAGCCGAATAGGGTTTCCATTTCTTGTACACCTTGCATACCCTGCTCAGAAGGTGCCAGAAAGGTTTTTATGGTATCTAATTTAGACTTTGTAGAGCCGGTTAGCGTAAGTATAGGCTCTAGTTTTTCTATCGCACTGTCTGATACACCTTTACCCTTGAGTTCTTCTTTTACAGCAGCTAATCCTACCTTGTCAATTTTATCAATGGCTACGGTAATGTCTACCAGCTTGTCGGCTTCACCAATGACTTCAGCGATACCGCTGAGTATCTTGCGGTTATTTATTTTTACCAGTACGTTGATATTCAACTTCTCATAAATAGTATCTACAATCTGCACCAGCTCCGCTTCGTTAAGTAGCGAGTTGCTGCCTATCACATCCACATCGCACTGGTAGAACTCGCGGTAGCGACCTTTCTGCGGACGGTCGGCACGCCACACGGGCTGTATCTGGTAGCGGCGGAACGGAAAATCCAGCTCATTCTGATGCTGCACCACAAAACGGGCAAACGGAACAGTAAGATCGTAGCGCAACCCTTTTTCGCAAACTGCCGATGTTATTGCCGTAGAGTTTTCGGGGTGCAGCATATCGGCATTCAGCTTCTCAAACGGTTCTCCCGAGTTAAGGATGCGGAAAAGCAGCTTATCGCCTTCGTCTCCGTATTTTCCCAGCAAGGTAGAAAGGTTCTCCATTGCCGGAGTTTCGATGGGTAGGTAGCCGAATGTGGTAAATACCGAACGTATGGTGTCGAAAATGTAGTTACGCCTTGCCATTTCTATTGGCGTAAAATCTCTGGTTCCCTTAGGAATAGACGGTTTGCTCATTTATTGTTGCAGAGTGTTTATTTGGTTTTCCTATTACCTGTTATGAGGTTCCTATTACCTGTTATGAGGTTAGAGGATTTGGTAAATCTCTTTAGGTAAGACAAAGATAAATAATTTGACAAAAGTAACCCTATGCAGTGAGTTTTTTATATTATCCATTATTTTTACTATTTTTAAAATAATACAAGCGGCATTGCAAATGCTGCTTAACAAAGGGATTTAGGGGTAACATGCAAAAATTTTTTTCTGTTCATTACTTTTGGCTAGCAGCTAGCAACTTATCATATTATTCTGTCTTTTTCGGTTAACGCTTTTCGATTAACGCTTAACCTTCCTATCTTTGTTTTTCAAAATTTTTTTCTAGTCTTTTAGTCTAATGTCTATTTGTCTTTTGTCTCTATAAATAATGGTCGATTTTTCTAAAGAGCTTAACCGAATACAATACAATGCGGTGGTCGATTTTAACGGGCCATCGCTTATTATAGCCGGAGCGGGTTCGGGCAAAACGCGGGTGCTTACCTACCGTATTGCTTATCTGCTAAGTCAGGGTGTAGAGCCCCGTTCGGTGTTGGCGCTGACATTTACTAATAAAGCGGCGCGCGAGATGAAAGAGCGTATCGGCTCGCTTGTTGGCGACAGCTCTGCACGTCGTTTGTGGATGGGTACATTCCACTCTATTTTTGCCCGTATTTTGCGCACCGAAGCTGAGCATATTGGCTATAAGTCATCGTTTACGATATACGATACTACCGACTCTAAGAGTGTTATCAAGGCTTGCATTAAAGAACTGAACTTAGATGATAACGTGTATAAAGTCGGCGATGTTTTGGGGCGAATTTCTATGGCGAAAAACCATCTGGTACAGGCTAAAGTTTATCAGAATAATCCTACGCTTACTGCCGAAGATGCTGCTACCCGCAAACCCCGTATTTCCGATATATACATGCTGTACGAGCAAAAGTGCAAGCTGTCGGATGCTATGGATTTTGACGATTTATTGCTCAATACGAATATACTTTTTCGTGATCATCCTGAGGTGCTGGAGAAGTACCAAAAGATGTTTCGTTACATTTTAGTTGATGAGTATCAGGATACCAACCGCGCGCAGTATCTCATTGTAAAGAAACTGGCAGAAACGCACCACAACGTAACGGTTGTGGGCGATGACGCACAAAGTATCTATGCGTTTCGTGGGGCGCGGATAGAGAATATTCTCAACTTCCGTAACGACTACCCCGAGTATAAAGAGTATAAGCTGGAGCAGAACTACCGATCTACTCAAACCATTGTAAATGCGGCAAACAGCGTGATTCGGTATAATAGCCGGCAGCTGCAAAAGAACTGCTTTTCCGATGATGAGGTGGGGGATAAGATTGCTATTATAGAATCATACACTGATCAGGAAGAGGCGTTTTTAGTTGCCAGCTCCATTACGGAGACTATATACAGCAAACAGGCAGATTACAACGATTTTGCTATACTTTATCGAACCAATGCACAATCGCGCGCAATGGAAGACGCGTTGCGTCGTAAGAATATTCCGTATAAGATATACGGAGGGCTTTCGTTTTATCAGCGTGCTGAGGTAAAAGATATAATGGCATATCTGCGCCTTAGCATAAACCATAACGATGACGAGGCTTTTAAGCGGGTAATAAACTATCCTGCGCGAGGTATTGGTAATACTACTATGGAGCATTTACAGTATGCTGCTACCGCCGCATCTATGAGCCTATGGGATGCTGTAACAACGTTAGATTTTAGTCAAACAGGCGTAAAACCTGCTGCAGAAAAGAAGCTGAAAGAGTTTGCGGAACTGATAGCCTCGTTTACCACTCAGGCTTTTACCACAGATGCTTATGATTTTGCGCTTAATGTTGCGCAACGTTCCGGTATAATCAGCGTAATGCGCGAAGATAAATCGCCCGAAGGCATTGGTCGTTTAGAGAACCTGGAGGAGCTGCTTAACAGTATAAAAGAGTTTACAGATACCTATCAGCGAGAGGAGGATGAAGTAAATCCCATAGTGAGCATAACCGAATACCTGCAAGATGTGGTACTCCTTACTGATGCTGATAACGAAAAGCCGGAAGACAGGAATAAGGTATCGTTAATGACGGTACATTCTGCTAAAGGGCTTGAGTTTACTTATGTGTATGTAGTTGGTATGGAGGATAACCTCTTTCCCGGAGGCGGTGCGTTAATGTCGCCTGTTGAGCTGGAGGAAGAACGCCGCCTGTTCTACGTTGCGTTAACACGCGCGGAGAAAAAAGTTACGCTATCGTTTTCGCAAACCCGCTACCGTTGGGGTAATATTGTAAGTAATCCACCCAGCCGTTTTCTAAAAGAGATTGACGAAGAGTACTTAGAATCATCTGTTTTCCGCAGAAAAGTTGATGATGTGGACGATGATGAGAATGATGATGACGATAACGGCAACATTAACCAACCGATAATGCGTAAGCCTGAGCGGACAATAATTGTAAGGAGACCATCGTTGGCTAAGCCGCACCAACCGTCATCCGATTTCAAGCCCGATGACCCTTCTGCAATTGAAGCAGGTATGGATGTTGAGCACGAACGCTTTGGCTTTGGCAAGGTCGAAGCAATAGAAGGCAATGGTGGAGAACGCAAGGCTGTTGTTATGTTTAAAGAGCATGACAAGAAAACCTTACTGCTTAAGTTTGCTAAGCTTAGAATTTGCAGATAATCCAATTTTGTAAAACATGGAAAAGCGTATCGAATTTAAGCAAACAGATAGCCGCAAGCTGAAAATGCTAGCCTTAGCATATTTTGTATTGTTGCTGGCGTTTGTACTTTATGCCACATTTGGTACTCATGCTATAGTTAACTTTATTAACTCAATGGATTATACTGTTGTAGGTTTGCTTGGCGGGGTGGTGCTTATTGCTCCCTTATTACTGATGATTCCGTTTACATCATATCATGTAGTAGTAATCTTTGATGATGAAAAGATAAGGGTGCAGAAGAAAAAAGGTAAAGAAGTTGTTATTCGATATTCTAGCATTGATATAATGTATCTGAATAGAAAACAGCTTTGTGAGCTGGAGCTGTTTAACTTTCACTCCAAACCATTGTACTCTTTTAGATCGGTCAACAATGGAGGTGCTATAGAAGAAATTGTGGCAATTCTTACTAAAGAAATTACTTTTCGTAAAACAACAACACAGCTTAAAAGAAGAATAGGGACATATCCTTTTATTACCTATAAACGATAGCCTAAATTTATACTTTGACAATGTTATGGATAAGACAATTTTAAACATACTGTTTGGTTGGAAAGGTAGTGTTACTTCACGTGAGTTTAGAGCCGGACTTAGCGTTTTGTTTTTATCGCTTGGTTCGTCACTGACCATGTACACCGGACAACTTCTTTTTTCTATTGATGGGGGCTCTATGGATGTGGTACAGGTTATGCGTCTCTATCACTTAAGAGATATACTTTATAATTTTATACCTACTCTTGTACCCTTTTATTTTATTCTCTCATATTCATCGTTTGTGCTATTGGTGAAGCGTATGAGAAGTCTTACCTCCAATGTATTTGTGACAGTACTGGCGGGAATTGTGGGATTCGTATTTTTTGCATCATTTTTTGCAGAGCAAAAAATAGGAATGTACACTTTATTTGAAACAGATTCTTCGGGATATAGTGCGGAGATATGGGAGTCTTTGGCATCAACCCTAAGCCCTATTATGCTAAGCTTAATGCTTGTTGGGCTTATAGTTTTTATTATACTTATTTTTTCCTGTAAAGAAAATACTCAAAGCATTTCCAATCATTTTGATGCAACAAAATATGCTCTATACTTAGGTAACTTAATAGTAGTATCTATAGGTATAGCCATATTAATAATTCTTGCATACATTGTATTTGGCGAAATAGTACTATCTTATTTTGCTTATAACCCTTGGACATTATATCTCATTGTGGGCATTCCCCACCTTATTTTGTTTATCCTTTTTGTGCAGTATGTTGTTAATCGGTTAAAAGATGCAGGAAGATCTTTCTGGTGGGCAGTGGGTGTTATTGGTGGGTTTGTGGCTATTACTGCTTTAGCTATATGGGGAATAAACGAGCATTGGAATATTACAATTTTATATTTTGTATACCAGCTATGCATTACTGTATATGTTGCGGGAGTATATGCGTTGTTTTTGCTACCTACAAAAGTTATAGAGCAGCATGTCGGAGAAAACGATAGATAGGCTTGCTTTAGTATCGGCTATCTTAATGGGATGGATGTGGTTAGAAGCTTCCTATGCGGTATTACATTTATGTGGTAGGTTGAGTGGAATATATAACGATATGTTTGGAGGCTAAAAGTTCCGTCATGTCGAACGAAGTGAGGCATCTCCTGAAAAGTAACACATACACGTATAGAAAGAGCAAGGGCGAACAAAATTTGTTCGCCCCTACTTTTTACTTTCCGTTTACCTCATTAAGTATATCTTGAATATCGGGTTGGCAACCGCCGCAGCCTGTTCCGGCTTCTGTTGCGTCGCTTACTTCTTCTACGGTCTTAAGACCTTTTTCTTTTATTGCTTTTATAATTTCTCCACGGGTTACTCCCATGCAGTTGCAAATAGTGTCGTTATCTGATGCCATAATTAAAATGTATTTAGTAGTTAGTTTATAAGTTAACGTTTATGAGCCCTTTTTGTTCTCCAAAAATACGTAACTCTTTCTGAAGTAACGCTAATATGCTGTTATAAAAGCTATTGATAAAAGCTATATGAGATTGATGCTGTCTATAAAAGAGTGTAGTCATTTCGAGCGAAGCGAGAAATGACTTAAGTTTATCTTTCCTATTCCGGTCTCTCCGAGTTTTGTTCAACGCCTATACCAAACAAAGCAAAGTCATATTTTACAGGATCATTGCTATCTAAAGCTTTCAGCTTATTGGTCAGCTCAACGGCGGTTAGCCAATCGGCGTTTTTGCAGCAAATGATGCCTAGCTCATTAGCAACACGATTTACATGAACATCAATAGGGCAGATAAGCTGAGAGGGTTGTATGGTTTCCCATAGCCCAAAATCAACGCGATTATCATCTTTACGAACCATCCAGCGTAGAAACATATTCAGTCGTTTACATGCCGACTTACGTGCAGGTGTTGCAATGTGTTTCTGTGTTCGTTGAGGGTAATCGGATAAAGAAAAGAAGTAACTGTTGAAATGAGTTAGCGCGTTTTCCATATCTCCGTTAAAATTGGAGGAAGCAAATGCGCTTTCTAATGAATCGTGGTGTTGATAGTAGAACTTTAGAAACCTGAGGAAATACTGTAAATCTTCTGCATTGAATGTACGATGCTTAAATACATCCATATGCCGGATATCGCTTGCCGTATGATTTATGATGAAATCGTGAGGAGAATCGTCCATCATCTCCATTAACTGTCGGCATTTGCTGATAATGGTTTTGCGCTGTCCCCATGCAAGAATAGCAGCAAAGAATGCTGCTATCTCAATATCTTGCTTTTTACTGAAACGATGCGGTATAGAAATAGGGTCATTTTCTATAAATCCGATCTGGTTGTACTTCTCCTCCATCTTGTCTAAGAATGGTTTCAGGCGGAGTATGCTTTCGTTCGGATTTTTCTTCATTCGGGAGATTACATTTTTACTACACCGGCAAATCCCATAAAAGCCATTGCCAGTATGCCTGCTGTAACAAGCGCAATAGGAACGCCTTTGAATGCGGCAGGAACTTTACCAAGCTCCAGCTGCTCGCGGATACCTGCAAACACAACCATTGCCAACCCGAAACCCAGCGATATACCTACTGCATAAGTAATGCTTCCTAAGAAGGAGTAGTTTTTCTGAATGGTAAGCAAAGCAACACCAAGTACTGCACAGTTGGTTGTAATAAGCGGAAGAAAAATTCCTAATGCTTGATATAGCGCAGGACTGATCTTCTTAAGTATAATTTCTACCATCTGTACCAATGCGGCAATCACCAGAATAAAGCTGATGGTTTGCATAAACTGTATGTTCAATGGCACGAGTAAGTAGTAGTTCAGAAGATAAGTAATCATCGTTGCAATAGTAATAACGAACATAACTGCACCCGACATACCCAACGATGTATCAACTTTGCTTGATACACCTAAGAAGGGACATATCCCTAAAAACTGAGAGAGGAGAATGTTGTTAACGAAAATGGCTCCTACTATGAGAAGAATATATTCCATAATGGTAAATTTTAATCTTTGTTCTTTAAGTCTTTGTTCTCAAATACTAGCTGTTCGTTCTCTTTTTAAGCTTATTGAAAAGCACCATCAAATATCCCAATGCAAGAAAGGCACCTGGAGCAAGCACAAATATTAGCATTCCATCTCCTTCAAGCAGCTTAAATCCGAAGATAGAGTTACTACCTAACAGCTCGCGTATAGCACCTAGTACTGTCAATGAAAGTGTAAAACCTAGTCCGATACCGATACCGTCAAGCATCGAATCAATTGGTTTATTTTTGGCTGCAAATGCTTCGGCTCTTCCCAATACAATACAGTTTACAACAATAAGCGGAATAAATACGCCTAGGCTTTTATGCAAATCCGGTACGTATGCAGCCATAGATAAATCGACCATTGTAACAAATGCTGCAATAACTACAATGTATGCAGGGATACGAACTTTATCAGGAATAATACCTGTTACTAACGAAATGAACAGGTTAGAAAGTATAAGTACAAACATAGTAGCAGCACCCATACCCATTCCGTTGATTGCAGAAGTGGTTGTTGCTAACGTGGGACACATTCCCAGTATTAGCACAAAAGTTGGATTTTCTTTGAAAATACCTTTGGTTAAAATGCCAAGCTTACTCATATCTTAGTTCGTTTTATTCAGGTTTACGTAGGCATTGTATGCGCGTACCATCGCATCGCAGAATGCGCGAGATGTTATAGTCGAAGCGGTGATAGCATCAACGTCTCCACCGTCTTTCTTTACCATCAGCTTAAATACTTCCGGATTCTTTCCTTCAAACTGTTTGCTGAAATCACTTTTACTGGCATCAATCTTATCGCCAAGTCCTGGTGTTTCGGAGTGCGAAATAACCGATATTTTATTGATGGTTCCATCC
>JAVBOE010000114.1:0-9711 GCA_031550925.1 Bacteroidales bacterium | reverse complement strand
GACAGTCTGTTGAGATGATGTTTCTTGCTGACGAAGAAAGAGTGCTGACTTGCGAGCTTCCTCCGTTTGTTGAGCTAACTGTAGTTTATACAGAACCGGCTGTTAAAGGCGATACTGCTTCTACCTCGGCTTTAAAAAGCGCGACAATGGAAACAGGTGCCGAAATTCTGGTTCCGCTTTTCATTAATCAAGACGAAAAAATTAAAGTAGATACTCGTACTCGCGATTATTCTGAACGCGTTAGAGGATAAAGCATACAAAGATTTAGCAATAGTAAAGGCGAGGTAAAAAACTTCGCATTTATTTTTAATATCTATTTAGTAGCTGAATTGGTTCTCGAAATAAAAGATAGGCATGGCTTAATTCATAGTAAATACTTCTACAACATAAAGGTTTTAAATGTCAGATTATCAGGATACAGCTATGATACTAAAACTAAAAGTTTAAATTCTACAAAAAAACAGAATAGCTAATCCTTTCCATTCGATATATTTAATCTAAATTTGTATTTTTAATTAATAAATTAGGATATTCACCATTGCCAAGCTGTTTATGACAAGAGAGGAGTTAAAAAACATTTTGCTTTATGAGCATAAAAGAGATTTACGTCTAACATACATCCAGTATGGCATTATTGGTATTGTCGCCTTACTTATTTTAGGGCTTATTATCTTTTTATTTGTTGCTACCGGAGCCAACGTGGGCGATGCTGTTGGTGGTTTAATAAACGATTCGATAGATGGTGTAAACAATAGTGCCTATCCGGCTTATCTTAAAATTGTTATCCCTGTTGCATTCTTAGGTACTATTGGTTACTTTGTATATGGAATTATTAAGCTTCACAAAAGACCGAAACATATCGAAGAGTTCTTACAGCACTTAGAGAAAGGTGCTAAAACCATGCAGGTTGAAGAATCGAAAGTGTATAAGCTAAAGATTCCGTTGCTGGTTGTAAATCTTAATACCGGTGCGGTTACCTCTTTGCATGTAGTATTTCAGAACGCAAAAAAAGCATTTCTTGTTCCCGTTCCGGCAGGTTACATTGAAGAAGTGAAAGAGATTCTTGCCGAAAATTCATAAGTACGATAACAACCACTCGAAATAAATGAAAACACAAGACGAATTTCTGAATTTTGTAGATACCGAACTTTCTACAGAGCTGGGGGCCGTTAATAAGCAACGCAAAAGCACGCTGCGCATGTTTCTTATATCAACCTTGATATGCGTGGCTTTTGTAGGGTTTATGATATATAGCTCTATGGGAGAAACATCGTGGTTTGAGGGCGAAAATACGCTGGTAATTATTGCATTTGTTTTCATAGCACTATATGGAGTAGGGTTCTCTATCGCATATTTTGTGAAGAAAAATAAGGGAAATACAACGCCATCTACCGTTTCAAGCCATGGATTTGCCTACGATTTTAAGGATAAAGTAGTGCGCCGCATGGTAGAGTTCCTCGGCCCATCATTTAAGTATCAAACCGCTAATCACGTTAAGCTGTCGGAGATTATGCAGAGCGGCTTACTGCAAGTGCAGAAGTATAAAGTGTCGGGTAGCGATATGGTACAAGGTATAGAAGACGGTGTGCCCTTTAAGTTTAGCGATGTGCATGTAACACGCGAGAAAACATTTGTAGGCAAGAATGAAGATCCGGAAGAAAGCGTTTTAGCTGGCAGCTTCTTTATTGCCGAGTTTAATAAAACCTTTAAGAAACCAGTTTTCGTATATTCTAAAAAAACCTTTGGAGGTATGGACTGCCTTAGCTACGAGGGTGAAAAGGTAAGGTTAGAGGATCCCGATTTCGATAAGCAGTTTACCGTTTACAGTCCCGATCAGATAGAGGCGCGCTTTATTCTTACTCCAAGTATGATGGAACGCCTGAAATCATTGAGAGCCCGCATGGGTAGCAATGTATATATTGTATTTGCCAACAACAATATTTATATAGCCAATAACAATGGCAAAGACAGGTTTGAAATAGGCATGCTTTCGTCTGTTAATAAGCGAGAAAGTATAGTTGGCTACTATAACGACCTTGCTGAACAGCTGGGTATTATTGATGAGCTGAAGCTGAACCTTAAAATCTGGAAAGCTTAAAACCAAAGCATATGAACGCAACGACTATTATTATCTTATCGGTATTGGCATTGCTTATCATTATTCTGATAACTTTGTACAATCGTTTAAACGTAAGACGTAACCAAATTGAGAACGCAAAATCATCGCTTGACGCACTATTCATTAAACGTAGCGACTTGATTCCTAATCTGGTTACTGTGGTAAAAGAATATACCAGCTACGAGCGCGATGTGTTGGATAAAATTATTCAGCTACGTGTTAGTGGGCAGAACGCTAAGCCAAGTACGGAGTATCAGCATGATAACGATTTGTCGTCGGCAGTAAAACGGCTTATGGTGCAGGTAGAAAGCTACCCCGAGCTAAAAGCTAACAGCCAATTTACAAATCTTACATACAGCTGGAATGAAGTAGAGGAGCAGATTGCAGCTGGTCGTAGGTATTTGGCATCAAGCATTACCTACTACAATGATGCGGTTCGTACATTCCCATCCAATGCTATTGCAGGGATGTTCGGATTTAAATCTCACGAGTGGGAGCGGGCTACACAAGAGCAGCGTAAAAGTATAAATGCTGACGAACTTTTTAAAAAATAAAATAACAAAAAATAAAATTAATCTAAGCACAACATGAAAAAACTAAACATTATTGCCATGTGCCTTGTAGCAAGCATACTTGTAGCATGTGGTGGAGGTAGCGGAACTGGCGAAAAGTACGAATTATGCTATAAGCTGGAGCCCGGAAAAACATATAGCCAAAAAATGGTAATGGATGCCAAAACCACTGCAAAGGTTATGGGGCAGAGCATGGACATGGGTGTCCTAATGAGCATGGATGTGAATAATGATATCGTTGACACAACAGGAGTTATTTCTGCGAATGCTCGTTTTACCAAAGTATTGATGGAAATAACCTCTCCTTATGGAAATATGTCATATAGCTCTGACAATGATTCGGAGGATCCGATTATTAAGATGCTAAAAGCAATGACAGAGACAAACTTTACAATGACCATGACAAAGTATGGAAATGTTACGTCTATGACAGGTTTTGAAGAGATGACAGAGAATATGTACAGCTCAATGGGTCTTTCGCCAAGCGAAGCTGCACAAGCAAAAGCGATAATGGAGCAAAGCTTTAGCGAAGAGAAGATGATGGAGCAGATGAAAAACATGGCCATCTACCCGAATCATGCAGTAGCAGTTGGCGATTCGTGGGAAATGAATGTTAGTGGTCAGCTGGATATGGAAAATAAGTACACGCTGAAAAAAGTAACAGATAACGAGCTAACTATAGAGGTAGAATCTAAAATAAATAATGCAAAGGTAGATGGATTTTCCGGTACAATTAAAGGAACTCAAAAAGGTACCATTATCGCACATCGTTCTTCGGGATGGATTAAAGAAGCTACTATAAAGCAAGATATTTCAGGCTCCGGAACCATACAGGGTATGAATGCAGATATGACAGTGCGCTCTACTGTTACAATGAGCGAATAAGCTTATTATAGGTAGTTAACATAAAGTCGGCTGGGGTTTTCTCGGTCGGCTTTATTGTTTAACCAAGGTACAGCTCTGAATTAATATTTGTAGGTTAAGGCCGGAAAGAGCTAAGATATTTTTTGTATCTTTAAAAACTAGAAAAACTGTTTAAATTTTATTCACAAATTATATTAGATACTATATTGGCTATCAAGTTCCAGCAAGAAAAAACCTGCATACAGCTTATTAATGCATGGCCACCCACCCCAACCCTCCCCAAGGGAGGGAGTTCCCTCCTCCTTCGGGGGAGAGTTAGGGAGGGGGTGAGCGTCGGGTGGTCTTGATTTTTTGCTTACTTTTTCATCAAGGAAAAAGTAGGGAGAGAAAACTCTTGTTAACAGCCGATACTAACGTAAAGCACTATTAGTAAATGTACATTTATCAAATTTAAACGGCTTTTGAGCATTGCTATATTTGTAAAACTGTTTGCATCAACAAATTATAATGAATATGAAACTTTCTATTGCTCGAACCCAACCTACTATTCAACCCAATGAGATTACAGCGTTAGAGCCGAAGGCAGCCGAATGCCTTAAAGCACTCTACCAAAAAACAGGTAAGGGAAATGACTTTCTTGGCTGGCTTAACCTATCGTCTCTGTTTGATACAGCATTGATAAACGAAATAAAGCAATCGGCGCGCGAACTTGCTAAGCTGGCCGACACAGTAATAGTGGTTGGTATAGGCGGGTCGTATCTTGGAGCAAAAGCTGTTATCGAAGCGTTATCGCACAGCTTCAGCCTTAATATGCCCGGCAATAATCCTCGCATTCTGTTTATGGGGCAAAATATAAGCGAAGATTATACAGCCGACTTGTTAGAAGTTCTTAAGGGGTATTCTATTGCTTGTATTGCTATTTCTAAATCCGGCACTACTACAGAACCTGCTATAGCATTACGTTTTATCAAAAAGTATATTGAGCAGCAGCATGGTAAAGAAGAAGCTAAGAAACGTATTGTAGCCATTACAGATGCTAGTCGTGGTGCGTTAAAGAAGATGGCAGACGAAGAAGGTTATAAAACATTTGTGATTCCCGATGATGTCGGCGGTCGCTTTTACGTTCTAACACCTGTTGGTCTTCTACCCATTGCTGTTGCAGGCTTTGATATAGATAGAATAGTAAATGGCGTATATGATATGGAGCTGATAACCGGCATGGAAATAGATCCTTCCAATAATCCGGTTGTAACCTATGCCATTGTCCGAAACCTGTTGTACCAAAAGGGAAAGAAGGTAGAGATACTTACTAACTTCAACCCTAAGCTGCATTTTCTTGCAGAGTGGTGGAAACAGCTATTTGGCGAAAGCGAAGGAAAGGATGGTAAAGGTATATTTCCCGCATCTGTTGATTTTACTACTGATTTGCACTCATTAGGGCAGTATGTACAAGACGGCGAGCGTATGTTGTTCGAGACCGTAATCAGTGTTGATGGCGGTAATAAAACAGCAAAAATCCCGTTCTCTGATGACGATAGCGATGGCCTTGACTACCTAGAGGGGCGTAGTCTTGATGAGATAAATAGAATGGCGGAGTTAGGTACTATTTTAGCGCATGTTGATGGCGGAGTGCCTAATATCCATATCGAAATACCAACGTTGGATGAATACAGCTTAGGGCAGCTGATATACTTTTTTGAAAAGGCTTGCGGCGTTAGCGGTTATTTATTGGGCGTTAATCCTTTCGATCAACCTGGGGTGGAGGCATACAAGCAAAATATGTTTGCATTGCTTGGCAAACCGGGTTTTGAGAAGGAAGGAGAAGAGCTGAAGAAACGATTGTAAATGAATTTCCTGGCACACGTATTTCTTTCGGGTAACGATAAGCAGCTTCAGGTTGGCAATTTTATTGGCGATTACGTAAAAGGATCAGCCTATACAAAGTACTCTCCCCGCATATCACAGGGCATATTGCTGCATCGAGCCATCGACGATTTTACCGATAAGCACCCTAAAGTTATAGAAGCAAAGCAGCTGCTACAACCAGCATTTCGGCTGTATTCCGGTATATTTGTAGATATGTTCTACGATCACTTTTTAGCATCGCAGTGGCAACAGTTTTCGCCTATTCCGCTAAAACGCTTTGCTCGCAGATTTTATAGAAGTATGCTGTGGCATTATCGCATACTACCTTCTCAAGTAAAAGGTTTCCTTCCGCATCTTATTGCCAGTAACCGGTTGTGTGTATATGCTACCATTCAAGGGTTACAGCACTCTTTAGAGATTATGGAAAATTACACATCGTTACCACGCAAAAGTCAGGAAGCGATAGAGCTACTTAAAGAAAACTATGAGTGGTTTAACAAGAATTTCCACGAATTTTTCCCTGAACTTCAAGCCTTTGTTGTCACAAGGATAGACGAAACTAACCAATAGCACCCACCCCAGCCCTCCCAAAGGGAGGGAGATTCCCTCACCCTTCGGGGGAGGGTTAGGGAGGGGGTGAGCATCGGGAGGTTTTATCTATTCACACATCGCATATCGCAATACACAAATCCTACATTAACGCATTAGCATATTCTCGCATTACTACCTATCTTTGCAGTATGAACGAACAACAAACAGGTTTAGTCACCAAGCATACAGGTAGCCACTATCGGGTGCGGCTAGATAGCGATGGCAGCTATATAGAAACAGTTGTACGTGGTAAGCTGCGGCTAAAAGACCTGAAGACTACTAATCCCATTGCAGTTGGCGATAGGGTTACGGTTGAGGTTGCCGACAATACCACCGGTGTAATTCTTGATGTGTGCGACCGCAAAAACTACCTTATTCGTCGTTCGTCTAACCTGTCGCGGCAGGCACATATCGTGGCTGCTAACGTTGATAGAGCTTACCTTGTAATAAGCCTTGCGTTTCCCGATACTAAGCCGGGTTTTGTTGACCGTTTTTTGGTAAGCGCAGAGGCATATCATATACCTGTTACTATTCTTATCAATAAGGTAGATTTGTACGAAGAAGAGCTGGCAGATATGCTTACCGATTTTGAAGAGATATACCATAACGCAGGCTACGAAACCATGCGAATATCGGCACTTAGAGGTGATAATATAGATACACTTCGAGGACAGCTAAGCGGAAAAGTATCTGTGTTTGCAGGGAATTCTGGAGTAGGAAAATCGTCACTAATAAATGCTATAGAGCCCTCGTTAAAGTTACGTACAGGAGAAATATCGGAGTATCATTTAAAAGGCACTCATACCACCACTTTCTACGAAATGGTAGAGCTGCCCAACAGCGGATTTATTATAGATACACCCGGGTTAAAAAGTTTTGGATTGATTGATGATATTGGGAAGGAAGAAATTTCTCATTTTTTCCCCGAAATATTTAAGTATAGCACAAATTGCAAGTTCAACATGTGTACCCATACCGACGAGCCCGGATGCGCGGTGAAGAAAGCGGTTGAAGAGGGTTTAATCTCAGAATCTCGCTACAACAGCTATCTCGGCATGTTCTATGATGAGGATAGCAAATACAGACAATGAGTTAATGTGCTAATTCGAGAATGTGAAAATGAAATTATGGAATTTCTCCATTCTCATATTATCGAATTATCGAATTAGCACATTGTTTACTCCAGTTCTACTATCGTAATTCCAGAGCCGCCTTGTTCAACCCGTTCGTCCTTAAAGGATTTAACCCCTCCGAATGTTTTCAGCAGGTTGCGGATAGTTTCTTTTAGTATGCCGTTTCCTTTACCATGTAGTATGCGAACTTCGCTTGTACCAACCATCAACGCTTCGTCAATAAACTCTGTAATGGTTGGTAGCACTTCTTCTACGCGCATGCCACGAACATCAATCGTGCTTTTAAAGTTCAGCTTGCGTTGCGACAGGTTAAAGCTGTTTACGTTATGTGTAGGAGTGGCGATATTGCGTGTTGTTTGTCTGTACTCGTTGTTGCTAATCACTTCCAGCCTGTCTGCTTTAATGTTGGTAATGATGCTGCCTATAGCAACCAGCGCGTTGTTTCCGTTTAGCTTTATCAGCTCGCCTACGGAGTCCTGACCTTTTATGCGAACTTTAGCACCGGCTTCAAGCTTAAGCGTAGCAACATCTTGCTCCTCGTTTTTCTGGCTATCGTCTGTTCGTGATTTGCGTTGCTCGCGCTTCTCTTGGCGTTCTTTTAGCTGCTGAATTTTGCGATCAATTTTTTCGTTGTTCGTATCATCAACATCGGCTTGCAGCGATTCTTTCAGCTGCTCCAGCTTGGCACGGTTTTCTTTTGTACGTTCTTTCTCTGCTTGCGTTTCACGTATTTCACGAATGGTGTTTTCTATCTGTCGGTTGGTATCGGCAAGCAGGTTGGCAGCCTCTTCTTTTGCTTTATTGATAATGGCTTTGCGTTGCTCTTTCAGCTCTTTTAGCTCGGCTTCGTATTTTGCGGTAACCTCTTCAAGCCGTTTATCGGTAATGCGAATACGTTGTCGCTTCTCTTCCCAATAGCGGCGGTCGCGTGCAATATCGCGCAGGTTTTTTTCAATATTTACCTGCTTGTCGCCCATTTTTTCCGAAGCATACGAAAGTATATCTTCGGGCAAACCTATTTTACGGGCAATTTCGAATGCGAATGAGCTGCCCGGAACGCCTATCTCCAGCTTAAACAATGGCTGTATGCGTTGCGTATCAAACAGCATAGCTCCATTGACAATACCCGGTGCCGATGCTGCAAAATATTTCAGATTAGTGTAGTGTGTAGTAATTACGCCAAATGTATTGCGCTCGGTCAGCTTGGCAAGTACTGCTTCCGCAATGGCACCGCCAATGGAAGGCTCGGTTCCTGTACCGAATTCGTCAATCAGCACCAGCGATTTATCTGTGGCGTAGCGTAGAAAGTTTTTCATGTTCAGCAGGTGCGAGCTGTAGGTGCTGAGGTCGTTCTCAATCGACTGCTCGTCGCCAATATCAATGAAGATATCGCTGAATAGTCCCATCTCCGAATTCTCTGATGCGGGTATCAACAAACCGCATTGCAGCATGTCTTGCAGCAGTCCGACAGTTTTTAGACAAACCGATTTTCCGCCTGCATTTGGTCCCGATATTAGCAGTATGTGTTTTTGCTTGGTCAGCTCAAGCGTAAGCGGGACAACTTCTTTGCCCTCTTTCTTCAGGCTTTGCATCAGTATCGGATGGCGCGCATTAATAACGTGCATCGATTGCTCGTTGTATAGAATAGGCTTTACTGCTTCTATGTTCATGCTGAATAATGCCTTGGCCCGTATAAAATCCATCTCGCCAATATAGTCGCCTGTGGCTAGCATTTCATCGAGGTAGGGGCGGAGGAAATCGGCGGTAGCCACAAGCACCTTAACCACTTCGCGCCGCTCGGCATACTCCAGCTCTTTTATTTCGTTGTTCAGCTCAACCACCTCAATCGGTTCAATATAAACGGTTTTACCCGTTGCCGATTCATCGTGTACAAAGCCCTTTAGCTTGCGTTTGCTGTATGCGTTTACGGGAATTACCATACGCCCGTCTCGAATAGAAATTCCGGCATCTTCGTCGGCAATACCATCCTGTTGAGCGCTGCGAAGTATGGCATGCATACGCTTGGTGGCTTGCTGCTGTTTTTCGGATATGCTTCGGCGTACCTGTGCCAGCTCGGGCGAGGCGTTATCTTTTACTTTTCCAAACTTGTTTACTACAGAATCTAGCTTGGCTATAACTGCCGGAAATACAGCTACTGTAGAAGATAGCTGGCGAAGATGTGGATACTTTTCATCCTCGCGCTTATTAAAGAAGTTGCTTAGCTCGCGCGCGGCGGTGAGGGCTTTAGAGAGCGCCAACAGCTCTACAGCATCTAAGAATGTACCTTCGACACGTATTTTTTTAAGAAAATCGACTACATCAACGTAGGTGTTATCAGGGAAGCTGTCTTCCATCATTAACACGGTACGCATTTCGTCTGTTAGCTCAAGGCGTAGCGAAACAACATCGAAAGCAGACGAAAATTGTGTGTCGGCCAGCTTTTCTTTAGCTAGCTTGGTTACACACTTTTCTTCCACCATTCGGCGGATTTTATCGAAACCTACTTTTTGCTCAAAGCTATCGGGATAAATCATTTGCTCGTTAATCGTTAGTGGTTAATCGTGAT
>JAVBOE010000116.1:0-31834 GCA_031550925.1 Bacteroidales bacterium | reverse complement strand
CCTTGTATAACGTCAACCACAAAATGATCGTGAAGCTTGCCATCCTTATAGATTTCTCTACACGCCTCTACTATAGCATCTCTCTTTTGAGTATCCATGTAGCCTAACTCGCAGTTAGCAATAGCAGCAGCTTCTTTTACCATAGCAATGGCATTTATCATTTCGGGATAGTGGTTAATCCTTATGCCGCTAGTCTTAAAATTTTCAACTCCTCTAAGAGTTTGTACGCCAAAATAATATTCAACAGGAACTTCTCTATCCCCTAACAAATCATGCTCGTGGCGAGTTTTTCCAGAAAGTGGTCGATCAAGAATATTCATAATTCAATTTGATATTTACAGGTTAAACTAAAAAATAATAACAACAGTAACTTTATGTTATGATAAAATTACTGCTGCCATTCGGCAAATGTACGCTTCTTTATTTCAGTTGATACTTTATAAAACGTATTATATAGCATGTTTTACCTTTTAGATAGTAACGCTACTATAAAATACGACTTATACATTAAAAGGAAACTATGCCCGTAGAATAAAAATAGATAGACACTCAGGCAACAATACCCACTATTTTAGCATCAATATATTTGATAAGACCAGCAGGAGCAAGCTTTATTTGCATGCCTCTCACACCTGCGCTAATATATATTACATCATAATCCATGCTGGTGGTATGGATAAAGGTAGGATACTTTTTCTTCATCCCTATGGGCGAACATCCGCCACGAATATAACCTGTAACAGATAGCAGGTCTTTCATAGGAATCATTTCAATTTTTTTATTGCCGGAAACTTTTGCAGCCAGCTTCAGATCAACATCTTTATCGCCGGGGATAATACAGACAAAATACCCGCTTTTATCGCCCCAAAGAATTAAGGTTTTAAATACCTGTTCAACATCTTCTCTCAGCTGCTCTGCAACATGTACCGCACTTAAATCCGATTCATCTACCTCATACGGAATCAGATCATACGGAATATCAGCCTTATCTAAAAGGCGGCTGGCATTTGTTTTATGAATTTTGGCTTTCACAGCTTAAACAGAATGTTTAATCAAGCAGAGATATCAGCTCTATTGGTTTATCGATAGTACACATTGCTCCAGCCTCTATCAACTCTTGCTTTGAACGGAACCCCCACACAGCACCAACTGCTGAAAACTTAGCAGCACAAGCCGTACGCATATCTACATCGCTATCTCCAAGATAAAGTACCGAATCGGATGAAACGCCTACCGCTTCTGCAATGTGTAAAGCCGAAGACGGATCGGGTTTGCGTGGAAACACATCACTTGCTCCCATAACTACTTCAAAAGGCCAACTCGACAGTAATTTAGCATACACCTTTTGAGTGATAGAATCTGCTTTATTTGATAGTATAACCATCTTTACACCTCTTTCTGTAAGCTTATCTAGCAGCAAGGGTATGCCGTTGTACAAGTGTGTTTTATTAATGTAGTTCTGTCCATAATCGGCAACCATTTCAGCAAAACAGCTATCAATTTCATGTTCGTCACGAGCTGATTCAGGAAGGCTTTGCAGAACAAGATTTCTTATACCATTTCCAACAAAAAAGCAATACTCGCTATATGAGTGTATAGAATAGCACCTCCCCGATAACACACGATTCATTGAGTCTCCAATATCCTCTAATGAGTCAACTAGAGTCCCATCCAAATCAAAAATAACCAGCTTAAACTTCATTATAGAAATACTCTAGGTAAAGAAATTTCCTATCTTATTAATTACCGATGGAAGGGAAAACACTACCACCCTATCATAAGGCTTAATTTCAATATTACCGGTTGCTATAAACGATTGATCTCCGCGAACAATACCACCAATAACAGCATCTTCGGGAAAACCAATATCCGCAATTTTCCCTTTTGTTGAAGGACTACCGGGCTTTACAACAAACTCTAATACCTCCGCATTCGACCCTGTCAGATATTTTATCGCCTGTACATCGGTATTCATAGTAAAGCGATATATGGCACTTGCCGTAATAAGCTTCTTATTGATTACCGTATCAACTCCCATATGCTCAGCAAACTTTATATAGTCGATATTCTCAATTTCGGCAATGGTTTTCTTAGCACCCATCTGCTTTGCAGCCATACACGCAAGAATATTGGCCTCTGAACTACCGGTTACGGCAACAAAAGCATCCATATTGCCCACCTCTTCTTCCATTAGTAAATCGGTACTGCGCCCGTCACCACTAAGTATAAGCGTTTGTTCAAGTACATCTGTCAGCACTTCACATCTTTCCCGATTATTTTCTATCAGCTTAATATTGGTATGTCCTTCGAGAGCTTTAGCAACCATCATTCCTATTTTACCACCGCCAAGTATCATAAGGTCTCTAACCCTGATATTCGTTTTTCCGCTAAACTCAAGCACTTTCTGTACAGCAGTGTTAATGGCCAAAATATACACCATATCATTCTCCGCGTACACTTCTCCGTCTTTCGGTATAATAGTTTTATTTTCTCGCGATATTGCAATCGTACGATGCTGAGGATTCGACTGCTCTTTAACCACATTATTAACAGGCTTACCAATGATAGGTGCGCCTTCTCCTAATTTCAAAACAGTCAACAATAGCTTACCTCCCGAAAAATCCACATACTCGGTAGAGCTGGTTTGCCCCAATAGCTTGATAATTTCTCTAGCAGCAATTTGCTCAGGATAGAAAAGATAATCGATACCGGAATCCAAAAACATTTCAATATTATTTGGAAGCAGATATTCATTGTTATTAATACGAGCAATAACTTTTTTGGCACCCAACTTCTTTGCTATCAAAGCGCTGGTAATATTCATATCCTGATCTTCCGCAGGGTTAACGGCAATAAACAAATCCGCCTTTTTAATATCTACTTCTTTCAGTGCGGAGATGGAGGTTGAAGAAGCCTCAATTGCAACAATATCGCCAATTGTACTGGCCATCTTATAGCGTTCTTCGTTGGCATCAATCAGCGTAACATTATGCTGATCTAAAGCCATTAGCTTAGCCAAATGAAGGCCTACCTCTCCTGCCCCTGCAATAATAACTTTCATACTTATAGCTGTTTGGAAAACAATAACAAAGGTAATAGATTTTTTGTTTAGCTATATCATTGACTTGTCCTAACGAAAACCCAAAACAAATGCTCCTTTTTCTCTCGCATTATAATAGGGTATTTTAGCCGCATCCAACAAGGTTACCCACTCTTTCATTTTCCGACTACTGACCGAAGAATCTATAATGGCTAAAGCCGGTGCATAATGGTTAAGTACTTCTTTAATATTATATTTAAACGCATTTGTAACAATTAAAATATCAACCGAAAAAGGTTCGTTAGGACAAACTGTATCTAAAGAGTTTAGCAACTTTATGCTTTGTCCGGAAAACCAGAAAAAATTTTTATAGTAGTGTAAGTCTCCGGTAAAAGGAAGCGAGTTTAACTCGCTATGTGCAACAGTTTGAATGTTATTCTTACTGATTCCCTGCTTAATAAAATAGCCATTGGTATTATAGCTGAACGATTGGTTTATGTTTCTATCGTCTCTAATACAAGTAGCCTGATGTCCCTCTACAAACGCAATAAATGATGCGTTGCTCGTATTAAAAATAACCAGCTGTCTTTGCTTTCCAGTCTCGATATTGTGAATTAGACCAAGTAGTAGCGCTAAAATAACGCATGTAGCCACACCGAAAAACAACATCCTTTTTCTGAAAGTCACTAACAACATCAGGCATAGCAGGGCAAACAAGCATAGGCACAACTGCACCGGGCTAAGGTAGATTCCATCCCATACTGAATAAGGTAGCTGCTGTACCGCCGTTACAACATAGTTGATTGTCCAAATGCAAATACTAAGTATATACCCTACAATAGCTGATAATAAAGGAATAAACGAGACTAGCAAAAGCAGCATAATAAGATATGTTGCGATAGTGACCAGCGGAAGAACTAGAATATTTGCCAATAAAAAGTAAACGGGTATCTGATGAAAGTAAAAAACTGATAAGGGTAGTACTGCCAGCTGCGCTGCAAAGGACACACAACAAATATTCCAAGCACCTTTAAGTAGTGGATTCTTTAGTGATATCAGCTTGCTTAACTTAGGATAAAATGCCAGAATACCCAATACGGCAAGATAGGATAGCTGAAAACCCACCTCGAATAAGCTTAACGGTTTGAATAGACAGATAAAGAAAGCCGATGCAAAAACAGCGTTAAGCGTTGATGCTCGCCTACCCGACAGCTGTGCAAATAGTACGAAGCTGAACATTATTGTTGCTCGCATTACCGATGGAGAAAAATTGGCAATGGCAGCATACAACCATAAACACAACAAAACGATTAGTGTTTTGAGGACAATTTTATAACGTTTTCCTCTCAAGAAAAACAGCATATAAGTTAACGCCACATATAGCAAACCTACATGTAAACCCGATACAGCAAGTATATGAATAACCCCCGCCGACGAATAGGCTTGCTTTAGGTCGTTATCTAATAGCTGCTTATCGCCTATGGTTAGTGCCATAAGCACGGCCAGCTCCTGTTTTGTAATGTTTACCTGTTTAAAGATATTAAGCAACCCCTGCTGTAACTGCAATGGAACAGCCTTATAAAACGGCAAAGCATTTTCTTCTATTACCTCGTAGCTATTCGTTCTAACAAATGCCGTTGCATAGAATCCTCTTCGTTGCATATAGCTGCGATAGTCAAACTCCTCCGGATTCATTGGAACTTTTATAGGCTGGAGCTTTGCAGAAATAATAACGCGCTGTCCGGCATGCAAAACTTGCTGAGTGCTATCGGATTGAAGGTACACTGCTACCTTCTCATTAGCCTTAACCCAACTACCATCCTGCTTATATGCATTAACTTTTAGCTGCAGCTGTAGCGTTTTTGGTTTTTGCACAGGATGTTCAATAATCACAGCATCAAGCAATACGGGGTATTCTAAAGGGAGTTCGCTCTCCCTTTTTTGTTGCTGCCACAATGCTGTTCCGCTAAAAAAGAGAAAAAGAAAGGCTACTACACCCCACAACCAACGAAAAGAATATTGTAGTCCTTTTTTACGCCAGCTTAATAACAAGTATATAAGTGCGCTAGGAATCGCCAACCAAAAGGCATTGAATGGAGGATGAAAGCCAAATTCGGCAAAAGCAATTCCGACCAACAACGGAATAGCAAAGCGTATAAATGGCACTCTACCAATAATATCGAAACTTGCCTGGCGCATAAATCATCTTTAGCTGTAAAGATAAAACTTTTACCCTATGTTATTTGTTTGTAAACATAATACTGACTTACATTTTTTATCTATTTTTGTAAAACCATACACCCCCTACTAATATACTCATCAATACAATAAATGGATCATAAGAAGCATTACACAGGTCTTACCGACCAGCAGGTTATTGAAAGCCGTGGCAAGCACGGCGAAAACGTTCTTACCCCACCAAAAAGAGAACCTATTTGGAAGCTATTTCTCGAGAAGTTTAACGACCCCATAATTCGCATACTATTAATTGCCGCAGTACTATCACTTGGTATATCGTTTACCAACGGCCATTATGCCGAAACTATTGGTATTTTTTGCGCTATACTCCTAGCAACCAGCGTAGGATTTTGGTTTGAATATGACGCCAACAAAAAGTTTGATATCCTTAATACCGTAAATGATGATACTCCGGTTAAGGTTATCCGCAACGGTAATATTTCTGAAATTCCTAAGCGTGATGTTGTTGTTGGGGATATTATTATACTGGAAACAGGCGAAGAGATTCCTGCTGATGGAGAACTATTAGAGGCAATATCACTACAGGTAAATGAATCAAGCCTAACGGGAGAACCAGTTATAAGCAAAACTACCAATCATAAAAACTTTAAGCTAGATGCTACCTATCCCTCTAACATGGTAATGCGCGGGACAACTGTTGTTGATGGACATGGTGTTATGGAAGTAAGACTGGTGGGCGATGCAACCGAATTTGGTAAGGTTGCCCAAGAAGCTACTGCCGAAAGTGAGGAAGAAACGCCGCTAAATAAACAGCTGGACAAGCTCGCTAAATTTATTGGTGTTGTTGGTTTTGCTGTTGCTTTACTTACTTTCTTAGCCTTATTTTTTAAAGATATATTCAACGGAACTGCTGTCTATACTTGGCAACAATTGGGCTTCTTAACCATTGTTTTTACTTCTGCGCTTGTTGCTTTTGCAAAAATATGGATGCCTATTATCTATGATGCAAAAATGCTGCTTGGTTGCAAGAATTCCAAACTCCCGCAAGCTATTGAGAATGGTAGCTGGTTAAGATGGCTCCTGACAGGGCTAACGACATTGGCATTCCTACTTATTATTGGCTTTTTTATCGGTATTAATCCGCTTGACACTGGTTCGTGGATGTCGCTTGACGCAGCCGGCGATATCTTACAATACTTTATGGTTGCTGTAACGCTAATTGTTGTTGCCGTTCCCGAAGGTTTACCAATGAGCGTTACCTTAAGTCTTGCCATGAGCATGCGCCGCATGTTACAGACCAATAATCTCGTTCGCAAAATGCATGCATGCGAAACGATGGGAGCTGCAACCGTTATCTGTACAGACAAAACCGGAACGCTTACTCAAAACCAAATGCAGGTTTACGAAACTTGCTTTTATGGGCTGAACGATCAAACATTAGTAAACAATGAAGTAAGCAAGCTGATTACCGAGGGTATCTCTGTAAACTCTACTGCTTTTTTAGACCTTTCAGACCCTAATAAAATTAAGACTTTAGGTAACCCAACCGAAGCAGCGCTACTTCTTTGGCTAAATGATGTCAGCATAGATTATCTGAACCTGAGAGAAAATGCAGAAGTTATTGAACAGCTCACTTTTTCGACCGAAAGAAAGTTTATGGCAACCTTGGTGCAATCTCCTCTTTTGAATAGAAAAGTACTTTATCTGAAAGGCGCACCGGAGATAGTTCTCAACAAGTGCAGCGATGTGCTTACCGAGCAAGGAATAAAGCCGATAGAAGAAAAGAAGAAAGAAGTTGAGCATCTGTTATTGCAATATCAAAATAAGGCAATGCGTACACTTGGCTTTGCATTTTGCTATATTGAAAACGACGATAATAGAAGCATTGATAAGCTGGTAAAATCGGGGCTTACGTTGCTAGGTGTTACTGCTATTTCAGACCCGATAAGAAAAGATGTACCTCCTGCTGTAAATCGCTGTTTAGATGCAGGTATAGACGTAAAAATCGTTACAGGCGATACCCCTGCTACTGCCATGGAAATAGGGAGGCAAATAGGTATATGGTATGAGGATGACAAAAAAGATTATAACTTGATTACAGGTATAGACTTTGAAGCACTATCGAATGAAGAGGCATTAAAACGTGTACAAGACTTGAAGATAATGTGTCGCGCACGACCAACAGATAAGCAACGGCTGGTTCAGCTACTACAACAAAAAGGCGAAGTTGTTGCTGTAACCGGCGACGGAACAAACGATGCACCAGCTCTCAACTATGCGCAAGTAGGGCTTTCAATGGGTTCGGGTACATCTGTTGCAAAAGAAGCCAGCGATATTACGCTTCTAGACGATTCTTTTAATAGCATTGCTACCGCTGTTATGTGGGGACGCTCGCTATACCAAAACATACAACGGTTTATTCTATTTCAGCTTATCATAAACGTTGCTGCATTAATACTTGTTTTCTTTGGTTCTATTTTTGGTCAAGAGTTGCCGCTAACCGTTACACAAATGCTATGGGTTAACCTTATAATGGACACCTTTGCTGCAGCAGCGTTAGCATCTTTGCCGCCCAACCAAAATGTAATGAACGATAAACCTCGACGAAATAACGACTTCATTATTTCGTCTGCCATGCGTAAAAACATTTTGTTTGTGGGCATAAGCTTTGTTGTGTTACTACTCGCTCTGATTTTTTACTATACACATACCGGTGGAGTAATTACAGATTATGAGCTATCTGTATTCTTTACCATATTTGTAATGCTGCAATTTTGGAATATGTTTAATGCCAAAGCGTTCAACAGTGGTAAATCGGCTTTCAACAACCTTAAGAATAGTCCGGGATTTCTTATATCTGCAAGTGCTATACTAATCGGTCAGATTATTATTGTGAGGTTTGGAGGCGATGTATTCCGTACCGTTCCGATTTCGTTTAGAGATTGGATGCTAATTATTGGTTCAACATCAATGGTACTATGGATTGGAGAGATATCAAGAGCAATAAAAAGAGCCGGAACAAAGCACAAAAAATCACTATAAATAGCTAGTGCAGCGCTGTAAAAGCATTTATACCTTTGCTTTACGAAATACACAGTAATATGAAGCTAATAACAACAAAAACAAAACTTGCCGATGCCATATGTAGCAATGCTTTACTTATTCCATTAATCAATCGGTTTGGAATACGTTTGGGGTTTGGAGATAAGGATGTTGAAACGGTGTGTAAGGAGCATAATATTGATGCCGACTTTTTGGCTACAATCCTTAATACATTTAATTTTGAAAGCTATTTCTCTGAAAGTAAGCTGAAATCTTTTTCAATAGTTCAATGGGTAGATTACCTACGTAGAACACATATCTACTACCGCGAAGTACAGCTACCTATTATCGAAAACCATTTAAGCTTACTAATAAAAAGCATAACCAACAAAGACAGCAAAGTTCTTACACTTATAGGCAAATTTTTCTCTGATTACAAGCAAGAATTACTTGCTCATTTGGCACGCGAAGATGGAGAAACGTTTCCATATATCGAAAGGCTCTTGGAGCTAAAAAACGAGCCTAACTCAAAAGAAATTTACAAAGAGTGGTCGAAAGAATATTCTATCAAAGTATTTGAGAGAGAACATGACAACGTTGATGAGAAGCTGTTCGATCTAAAAAACATTCTTATTAAATATTTTTCGGGCAACTACAATCAATCATTGTGTAATACCGTTATATTTGAGCTTTCGCGCTTAGAAAATGATTTAAAAGACCATACACGTTTAGAAAATAAGATTCTAATACCAATGGTAGAAGAGCTTGAAAAGACAATAAAATCAACATAGCTTGTTACAAGATAAACACATTATAATTGCATCTTCAGATTTTCTTCAGGCATACGGCTTAAAAGCGATGCTCGAAGAATATTTTTCGTCAACAAATGTAGAGCTAATAAGCGAACCTGCTTCTTTAGAGTATCACTCGTTAAGCTGCGATCTACTTTTTGTACAATCTGAGATTCTCGTTGCTTTTATTGATAAGCTGAGCACCATACGTAATAAGCTAATCATTATTTCCGGCAGCTCTGTTAACACATCAGATAGCATACCTATTCTTAAAACAGCATTAGAACAAACAGAACTGCTTGATTTACTAAACAACCTGCTTGAAGAAAAGCTGCATCAACAAAAAGCTCAGAATAGCAAGGCTGCGCTAAGCGAGCGAGAACAGGAAGTTTTAACCCTTATTGCAAAGGGCGAAATGAACAAGACCATTGCAGATAAGCTCAACATAAGCCTTAATACCGTGCTTACCCACCGTAAAAACATAACAGCTAAGCTCAACATTAAAACCGTATCAGGACTTACTGTTTATGCCATTCTCAACGGACTCATCTCCGCCGATGAGGTTTAATCTCATTTAGGAATTGCTAAAAAAGTATAGATATAGATTTGTAAGAATATGATTTAAAGCATACATGCCCAAGTACATCTATACTATTTGACAACTCCCCTTTTTTATTATTGTTATTAAATCTTATTACTATAGTTAAACCTAAATTATCTGTCATGATACAATCCATGTATTATGCTGATCATTAATTATTTAATCCATATTATTTATGACATTTTATTTCGGTTTGACTATATAACTAATAACCATTCTCTATAAAAAAGGAGCGACCACCTTATTGGTGTGGTCGCTCCTTCGCTCAGGTGAAGCTCCTACCCTACTCTAAGATGGGGGTATGGATTGTTATTTTTACGTCGCGAACGCCTTGCACAACATAGTTATTTACCACCGATACCGGCAAATCAACGAAGCTGGAGCTTACTGGTATGGTTACCGGGGAGGCCGGAGTTATGGTGTAGTCGCCTGGCGATACGGCCGTGCCGGTTATGGTGTACGATACTTTTACGGTGCGGCTTGGCGAAGTTGTTACGGCGGCATCTACAAACTTAATCCGGAATGAACCATGTGTTGAGGGTTCTGAGGCATCTCCCGTAGTAGGTGTTTGCTTTACGACCATAAGCTCACCGTCTGTTCGGTCTTTTATGGTTCCGTTGGTTTGCAGGGTGGTACCTCCTCCTTGCAGGGTGGCATTTACGGCACTACTCAATGTTACGATTACGGTCTCATCGCCTTCCAGCAGCTTATCTGTGGCAGTAGCTACCGTAAACGTTTTGCTTGTTTCGCCCGGGGCAAAGGTTAGCGTTCCTGATGCTGCGGTGTAATCTAAGCCGGCTGTTGCCGTTACGTTTGATGTGGCATACTGTACCGTTACGTTTTGAGAGCAGGTAGAGCCGGTCATAGTTACGATATAGGTTAGCGGGCTGCCTTCGTTGGCCTGTACGGTGTTGAGTGCGTTAATGGTCAGCACAGGCTTGGTGGTCAGATCTACAATGGTAACAGTAGTAGTAGGGCTTGTGCTAACAGCTCCGCTTACGGGAGTTAACGTGGGGGTTACGGTTTCGTTACCCGGCTCGTAAACGTTATCGGTTAATGCGTTGAGCTGGAACGTGGCCGTTGTTTGCCCAACGGGTATTGTTATTTTATAGGTGCTACCGCTGACGAGGGTAATGTTTGTTCCCGGAGTAATGGTATAGTCCGTTCCGAAAGTGGCTATGCCAGCTCCCGTTCCCGGGAAAGTGAGGTTAATTACTGCTGGTCCTACATCTGCAATAGGAGATTTGCTCAGGCTTACGGTTAGCGTACAGCTGCTGCCTTCGTTTACGCTGGTACATCCGCTTACTGTTGCTACCGGTAAGGGAACGTCTTGTATTATACCATAAACAGTATTGGGAGATGTTGCCATCCCTCCAACACCAGATGTAACAGAGCTAATTTGTAGCTGAAACTTCTCGTTATCATCGGTAACGCCATCATAAGCAGCGGTAACCGAAATCGTTTTTTCTGTTTCGTTGGGCCCAAAGACTACAGTATATACCTTGGGTAAGGCATCAACGCTAACAAAATCTGCAGCAGAGGCACCGGTAACACTCGATAGCGTAACCTCTACCGTTATAGTCTCCTCTAGCTGGTACTGACGCAGTATAGTATAGGTAAACGTCTCTCCTTCTTTCTTTGTAAGAGTATTATATGAATCTAAACCCTCTGTAGAGAATTTAACAACAGGAGGTTGATCTAAGCGTATTTCATGTACAACTGTTTTAGATTCTCCTGGCTCTAAGTCTCCCACCAGTAAGGCTAGCTCTATAGCCCAGTCTTGACCCTCTGTTCTAGAGTACTCTTCTTCCTGTGTATAATAACTACCTGAACTAGGCCCCCATGCAAGAGAAGGATTATTTAAGAAGTCTTTCCAAGAAGAGGAGATTCCGACTCTTGAATTCGGATCTTCAGAGTACAAAGAAATAGACGAAGGTGCACAAAAACCATTTGCCGTTACCCATGAGACTCTACCTGGAGTACCATCGGCTTGCGACTGAATCACATTATAGGTATTTGTAGTAGCATGACATCCCGGTGTTGCATCGGGTGGCAGCCCACCATTTTCCTGGTCAGGATCCAATCCTCTTACAAAATAAACATTAGTGTATTTATCAGAAGATGTG
This sequence comes from Bacteroidales bacterium, assembly GCA_031550925.1. Classification (GTDB taxonomy): domain Bacteria; phylum Bacteroidota; class Bacteroidia; order Bacteroidales; family UBA932; genus JAIRNF01. Next base: position 20,035 of record JAVBOE010000116.1, on the reverse strand, counting down.
TTTTTTATGGTAGTGGTATGAATAATTCGAGGCCCTACTAGCTTAAAATGGCAGTCTATTTCAAATTCACCCAGAACAGTGCCATGCCACGTAATCTCATCATAATCTACTCCATGGTAGGTAAAGCTGGGTGTTCTATTTGCTATTGCAACCCCTCCAGATCTATCATTTACTTTTGTTTTTGTAATCCCCGTAGATGAATTTGTATATGTTACGCTAAACCCTTCGTATGGAGAACCCGGAATAACAAAGTCACCATAAAAGAAACTCCACGAAGCATCCGGAGAGCATATAAAACCTAATACATCACTAGAATTTGCAGGGCTATAATAGCCCGCAGGTTTAGTGGTATTGGTTGCCCCGTATGTTCCATAAGAGCTAAAACCAGCTTGTATATAGCTATTCTTTACATAGTAGTTTCCTCCTGCTTCTTGTGCATAGCTATTGCCTGCAGCAAATAGCGTAAACAGCACCAGAACAAAACCTATCTTTTTTACATTTCTAATTTCCATATAGTTGGATATTTATTCTGTTATTCTTTTTTGTAGTAATATTTTACCATTTTTTTCTCCGTACTTTGGCGATTTCCTCCCATCATCCTTTCTAAAGAAAATTCCGTAGGCTTACTCTGCCAAGTAAAGGTAAATGGTAAGCCAATTTGTTTTCCATGAAAGAATACCTCGTTACTTCCATCATTAAGCTGGATATTACCTCCATCTTTAAATCCTTCGAGCATCTTTCCCAAATACAACAGCTTACTGTCTGAGGTGCATTCAAATCCTTCAAAAGGGATTTTGTCAGAATAATTTGTAGGAGAGTATTCTTGACGGCTTAATTCGGTATCACCCTGTAGCTGAACCTCTTCTATTTTAGTAAGCTTCCATTTGCCTACCAAATTGCTTAGCTGCACTTGCTCCTGCCCCATAGCATATACTGCTGTAAATGCTAAAAACACTAAAAAGAATAGTTTTTTCATAATGAAATAGTTTTGTATGCTTTTCTCACTAAATAGTTATCAACAAAAAATATTAAAGTGTTGACAAAGGTATATTAAAGTTCTCAAGCCCTACATTTTCGTTAACCCTAATTAACGCTATTTGATTTAGGCGTTGCATAGAAATATAGGTATATATATATACTTATATTTATTTTATTAGAAAAAACTCAATAACATATTTATTTTCAACAAGATGCATTAGTATGTATTATATAAAAAATCGCTACCTTAAATTAAAGTAGCGATTTAGTATTTGATAACTATATGTTAACTTATCCGCCAAAATCGTCAAACATCACCATTTCATCCGGAACACCCAAATTATCCAGCATGTTGGTAACTGCCGAATTCATCAGAGGAGGACCACAGAGGTAGTATTCGATATCCTCAGGGCTATCATGCTCTTTTAAATATTGATCGTAAATAACTTGATGGATGAAACCTACTGGTCCGGTCCAGTTATCTTCAGGCTTTGGTTCAGAAAGGGCTATGGTAAACTTAAAGTTGGGGAACTCCTTCTCTATAGCACGGAACTGATCTTCGTAAAATATTTCGCGACTTGAACGTGCTCCATACCAGAACGTAACTTTACGACCTGTCTTAATTGTATGGAATAGGTTGAAAATATGCGAACGCATAGGAGCCATACCTGCACCACCACCCACAAACATCATCTCATTATCGGTATCTCGAAGGAAGAACTCTCCGTAAGGACCCGAAATGGTAACCTTATCGCCAGGCTTGCGAGAGAAAATATAAGACGAACAAACACCGGGGTTTACGTTCATAAACGCACCTTTGGTTCTATCCCAAGGCGGGGTGGCAATACGAATATTAAGCATAACAATATTACCTTCTGCCGGATGGTTAGCCATAGAGTATGCGCGGAATGTAGGTTCGGAGTTTACCATTTTTAAATCCCAAATCTTCATTTTATCCCAATCTTCGTGATATTCCGACTCTACGTTTATATCTTTAAAGTCAACCTCGCACTTAGGGATATCTATCTGTATGTATCCTCCCGACTTGAACTTCAAGTTCTCACCTTCGGGCAGCTTAACAACAAACTCTTTAATAAAAGTTGCAACGTTATGGTTTGATACCACCTCGCACTCCCACTTCTTAATACCCAGTACCTCTTCGGGAACTGCTATCTTGATGTTTTCTTTTATTTTTACCTGACAACCCAGACGCCAATTGTTATTTTGCTCTTTACGTGTAAAAAAACCTGTCTCGGTAGGGAGAATAGTACCACCACCTTCTAAAACTTGACATTTACACATACCACAGGTTCCGCCTCCTCCGCATGCAGAAGGAAGAAATATTTTATTATCTCCGAGTGTTGATAATATTGACCCTCCGGGATTTACTGTAATTGTCTTTTCGCCATCATTAATATCAACTGTAACTGTACCAGATGGTGACAATTTCGCTTTAACGTAAAGCAATAGCCCCACAAGTATCATCGTAATAATTAAAAATGCAACAATGGCGACTATTATTAGCTGTGTGTCCATAGTAATGGTTATATTTTCAATTCTCTAATATACAGATTTATTGTTATAGCTTAATCCCCGAGAAGCTCATAAACGCAATAGCCATAAGTCCGGTTAGAATAAAGGTAATACCCAGTCCCCGTAAAGCTTTAGGAACATGGGAATATTTCATTTTTTCGCGAATAGCAGCAATACTTACAATAGCAAGTAACCATCCTATACCGGAACCTAAACCAAAAGAAGTCGCTTCTGCTAAGGTAGCATACTCGCGCTCTTTCATAAATAGTGAAGCCCCCATTACAGCACAGTTCACAGCAATAAGCGGTAAGAATATACCAAGCTGGTTGTATAGTGTTGGGGTAAATTTTTCTACTGCCATTTCTACAACTTGTACAATCCATGCAATAACGGCAATAAATACGATAAGGCTAAGAAAACCCAAATCCACATCTTTAAAATCCGGACTTATCCATGTAAGTGCGCCAGGAAGCAGCAGATATTCATTAATAAGATAGTTAACAGGAACGGTAATTAATAGTACAAATACTACTGCTACTCCCAAACCCATTGCTGTTTTTACGCTCTTCGACACCGCCAAGAAAGAACACATCCCGAAGAAGTAGGCGAATATCATATTGTCGACAAAAATCGACTTTACAAATATGCTTAAGATATTTTCCATAGTTTATTCTATTCTTTTTTGGCTGTTTATTTTTCAATTAAATCTTTATTGATACTGCGTTGTACCCAAACAATAAGCCCTAACACAATAAGGGCCATTGGAGGAAGTATCATCAATCCGTTATTTTCGTAAAATCCTCCGTTTTTAATATACCATTCTACAGGGATTATTTGTACTCCAAATAAAGTACCTGAGCCTAACAATTCACGGAAAAATGCAACAGCCACAAGAATCAACCCGTATCCAACACCGTTGCCAATACCATCAATTAACGATGGTAGGGGTTTGTTGCCTAAAGCAAACGCCTCAATACGCCCCATAATAATACAGTTGGTAATAATAAGGCCAACAAATACCGAAAGCTGCTTACTTACCTCATATACATATGCCTTAAGAATTTGATCAACCATAATAACAAGGGCAGCAACCACTACCAGCTGAACGATAATACGAATACGGTTGGGAATCGTATTACGCATTAACGATATAATAAAGCTGGCAAAACCTGTAACAATAGTTACTGATAACCCCATAACAATAGCGGGCTCAAGCTTAACGGTAACAGCTAAAGCCGAACATATACCCAAAACCAAAACGGTTACCGGATTGCCTTTGCTAAGAGGCTCTGTGAACAACTTCAGACTTTTTGCTGAAATTAAAGGACTACTTTTACTCATTGTCTGTATATTTTAAGCTGAGAGTAACCTCCCAACATTCAATATTATCAATATCTATATTGTTTCTTCTACTTCTGTGTTTTCTTCGTCAGTCGGTACTTCCGGCTCTTCTATGGTTACTGTATTAAACTTTGTACCATTCTTTATTAAGAAAGCCTTGTAGTCAGTCAGGTTATCGCGTAACATATCATTTACGCCTTGACTGGTCAGCGTTCCTCCCGAAATACCATCAACATTATGGCTGGTTATAGCTGTACTTCCCGGTTTTATTACTGCAATCGAAACAAAATTATCTCCTTCGAATATTTGCTTGTTAATAAATTGATCTGAGAATGTAGGAGTGGCAATTTCCGCTCCCAGTCCGGGAGTCTCGCCGCTATGAGCAAATACAGAACCAACTACTGTGCTGCCATCACTATCAATAGCAATATATCCCCAAATAGGACCCCATAATCCTGTTCCACGTAATGGGAGAACATATATTGTTTTCCCTCCATCGTTAACTTCAAATACAGGAAGTGTGCGTTGTTCGGCGGGTAGTGATAGCTGAATCTTCATGTCAACATCAAAAGCATTTTCACCTTGCACTTTTTCGCCATTAACGCCAACAGTATAGGTATCTATAATGTATTTAGCATATTCTTTTTCAATATAGCTATTCTTATCTTCACCTTTAGGAACTTCGCCTTTGCCAAATGAGGCAAGGATATTCTGCATTTTTTCAGTCCGAATATTCGCTTGCTGAGGCCCTTTAAGAGCAATGGAAAGTATGGCAAGACCGGCAGCTACAAGCATAACAAGTACGGCCGAATATATTATGGTGTATGTATTACTATTTCTATTCATAACATTTTGTAGTTATATAGCTGTACAAGAGTATTAAGATTTAGCAACCGCTTTCTTAACCCGCTTAAGCCTACGCTTAATGTTTCCTTCAACAACATAGTGATCGATAAGCGGAGCCATAAGGTTGGCAAACAAAATTACCAACATCGTGCCTTCGGGATAGGCAGGGTTGAACACACGTATTATAACCACCATTACACCTATCAGCAATCCGCATATCCATTTCCCCCGTTCGGTTTGAGCAGCTGTAACAGGATCGGTAGCCATAAATACTATACCAAAAGCAAAACCTCCCATTAGTAAGTGGTAGTAAGCAGGCATCATCATATAGTAGTTAGGATTTCCGCCTGTAGGATCGGGAGCAAGCCAGTTAAGCAACAAACCTGTTAACAAAACACCTACAACACCCGATACCATTACTTTCCAACTGGCAATACCTGCGTATATTAAAATAATCGCCCCAATAAGTATTGCTATTTTTGATGTTTCGCCAATAGAACCGGGGATAAAACCCATAAATAAATCGTGAGCGGAGGGCAGCTGATCCATAAACTGATCGAAGCCCATACTCTTTGCTGTTTCGCCTACTCCGTTACCAGCCAATGCAAGTGGTGTTGCTCCTGAAAAACCATCAATAACACCTTGTCCTCCCGAAAGTCCTTCAACCCATACCTTATCACCCGATATATGTGATGGATATGCAAAAAACACAAACGCGCGAGCAAGTAGTGCCGGGTTAAAAATATTCATTCCTGTTCCGCCAAATATTTCCTTACCAATAATTACGGCAAATGCTGTTGCTACAGCAACCATCCATAACGGAACATCAATAGGCATAATAAGCGGAATAAGCATACCCGAAACAAAGAATCCTTCATTTACCTCGTGCTTACGAGCTTGGGCAAAAGCAATTTCGATACCTAAACCTACCACATACGAAACAATGATTAATGGTAGCATTTTAAGGAAACCAAACCAAAAAGTCGGCCAAAAAGCCACTTCCTGTCCAATTGATAAGAAATGCTGATATCCTGTATTCCACATTCCGAACAAAAGTGCCGGAACAAGTGCTATAATAACCACCGTCATAGTACGTTTCATATCTATACTATCACGAATATGGCTACCTACCTTTGTTACCTTATTCGGTACGAAAAGGAGGGTTTCAACCGCATCGAAGGCTGAATGAAACGCGCCTAACTTTCCCCCTTTAGAGAAAGTTGGTTTCATTTTATCGAGAAGTTTGCGTAATGGCTTCATTTGCTAATATGATAATTTTATCTATATCCTATTCCGTTTGCTATAAGATGTTGAGCCTAGCTCATTTCTTTAATCATCTGGTTAATTCCATTACGAAGTATTTGCTGCATTTCGTTTTTCGAAGGGTCAATAAATTCGCACAGCGCAATATCTTCTTCAATTACTTCGTAAATGCCAAGCTGCTCCATCTTATCAAGATCTTCAGCCAGTATAGCTTTAATAAGGTACACCGGTAAAATATCCATTGGTAGTACTTTCTCGTACGATCCTGTTATCACAAAGTTACGCTCGCCACCATTTAAGTTGGTATCTAACTTATACTCTTTATTAGGCATTAACCAAGAAAAGTACGTATGCGAGAAGCTGAATTTTTTAGTGCGGAACGGCTTTGCCCAACCAAAGAACTCGTAGTGGTTACCCTCAGGTATTACGGTTAGCTGATTATGGTAGAAGCTGGTATGTCCGTCTTCGGCAATTGTTGTACCTGTAAGAACATTACCACTGATGTAGCGTACATTATTTTCGGAATTAAAGTATTCTTTAAATGATGATAGCGCAGCCCCCGAAATGGCTTTTACATAAGTTGCCTTCTTAACTTCAGAGCCAACTACTGCAACCAAGCGAGAGGTATCATAAATGCCTTTAGTAAAAAGACGACCTAAAGTAACTACATGCTGAGGAGTGATTGTCCAAATAATATCACCTTTATTAATAGGTGCAACGTTATTGATTTGTACACCAACATTACCTGCAGGATGTGGGCCTTTAAACGTATTTATTACAACACCTTTAGCATTTTTCATAATGCTGGTTGCCGATAAGTTTTCAGGTAAGCCTAGATAAATCTTTCCGTTAGTAAGCTTACGGAGAACATCTATACCGGCTTGGAAAGACTCGCCTTCGCCAGTTAATGCAAAATCTGTATCAGGAGCAAGTGGTGCTGTGTCGAAGCCCGAAATAAAAATATCTCTAGGGGTATCATTCGGATTGGCAACAATACCATAGGGACGTTGAATTAGAAATGGAAATGCTCCACCCTTCAACATCAACCCAAGCGCATCTTCACGGGTCAGCTTTGCTAAATCAGGAGTCTCAAGTTTTTCGTAAACCTGTTCAGTGTCAGGAGTAACAACAACTTCGAGCAGCTTACGACGATCGCCTCTTCTGATTTCAGAAACTGTACCACTAACCGGTGATACATATTGTACCTCTGGATGGTATTTATCAAAAAATAATGGCGACCCTGCTTTAACAGTATCACCAACTTTTACTGTAAGCTTGGGGGTTAGGTTGAAGAAATCGGTAGGCTTTACAGCGTATGTATCTGCCAATTTCCCCTTAGAAAAAATTTTTTCTGCCTTTCCTTTTAGCTTAATATCCAGACCTTTTCTTAGTCGAATCACATTTGACATAGCAGGCTATTTTATGCTTTTTGAAATGAGGCTACAAACGTAGCAAGAATTCTTATCATTCTCAAAATATTTTATGTTTTAGCCCTTTTTGATGCTGAAGAATACTTTTAGAAAGAATATATGTTTATAAAACAGCTAAATACAAAATACCATATTATACATGAGTGGTAGAACTCTTTTTAAATATAGTATGCAATCTGGCATCCCAATTTGCACTATTTTATGTTTAGCGCTCTATATCTTTTTGCTATTTTTACCAAAATTTCTGTATGGCAAAGCTACGAGCAAAAGATACCGAAGCAACGTATCGCGAAATATTGACCCGAATAGATCAAAAGATATATAAGCCCATTTACCTGCTAATGGGCGATGAAGCTTACTATATCGATCAGCTAAGTAGCTATATTGCAGCTAACATCCTTAACGAATCAGAGAAAGCTTTTAACCAAACAGTGCTTTACGGAAAAGATGTTGATACAACTGCTGTTATTAATGCTGCGCGCCGCTTTCCGATGATGGCAAACCATCAGGTTATTATTGTAAAAGAAGCACAGAATATTCGCAAAATAGAAGATCTGGATGTTTATGCTAAAGCCCCATTACTGTCAACTATTCTTGTGCTTTGCCTTAAAGGTAAAACCGTTGATAAGCGTAGCGTTTTCTATAAAACCGTTGATAAAATAGGAGATGTACTTGAGACGGTTAAGCTTTACGAAAACGAAGTTTCGCCTTGGATCAGCGCATACGTTCAACAACAAGGGTATAGTATAGAACCCGCTGCTAGCGCCGTAATGGCCGACTATGTTGGCAACGATTTAAGCAAGCTGGTTAACGAGTTGGATAAACTGTTCTCGTTACTACCAACAGATAGAAAGAAGTTAACTGTTGCCGATATAGAGCAGAATATTGGTATCAGCAAAGAATACAATACGTTTGAGCTGAACAATGCCGTTGCGCAACGAAATGTTGTTAAGGCAAATCGCATTGCCTATCACTTTGGTAAAAATCCGTCAGAGTATCCGCTGATTGTTACCATCTCTACGCTGTACGCGCTATTCCGCAACCTACTTAAGCTGTATGCGCTAAAAAAGCGGACAGCTACTCAAGGCGAAATCGCATCTGAGTTGGGCATAAACCCCTTCTTTGTTAAGGATTACGAAGCGGCTATCAGGGTATATCCTATCGGAAAAGTTATAGAAAACATAGGCCTGCTTCGTGAGTATGACATGCGAGGTAAAGGCTTTGGAAACACATCTGTTTCTAATGAAGAGCTACTGAGAGAGCTGCTATTTAAGCTACTTCACTAAAAGACTATTAGACTTAAAGACAAAAGAACAAAGACAAAAAAATAAAAAGATAAAAGATCATAAAACACAAGGCCGTAGTCTTTAAGTCCATTCGTCCTTAAATCTATTAGCCTTGTAGTTTATACGTCTAATCTTCCCCTTAAACCTCTAAACTATGACACTTACAATAATCATCATAACTTCTATTGTTTCTATTCTGGCATTTCAAGATCAACGGCTTTTCTACAAGCTAGTGCTATCGCCGTATCAAATGGTACATCGAAATGAGTGGTACCGGATAGTTACGCATGGCTTTATTCATGGCAGCTACCTGCATCTTATCATAAACATGATTGTGCTATTCTCGTTTGGCAAAGCCATAGAGTACTATTTCGGGCTGGTTACAGTGAAAGCACTACCCCATTACTTTATACTTTATTTTGGCGGTATGATTGTTTCTACCATCACTACAATCGTTAAGCAACGAAACAACTCAAACTATATGGCTGTTGGTGCATCGGGAGCGGTATCGGCGGTTTTATTCGCTTGCATATTTTTTGATCCCTGGCATAAGCTGCTATTTATGGGTGTAATTCCTATACCTGGAATTATTTTTGCCGTTTTTTATGTTGTATATTCAAGCTATATGTCTCGTAAAGCCAACGACAATATTGGTCACGATGCTCACTTATGGGGAGCACTATTCGGGTTGATTTACCCTATAGTGCTTCATCCTAATATGTTGAGCATTTTTATTCATCAGCTTACACATCCCACATTTTAGTATGAATTAAACCATTAGCACATTATTTTGTCTAATTTTACAGTTGACTCATTTTTCATCCACATACACTATCTACCATGAAAAGACGTGATTTTATCCGTGCCGGAGCCCTTGCCGGACTTGCAGGAACCCTTAAGTTCAGTGGAGCCAATAAGCTGATGGCTCAAACCAAAAGCACAGACCTTCCATACGATCTTGTAACTGTTATGGGAGGAGAACCCGATCTTATGTTCGAAAAGGCCATTGCCTCTATGGGAGGAATGGGCAAATTCGTAAAACCCGGGTATCGCGTGGTGGTAAAGCCAAATATTGGCTGGGACAGGAAACCCGAAATGGCCGCCAATACCAACCCTCTTCTGGTAAAAACCATTATTCTGGCTTGCTTAAAAGCTGGGGCAAAAGAAGTATTAGTATTCGACCATACTTGCGACGAGTGGCGTGGTTGCTACCAAAACAGCGGCATTGAAGAAGCTGTTAAAGAAGCGGGTGGAAAAATGGTACATGGTCATGAAGAAAAATACTACCGAAATGTTTCGATACCAAAAGGCGTTAGCCTGAAAAACGCGAAAATACACGAAGCCATACTTGATTGCGATGCTTGGATAAACGTCCCCATACTTAAGCATCATGGTGGTGCAAAGCTTACCATCTCGATGAAAAACTACATGGGTATAGTGTGGGATAGAAGATTCTGGCACTCTAACGATCTGCAGCAATGTATTGCCGACTGCAGCACCGTTGCCAAGCCTGTGCTTAATATTGTTGATGCCTACCGTATAATGAAATCTAACGGACCAAAGGGAAAATCGGAGGCTGATGTGGTTATGCTTAAGGCAATGGTCATGTCAACCGATATTGTTGCTGCCGATACCGCTGCTCTCCGTTACTTTAACCAAGCGGAAAAAATGGAAATGGCTGCAGTAAGCCATATTCAAAAAGCAGAATCTTTAGGCGTAGGCACCACCGACTTGGATAAGCTGCGTATCAATCGTATTAGAGTATAAGCCCCCAAACCCCCAAAGGGGGCTAAGAAAGTTAAAGATTTAATGTTTAAGTAGCCAAGTATCTTTGCTATTTAAACTCCTCTCCTTTGGGGAGGTCGGGAGGGACTTTTCTTCATTACTATATTTGCGGAAATAATGCTATATAAAATACTAAAATACGTTAGGGTTATTGTGGCTGTGGTGATACTGACTGCAATAACCTTTTTCTTTCTTGATTTTGCTGATATCGCTCCGCAGTGGATAAGCGACCTCTTAAACCTTCAGCTGGTACCTGCGCTCCTTAAAGGATTTGGTATTACCTTCATTGTTCTTATACTGCTAACCTTGCTTATTGGTCGTATTTATTGTTCTGTAATATGCCCCTTGGGTATTTTTCAGGATGTGATAAGCAGAATAGCCAAGTGGAGAAAGAAAAAGAAAAAACGCTATGCATATACCTCGCCTAAGAATATTCTTCGTTTTAGCATTCTTGCCGTTACCGGTATAACTGCAATATTTGGATTTGGTTTAATTCTGAATCTACTAGACCCATACAGCATTTACGGACGCATTGCAGCCAACGTTTTTCGTCCGGTATATATCGGAGGAAACAATTTAATTGCCACAGTAGAAAATAACTTTGATAGCTATAACTTTTACTTTGTCGGGATAAATACATTCAGCGCATTTGTGTTCAGCCTTTCGCTACTTATGCTTTTGGTGGTGGTATATATGGCATACAAACATGGCAGGTTATACTGTAACACCATTTGTCCGGTTGGCGCATTATTAGGTCTGCTCTCAAAAGTTTCGTTATTTAAGATAAGCATCAACCCTAAGGCATGTACCAAATGTCGCAAATGTGAGATTAGCTGTAAATCTAGCTGCATTAACAGTAAAGAGTATGAAGTTGATTTCAGCCGTTGTGTCGCTTGCTTCAACTGCACAACCAGCTGTGGTTACAACGCTATCGGATATAAGTTCTCCCCCTCTCCTAAAACCTCACTAAAAAAAGAAAAAGCTGTTGATTCATTCAATGCTCCTGCCGCCAACACTCCGGAAGACGTAGGAAAAAGACGTTTCATAGGTACCGCTATAGGAGCATTTGCCAGCATTGGGTTGTTTGCTCAAGAAAAAGTTATTTCGGGTGTAAGTACCGTATCGTATAAAAAAGAAAATCCGGTAAGCCCTCCGGGTTCTATCAGCTTCGAGCATTTTAAAAGTAAGTGTACAGCCTGCCATGCCTGTGTTAGCCGTTGTCCCAGCCAAGTAATTAAACCATCATTTATGCATTATGGGATGGATGGACTGATGCTGCCTCGCATGGATTACTTTGCCAGCTTCTGTAACTTTGAGTGTACCGTGTGTACGGAGATTTGTCCTACAGGTGCGTTACAATCGTTGACCGTAGAGCAAAAGAAGGTAACTCAAATTGGTAAGGTTATATTTGTCAAAGAAAATTGCGTAGTATATGTTCAGGAAGTAGATTGTGGTGCATGCTCTGAACACTGCCCCACTAAAGCGGTTGATATGGTTCCGTATAAAGGCACGCTTACCATTCCGAAGGTTAATACTGATATTTGTATCGGTTGCGGAGGATGTGAGTTTATCTGTCCTGTACGGCCAATGCGCGCTATATACGTAGAGGGTAATCCCATACACCTTACAGCCCAAAAGCCTGAAGAGGCCGAAAAGAAAAAAGTTGAAATGGAAGAATTCCCATTCTAGAAGCTGTTTAAGTTAGCGGTCATGTATCACTTCGTTCGACATGACTTCTTAAGCCCTCGCTGGGGGTTGGGGCTTCTATTTTTCTTCTTCCTTTCTCAACTCTCCCCTATTCCTCATGTGAGCCCCATCACATAAGGGTTTTTTCTTACTTTTACCGCATCTACAGAGCGTAACACGGGTGCGTGTGGGATAAATTTTTCCATGTTCGTCTTCAATTGTAATGCCGCCTTTAACCCATATCGGGCCATGTGCTGCTACAGCTGTATCGTCAAGAATGCTTATTTCTTTAGGTAAGTCCGGTTCTAATACTTTACCTTCTTTTGTCACAGCAGTTAACCTACCCGCCGGACAATCTGCACATTGTTGCTTTACCCACTCCTGTGTCTCTTCAGTAAAGCCTCTCTGAACTAAATTCCATGTTCCGCTTTTTACATCGCAGAAACGCGCTCTGGCGCATAGCTCTTCTGCATCCAGCAGATCCAAGTCGTACTTGCCTTCTATACGCTTTGCCATTTCTTCATACGTCTTATGCCCTGCTGTTTCCGTACCATCAAATTCCTCACCATGACTACCATCACAAAACGGATTATTCTTAGTCTTTCCGCAACGACATAAATAGTAAGTATCTTGTTCGGGATAGTCTTTTACCTTCTCATACGAAAGAGAGAAACCTTTTACATTAGGTACAAACCTCAGGTGGTTTAACGGAACCTTTCCGGTTACTTGGTAGGGACCATTTTTCAGCACCTTTATTTTCATTTCTTTATTTCCTTCCATATTTAATGATTTATAGTTATGATCGCTTTTGTGTGATAAAGATACCTTATTAATGTCTTCAGCCATTTATTTAACAATTGAACTTGGGTTTAGTTCTATACTCAACGGTATATACCATAAAAATATACCGTTTATGAATATATTTATATAAATAATTATATATCAACTAATAATATGCTATTCCAAACTTATTTCTATAAGCAATATCAGTTAATTTACGTTAAATTTTACATTCTTATGCAGCCTTACCTCCCTGCTTTGCATCTTTAAAATATAAGATTTCGAATACTTATTTTAAGACAAATTGTATCTGATACTGCTAGTGTTAAACTTTAAATTTTATAGAATATGAAAAAAATACTATCATTAATATGTCTCGGGCTTCTATTTGCATTTACTTCTTGTAGTAATGATGATGGTCCTGATCATCTAGGTATAATAAGCGCAAATGACTTTATCGAAAATTATCGTGCAAATGCGGTACAAAAATTCACCCTCAATACAAGCGAACTTCCTAAAACACTTACGCTTGCTGGTGGTTCGAAAATTACCATTCAAGACGGAACTTTTACAAAGAATGGAGTTGTCGTTACCGGTTCAATTACGCTAGAAGTATACGAAATGCTTACGCCTAGCTCTATCATTTTCTCGGGAACTAACACCAACTATTGGAGTGGTAAAAAGTACTTCATAACGGATGGCTTTTTATATGTAAATGCTACACAAAACGGAGCAAACTTAGATGAGTACTTAGCAAAAAATATGAGAATAGCCATACCAACCGATAAAGCCAACGGAGAATATACTAACCTTTGGCCCGGTATAGAAGATGCCGGAGATGACGAAGACCAGTTTGGTTGGGTAGATCTTAATATTAAAGAAGATTTTGTTGACGACGAAGATATTTGGGGAAATATTCAAGAGGGAAATATAGTACGGGCCTGGGATGGAGTGTTTCAATTTTCTTTTGGAAAACTAGGCTGGTTCAACTGCGATGTTCTTTGGCAATCGGGCGGCACGTTTACAACGGTTACAATTGGCTTAACCGGTAATGTAGGAACTTTGGCAAGCTATTTGGGCTACAGTGGCAATACCTTCGTATTCTTCTGTGGCGAAGGATTCCCTATTGTTGCTCAGCTTTACACCGAAGTAAACGCAACAACGGTAAAGAGCTACGATAACTCAATGCCTGTAGGGGCTAAGGGCAAGATGATAGCCTTCTCTATTATAGATGGAAAATTCTCTTTTGCTTCTCAAGAAATAACGGTAACCGAAAATATGCAGCTTACGCTAAATCTTGTACAAGTAGAAAAAGAAACTCTCGAAAATAGTATCAAAGCACTTGATGGATATGGCGGTAAATAAGCAAATGCATGGATTTTTTCAACCATTACTAAACCCACCAAAACATTAAGATAAATTCTATTTAAGGCAAAGTGCTCCTAAGAATTTCAGGAGCACTTTGCTTTATCCACGTATAGAAATATCACTTTCTAACCCAAACGTTTGTTATCTTACCAAACACCAGCTTATGATAATCAAGGGATTCTTCATAAGCTTCCTCTACAAACTGCTTTCCACGCTCGCTGTAGAAATCTTTGGGGTTAACCGTAGTTATTTCTATGACTTCGCACTCAAGTATCAGCCTTGCTTCTTTGTACGTCATATTTCCTAAAGGAGTTTCAACCGCTGTAAGGGTGCTGTTTTTCATCTTATCGGTTCCTCGTCCGGTTTGACTGCCAAAATACAACACCTGATGTTTATACTGATCGGCAAAGTACGACATGGTGTAGGTTTTCTTTTCCTTAATGTACTCCAGCGTATATCTATTAGCACGAAGGAAACACCATGTGGTTGCATAATCAAACAGCTGCCCCCAACCGCCAAAGCTGGCAGTCATTGAGTTATAGTTACCAGCTTTACCTCCTGTAATTACGGTATAATCCTCGCCAACTAACTTAAATACGTTATCTGTAATTTCAGTAGGCTCAATGCTTATGAATAGCTCATCAAACGCTTTATCTTTTATATCCTCAAGAGGTGTTTCTGCTATAACAGGCTTGCTTTCTGTTGTATCCTTTTCGCCTACATTACCTTTTGGAGCATTACTATTACACGCCCAAACAAGCATTGCCAGTAGCATAACAATTGGTGCTCTTTTCATAATTCTCGGTTTTAATATAAAATCTGTAGTATAAATATCAGCTTTTCAATTTAAATACAGCCTTACGATTAGATTCTTTATCTATCTTTTTAAGAAAGTCTTGAAACTCTTGCGCTTTAGCTGCCGGATATTTACCCGGTTTTAACCATAGCGACTGTATTACTTTTAATGTTTGTCCTTCCATCTCAACGTTCACAGAATAAGTTCCAAAATCCGACTGTATTGTCGAAGATTGAGGTAAAGACTCCGTTACATATATCTCAGGCACCTCAATATGTAGCGTATCTGTAGTTGGCGTAGCCGATTCAATAAATACATCTAACGTACGCTTTCCATTCTTAAGAAGGCTTACATTCCCCACATTTAACGGAGATAGTGGAATAAACAACCTATTACCTGTTTTGTTTGCATATCGCTCGGCATATAAGCTGAACTTAAGCTCTAAGTTGGGATCTTCGTCGTGCTTTGTATTAATTACCAGATCTGATATTTTTGCTTTTTGCATTTTCAACTGTTCTGCAAGATAGTTTACTTGCTCCTCGCGGCTCATGTTATAGATAAAGCCCAGCATTTTGTCGTACATATTTTGCCGGTAGCTACTGTACACTAATGCTGTACCGTTACCGTTTTCATCAAGAACCATGTTTATGCTGGTTGCATCCTCCACCACAGCAGGTAACTTTTTAACCCGACAGATTTCGCCTCCGCTTCCTTTTACAAGCAACACCTGATGCCCGGCAATGCCGTCATGAGGAAAGCCGAAAGGCTGCAGCTGACTGGTACATTCCAGCCAAATACTATCGTTTGCCAATGGTACCATAAGAATCGCATGATTCATTTGGGTAAAGCTGGGAAAATCAAGATATAAATCTTTATGAACGGTGCTGATAGCAACATAAACAGCCGGTATGCCAACAGCATTAAGCAAGGCATTCATGTAGTTCGATAACGCTTTGCAATCGCCAAAGCCCGATTTTGCAACGCTTGCAGCAGCCACAGGCTCATAACCTCCTATACCTATGTTTTTATTGACGTATCGGGTAGTTGATTGCATGTACTCATATAGCTTCCGCACTTTTTCCTTATCCGTCTTACAATCCTTTATCAGCTCTTTCACCTTGGCTTGCAGCTCTACCGGAAGATTATCTCTACCCTCGATAAGACCATAGTGCCAAGTACCCATTGACTTCCAGCTAGCCATATTGCCACAATTCTTCTCTATACAAAACTCTTCGGGGGCAGATAAAACTACAGGTAGCAAGGATAATAGTTGGGGAGAATAACGTTCGTACCTTATGGGCTTGTGGTTCTTTATGCTCCAGCTATAGCTTACCATTCCGCCATCGGCTGTAATGATAGGTTCTTTTTGATCAATATTTGTCGATTTATACCTCAACTTTTGTTCTTGAGGTATGGTAATAGAATACTCTGCGTTCTCTACCGCTATGTTGAATCCTTCCATTGAAGCAAATGAAGGATAAGCATAAATCCCATTTTTACAACGAACTTCATACTCGTATTTTATCGTAAACGGATAGGATGAAGGTTTATATTCGTATATAGAATATTTATCATCTGCTGCAAAATTCTGAGAGTAGGAATGAGTAAATAGATCGCTTTTACTAATCTTTTTTATCGCCTTTCCCGTTTCTGAGTTCAGCACCACGCCAGAGAAATTTTTAAGCTCTCTAAACTTATCTTGAGGAATTAGAACTGAAGCATAATCTTTTCCATCTTCATTCAATACGGTAATAACTACTGTATATGTGGTGGTTCCATTGTTTATATCGGTTTGTATAAACTTTGTTTCTTCGTATCGGATAACAGCATTGGCATCTTCTTTCAAATCGGCAGGAATAGCCGCAATAGGATATGCCTGTGCATTTACAGCCATTTGCGATAAAAGAACAAATGATACTATAAGCAATATTATTCTCATCTCTTTATGTTTTATATAGACTATAAGACTTTAGGACTTTAAGACTTTTGTCGAAAATCAAAAGATTACCTCACTTATAAATATTAGTCTTTATATATGATCAATAAAAAATCTTAAAGCTTTTGTTTTATCATGTCCTGTAACCTTGTAGTCTTATGGTCTAATTATTACCTGATACTCGTTTAAGAACTATTTGTTCATTATTCTTAGCAATTATGTGAGTCCATATGTTGCGTATCTGGTCGTAGCTGGTATGAGGATATATTGTTTGAGTGACTGTTAATCGCTGATTGAATGTTAGCTTATTCCCCTCTTGCTTGGCAAGAAACATGTATGTAATACCACCGTCTTCTATAGTTATTCTTTCTGACTTTGGCAGTTCCTCTACTTGGTAGCCTTCGGGGATTTCGAATGTTGCCGTAATCATGTCATCCTGCGGAATGGAAAATTCTATTGGCAGCTTACGTGTTTCGGCTTTAAATGGATTTTCGTCCATACCGTAAAATAGCATTGGCTTAATGTATAAGTACTCATCGCCTAAGATTACGGTTTCGTCTTTAAATGAGAAAGTTTGATTAACTACGATTCTGTCATCGCAGCCGTTCATCTCAAAATCATTGATCTCTACTTTATATTTCGTTTTCAGTTCATCAACATATTCATCCTGATTCTTTTTCTTTGAGTAATTCGAACATATTGACATTGAGAGTATTCCTCTTGAGTTTGTTACGGCAGACCCTGATAATACACCATCTTCATCAAATTTTGCTGTTACCATATGTACCTCTATGCCCTTGCCTATATCATAGAGCTTTACCCATTTTCCCGGCTTATCTCTATAAACAGCGCGAGCGTTATCTACCATACACGCAATCGGAATAATATTTACAGAACCATACTTAGAAGAAGCATCCATATAGTATGATTTATCGCCAATATCGACACCTGCAATAAAATAGTTCAGCTTATCGCTATTAGGATATGTTGGAAAAACGCGTCCGTGATTTCGTGTACTCATTACTATGGGATAAGCATTAAATCCGGCATCCTGCAGCACACATATCAGCAATGCGTTCATATCCGCGCTCGATCCCACTCCATCTTTTAATGCACTACGTACACTTTTAACGAAAAGTCTATCCTCCTCGTTCCACTTTACTTTTCCTTTTACTAGGTTAAGAATCGCAGTCATTTTCTGCTCATCGGTCATATCCGCACTAATTGCGCTCTGCAGCTCATTCTTTAGAAGATTCGATGTTTTCATACTTCGCCCAAACGATTCATCTTCCATTAGGCGCTTATCAATATCGTTCCATGTATTTGCAAAGCTCATATATCTTGAGTGTGGAAACTGTACTCCTGTAAACTGAAACGTAACTTTCGACCTGAAATCATCTACATCCCACACATACCCGTCGTCTTTAATAGCCGGAAGGTTAGTTGCTTCAAATGTCATTTCGCGCACTCCATGATCTATTCTTGTTCCTGCAGCCAAGAAAACTCCATTCTTTCTTTCCTCTTTAACTGCTATTCTTTCGTAGCCCATAGTATTTTTCGAAAAATCGAAATACTCCGGCACCGAAACCACATATACAGAATAACGAACAGGTATAGAACGCTGAAAAAAGAAGTCATCGATATAAGTGTAGTAAGGAGATGTAAGCTGGTATTTAAGCTCTACCACAGAACCAACTTGCACATTAGGGAATGCTATTTTCATTCGCCTCCTTGTTTCTGTAGTTTTCTCTTCATTAATATATTCTTTTGCCAGCTTTATTTTATCAAGCTTGCCCTGAGTCTGGTTGTAGGTATAACCCGATATTCCGCTAACAACCTCCCTGTCGTTGCTATTCATGTTATAGACAAAAGGAATCTCAAAATCTCCCCATTCTTGACCTGCCGCTTTTAGAATTTTAATTCTTACCATATAATCGGTAACAACCTGTATGCGATCTCCGATAGCATCGTACCTTACATCACAGACTTCGTACAGCACAACAGCAACGGCCGAAGTGTCGGCATTATACACCGTCATTTCTAAATCTTCTTGAGGAACGGTTCCGAATTTTACTTTTTCTTGCGCCTGAACGTTGGTATAGCACAATAAGAATAGCAAAAATGCTATAAGAATAGTTCTTTTCATAATAGTTGGGTTATGGTGGTTAGAGTAAATAGAGTTAGTTAAATGTACACATTTATTTTTACACAACAGCTGTTTGCTTTTATTTCTTTTTGTATAAAAAGTTCTTTTAAGAGAAAAACAACAGAAAGCATCTGCTTAACAAGATGTTCATGCTTATTGTTATGCTTTAAAATATGCTCTATAAGGAATAGTACAAATGCTTGCTTGTTCAAGAAAAAAAGCGTTATATGCAAGAGAAGATGAAAAGAAGTGCCCCAAAAAGTTAAACATTTTTTGGGGCACTTCTTGCTACCAATAGGGCTTTATGGTAATATTTATCTAAGAACTCATGAGAACTGAAAAGTTTAAGGTTCCTTATATTGTTCCTTTTTCGTCAATATAAAGACCACGATCAACCTTATAATTCACAGATACAGTCCATATTTCAATAGGATGATGCACCTTCCAAACCCCGTCTTCTTTCGCCATTGTAAACGTTCTATCGTTGAAAGTGCTTGTTCTGCTGGTGATTTGCACAGTTACTTCTGCCGTTTGCTTATCCTCCGATATTTCTCTTTTTACCGTTTCATACTTTGCATTTTGCATGATAGGTCTTATGGTGTTTTCTATCGTTTCAAAGCTATACTCGTTCAAAAATTTGTTTATCGCCTCCTCATATAAAGGAAGCGCTTCTTTAGTAATGTGCTTTTTTACTTCATCAAAGTTGTAGTTCATCATTGCTTTTACATATTCTTCAGCAACGATGGACGGGTCTTCTTCGGCATTCTTTTTTCCGCCACATGCAATAATCATTAGGGCTGCCGTAATTGAAAGGATAAGCTTAAATGATTTCATATGTAAACATTTTATTGTGTTGTACTT
>JAVBOE010000061.1:0-11803 GCA_031550925.1 Bacteroidales bacterium | reverse complement strand
CTAGATGAAAAACATACGTAACTTCTGTATTATTGCACATATTGACCACGGCAAAAGCACCTTGGCCGATCGTTTACTTCAGGCAACTCAAACCTTGTCTGACCGAGACTTTCAGGATCAGGTATTGGACAGTATGGACTTGGAGCGTGAAAAAGGTATCACGATCAAAAGCCATGCTATACAGATGAGCTATCAACAAGATGGGCAGAATTATATTCTTAACCTTATTGATACTCCGGGCCACGTTGATTTTTCGTACGAAGTTTCGCGCGCTATTGCTTCTTGCGAAGGAGCGTTGCTTATTGTAGATTCTACCCAAGGTATTCAGGCGCAAACCATATCTAACCTATACCTGGCGTTAGAGCATGATTTGGAGATCATTCCTATTCTTAATAAAATAGACATGGATGCAGCCATGATAGAAGAAGGGAGAGATCAGATTGTTGATTTACTTGGTTGTAAACGCGATGATATTATTCTTGCCAGCGGTAAAACAGGGCAGGGTGTAGATGAAATTCTTGCTGCAATTATAGAGCGAATACCCGCGCCAACAGGCAACGAAAGCGAGCCTTTACAGGCTTTGATTTTCGATTCTGTTTTCAACTCTTTTCGTGGTATCATCGCATACTTTAAGGTACAGAACGGAGTTATTCGTAAGGGAGATAAGGTAAAGTTCTTTGCTACAGGCAAGGAGTACGAAGCGGATGAAGTAGGTGTGCTTAAGCTGGCTTTGCAGCCACGCGATGAAGTGCGTGCGGGTGATGTTGGCTATATTATTTCGGGTATAAAAACAGCAACCGAGGTAAAGGTTGGTGATACCATTACACACGTTGATAGACCTTGTAAAGAAGCTATATCAGGTTTTGAAGATGTGAAGCCGATGGTGTTTGCCGGTATCTATCCCGTTTCGTCTGATGAGTACGAAGACCTTAGAGCATCAATGGAGAAGCTGCAGCTTAACGATGCTTCGCTAACGTTTGAGCCCGAATCTTCGCTGGCTCTTGGCTTTGGTTTCCGTTGCGGATTCTTGGGCTTGCTTCACATGGAGATTATTCAGGAGCGTCTGTATCGCGAGTTTGATATGGATGTTATTACCACCGTTCCCAACGTTTCGTTTAACGTATATACAACAAAAGGGGAAACCGTAACTGTTCACAACCCGTCCGGATTGCCCGCTCAAACTTTAATTGATCGTATTGAAGAACCATACATACACGCGCAGGTAATTACCAAGTCGGAATACTTAGGCGCAGTTATGAAGCTTTGCCTTGATCGCAGAGGCATACTTAAAAATCAGAGCTTCCTTACTACCGACCGTGTTGAACTTACGTTTGATATGCCGCTATCCGAAATTGTTTTCAACTTCTACGATAAGCTGAAAAGTATATCGCGCGGTTATGCATCCTTCGACTATGCGCTTACAGATTACCGTTTAGCCGATTTGGTTAAGCTTGATATTCTGCTGAACGGCGAACAGGTAGATGCGCTATCAAGCCTTATTCACCGTAACCACTCTTACGATTTTGGACGTAAAATGTGTGAGAAGCTGAAAGAGTTGATACCTCGTCAACAGTTTGATATTGCTATACAGGCAGCCATTGGCGCCAAAATTATTGCCCGCGAAACAGTGAAAGCTGTTCGTAAAGATGTAACGGCTAAATGTTACGGTGGCGATATTTCGCGTAAACGTAAGCTGCTGGAAAAGCAGAAAAAAGGTAAAAAGCGTATGCGCCAGGTGGGTAACGTAGAAGTTCCGCAAGAGGCGTTCCTTGCCGTTCTTAAGATGGACTAACGCTAAAACTGAGGACAAGGAACCATTTTGTTTATCGAAGATGCCTTTCGATATTGGGTATTTTTCCCGCCCTTACTTTTAGCTGATTTTTCGCCACAACCAAAACGGAAGTTTACCCCAACCTGTGCTGTAGCATATCGTGCGTCAAACGGTCTCATTAACCCCAAAAAGTTATCGGCAGTAAAGTGAATATCGGCAGCGCCTAGATGTAAGCCTACTCCAAAGCCTATATTAGTGAAAGAGTTAGACGTTACCGTATATGATAAACCAACGTCTATAATAGGCAAACCCTTTGTAAATGCCGTTGCTGTTAACGCCCATGGAAAAGAGTTCGGGTGCCACTCTACAAGTCCGGTAACTCCTACCCGTATATATTCATGAACGGGATAGTTAGCCCCCGCCATAAACGCCGGTGATAGCATTTGAGTAAAATCGTCTTGAGTATAGTCGAACTTCATGAAGTTTTCCAGCGTATCTTTTAGCGCGTCGAACTCGTTAATAGGAGAGAATGGCCCATTAAATGTTAAGGTTCCGGTTTGCTCAAAGGTATGCGTGTTTTTGCTCCACTTAATAAAGCCGAGGTTAAGTATGCTGGCGGAAAAATCAATATTGTTATCAAAAGTCTTCGTAATACCAAGGTCTATGCCAACGCCCACGTTAGAGCTATTAAATATAAAATCGCTTGCTTTGGCATCGCTATCAAAGCCGTCCACTTTACCGGTAAGAGGGTCTATTGTTATTCTTCCGGGAAAAGACATGTGTCCCCGTAAATCTGTTGTCAGCTCAAGGTTATAGGTCTTCGGGTCGGTATAAAAATGGGCTGTGTTATTGCTGGTTTTTGCTCCCACTCTACCAAACATCAGCTTAGGGCGAACACCTATCCATAAAGACGGGTCTATTTCTCGCGCAATGTTGAAAGCATACTCGCGATAGTGATAGCCGTTTGCTGCGGGAGAACCGCTTACGGTTTTTCCTATATAATCCGCGTTTCCATCTATTAGCATAGCTAACGGATTTTTTGGTACGCTTGCTGTGGCAAAAACCCGTTCGTTTACGGTTAGCTGATAAAACATGCGTTCGCTTCTATACCCTACCGTTATTAGGTTTACGGAGGTGTTTGTCGATAGAATATTTTTATTTCGCAGCTTCGATTTTAAATCTTTTACAGGTATTGTATTTTCACCTGCTCCTAAATCGTTATAAGAAACGGGAGTTCTTGCACCCAACGAGATATTTCCCAAAACAGGAAACCCTACAATCCATCCGCAAGATATAGGTATGGCGGGGTTGAGCGAATTAGACTGAGGAATATCGTGCATCTGATATAGCGTCATATTTTGCTGACTATAAGCTTTACCGGTCATTAGTATGATGAACAGTATGATGCAGATTTTTCTCATAGATGTTTAAAAAGCACGGTTTATTTGCAGGCCAATTCTCAATCCAAAGCTAACTTTCAGCATATTATCTAAGAGCTCTTGAACCGAAGTGTCTTTTGTTGTTTTCAATCCAATTACGACATAAAGCCTGTTTGCTTCAGCTATCGGAAAGCCAGATGCTCCAATGTGGATATCGGTAAATAGCGTATTTTCTTTTGCTGCCAAAAGATGATTGTTTGCTAATGAATATTGTTGATGATTTAAGGTGCTTATGTAGCAGGATAAGCTAATATCGACAATGCTTGGAAATTGGTTGTCGATAATGGCTTTTGGTTTAACCCAGTGAATTTTATAGTTGTTCTCGGTAAAATTGGCAAGGTAAAACGGATAGTCCACCACAATATGTATAGAACTACCACTTGGAAGATTTATTTGTGAAGGAGGGATATTGCTCGATTGAAAGAAATCAATAATCGTAAATGTTGTGTCTGCTATAGGAATTGCAAGCTCATAATCGGCTGTGATTTTATCTGGTAATGGCTCGGCATCGTAGTCGCATGCCGATAGGCTGAATAGTAAAAGCAACGGAATTAAAAATCTAGCCATAAGCTTCAAAAACTGGAATCACGATATAAGATAGACAATGCAAAAGTTCAAGGTTACTTGAGCCTATTTGTTGTCTTTAATCTTTGTTCTATATATTAATCTAGCTATTTTTCTGATAGCATATTACCCATTCTATGCTAAGCTGTTGAGGCATGTTATGGTTGGCAACATCATCTGTAACACCCGATGAGAACGCAAGATACATTGGCATATCAGGGTTTATAGAGGTGTTGTAAACCTTTTTACCGTTAATTAACCAGCTAAGACCAGTTGTCGGATTCCATAGCAGCTCAAAGATGTAGAAGTCTTCGTTAATCTTATATCCTAGCTGTTTTTCTACTTTACTTGATTCGGTATAAACGGCGGCTTGCATTTTTCCGTTTTCAACCTTGAAGATATTGACGTGAGGCAGCATCTTTTCCGCACCCATCCAAAGAGCGTGGTAAACGTTTTTTGCCTTGGTCATTTTTACTTTAGCAACAAATCGCCCGTATTGCTGACGGAATGTTTTTGATGTATTTACAATACCCGATGTGTAGCTGAATGTTTTAGGAACAAAGCCCAGCTTGCTATCCCAAGCCATTCCGCTTGCCTCTTCTTTGCGGGTTATGATGCTAAGTAAACCGCCCTGCGACTCTAGATTTGGGCCGTCTGTTGGTAGCTGCTTTTCGGTAGCTTGCGCGTATGTTTGATGAAGAAAAGCCTCGCTCCAGTATGGTACTGTTGACCACTGCTTACTGAAGGGAGAGTGCGTAAAGTTTTCCTGAAAGCTAATATCCCAGCTATTGCGTTCGGCAAATACTTTTTCGTAACGTTTTTTCAGCTTCGCATAGTCTGATACAACTTTCGATTTACTTAAGTGGTTATACTCTTCAAGCCGTTGATATTCGTCGCTAAGCTTATGCCGGTTCTTGTCCGATAAGTAGTTTTTGCGCTGAACAAATTCTTCCGTACCTAGCTGTGTTTTTAATGCCAGATATTCTTTTACATAAGGAGATGTTTCGCCCTCGCTTGTTTTCAGGTATTTTTTTACATCCTTACTCTTTTTTAACCTGTCGTACTTTTTTTCTGCCGACCACTCCGGACTTCCCTTATAGCTTAAACGTTTAATTTCGTTCAGCTTTCTTGTGAAATCGGGCGACGATGTCAGCTCTTTCAAGTCGAGATAATGCTTATACTCCGCAGAGTTTCCCAGCTCGCAAAAATGTGCGTAAGCCTGTTCTGTTTCGTTTAGCTGCGCTTCGTATTTCCGGGTTGAAGGAATAGAAGAGCCAAATAAAGATTTTAAGAAGTTTATCATAGCCGTAAAATAGTAAAAACCGTGGGGTGATTATCACTCCACGGTAAAAGTACGAATATTTGTTTAATTAGCGTATCGTTAAGAGGATATCAGCTTAAATCCTTTGCCTCTTACGTTAATAATCTGTATAGACGGATCGTCTTTCATATACTTACGCAGCTTGGTAATATACACGTCCATGCTTCTTGCATTGAAGTAGCTGTCGTCATTCCAAATGGTACGTAGAGCAAAATTTCTGTCAAGAATACCGTTACGGTTAAAGCACAGGTATTTTAGCAGCTCCGATTCTTTTGCCGTAAGCTTTTGTTCATGATCGCCGTTGGTAAGCGTTTGCTTAGTTGCGTTAAAGGTGTAAATACCAATGGTAAATACATCTTGGTTTGTAACATTATCGCCCCTTGTACGACGTAGAACGGCCTCTACTCTTAAAAGCAGCTCTTCAATGCTGAAAGGCTTGGTCATGTAGTCGTCTGCGCCCGAAGAGAATCCTTCTACAAGGTCTTCTTTCATGGATTTTGCGGTAAGAAAGATGATGGGGATGGAGGTGTTAAGCTGGCGGATTTCTTTAGCCAATGTAAACCCATCTTTTTTAGGCATCATCACATCAAGAATACATATATCGTAAGTCTTACTCTGAAATCCTTTGAACGCGGCATCTCCATCGGGGTATAAGTCTGTTTCATATCCCTTGGCCTTAAGGTATTCTCTTAACAAGACCCCTAAGTTCTCATCGTCTTCTGCCAGAAGAACATTTGCTTTAGTTGTATCCATTCGTTCTAATTTTTATTATTATGTTCACCATCTAAGTTAATCAACGGAATATATATATTAAAAGTACTTCCTACTCCTTGTTCGCTTTTTACCCAGATACTTCCGTCATGCATTTCTGCAATTTTCTTTACATAACTGAGCCCTAATCCAAATCCTTTCACAGAATGAACGTTCCCGGTGGGGACTCTATAGAATTGATCGAAGATGCGCTTTTGGTACTCTTTACTGATCCCAATTCCATTATCTTTAACAGAAACAATTATTCCGTCATTCTTGTTCAGCGTAGAAATGTTTATTACAGGCGACTCTTTTGAGTATTTTATAGCGTTATCAATTAAATTCGAAATAATATTAGTTATATGTACCTCATCTGCATATACTTCCAGTTGTTCAGCAGATAGGTCGCAGGTTACTTTTACATCTTTTGCCTGAAACTGTAGCGTATAGTTTTCGAGAACCTTGCGAATAATACTATGTAAATTTAGCTGTTTTCTTTTTAACTTAAAAGTCCCTCTGTCAAAAATTGCCATTTGTAAGACTTTTTCTACTAAAAGCCCTAACCTTTTACTTTCTTCTCTTACCATTTTCGACAGGTGGTCAACGTTCTTTAATTCTGTCGGAATGTTTTTATCTTCAAGCATTTGCGCTGCCAGCGAGATGGTTGCAATAGGTGTTTTGAGCTCATGAGTCATGTTGCTCACAAAATCGTTACGAATTTCGGCCATTCGTTTTTGCTTAAAAATAATAGCTAGAGTGGCCAAAAATATGGCAATCATGGCCAAAATAAGCACTATGGAGGCAATGAACATTACACCCATAGATTGTATAATAACAAAGCTTTGGCGCGGAATATGCAGCTGAAGGTAGAATTTATTTGCCGACTCGGGGTCGTAAGGAAAGAGCTTCTCTGTGTATATGCTTTGTCTATCTTTAGGATCGAAACCTTCCGAAAGCATCACGTAGCTGTTGTTATCGTCCATAACAGCAAGGTTAACATTTGCTGTAAAACCTCTTTCTTTTAGCTCTATTTGAACCAACGAATCTAGCTGCGCGAGAGAAGTCCGTTCCTCAATGGGCAAATCAATGCTAATGATTCTCTCGGTAATACTTTCCATATGAAAGCGTTGGCTAAGAGATGAGCTGCCAAATTGATCGGTTAGCCTGCCAAGACGATCTTCCGGAGGCATATTAGCCGTAAGCAGCTGGGCAATACTGTCGCCAACAATATTCGCTAAGTTTTTTGTAAACGATAACGAATCTATGGTAGGGATAGAAAAAACTTCTTGCTTCTTTTCCAGCAACCTAATGCCTCCGGTAGTATGAATACTTTGGCTGGTTTGTGAGCCAGATTGAAAATAGCTGTTACTGTTTAAAGAAAATGGCGTACTGCTTATCCTTTCTTGGCGTTGATTAAGGCCGGTTTTATCTGCAACATCTGTTAAGATTTGCGACATTTGCTGATGCAGCTGCTCTTCTTTTGCCTTTGATGCTACGTTTATCCAGCGCAGCTGTATGACGATTAGCACAACCATAGCAATGGCTATGATTCCTGCAAGTATCCAGATGCGTTTTTTCGTCATAACTATATTTCAACAAATTAATAGGGTAAAAAGCCTATGCTAGATTTACATTTTTACAAAAGTAGTTGTAATGTTAAAATGCAAAGCTTATTTAACATTAATTATCTCATAAAACAGGTTTTTTAAAGATCATTGAGAAAATTAAGGAGGGTAGTGTTGTCTGTTTTTATCAAAATACAAGCGGTAACTTCGCATATCAATCGTATTTTAGAAAGAACCTCTGTTTTAAAGTTTTCCGTTAAAGTACCTGAAATTTTTAAAAGGTAGTCAACGTTTTTAAGCTGAGCTGTAAGATATATTCCCTCCATTTTATTTGCAGCCAACGTATAGTTTATTCCACCAACATCGTCCACATAAAAAAAGGTGGGAAAGCGTTTGCTGGATGAGGGAACAAGATTTTCGGCTCTAGCTAAGCTTATCTTTAAGGAGTTATTGAGCAGCCAGGCTAAATGGTAGTCGTCTTCTGTGGTATTAATAGCTACCACGAAAGACGCAGGTTCTTCGGCTTTTACTTTGTATGTAACTTTTTTACCCATGAGAGGCATAAAATCTACTTTTGGGAATAAAGGTGGTAAAACTTTCTGACTTGATGAAATTATCAGAAGGAGATTGTTTTAAGAAGCTTCTAGAATATTATGAGAAGAGGAAGAAATGTAGTCCCAAGCATTATGAGCAGCTTTTTGCTCTGCCTGTTTTTTGGATGAGCCTTTTCCCTCGGCTATCGGTTCGCTATTGAGGGTTATAACGGCAACAAAATCTTTTTGATGAGAAAGGCAACCAGGTTCTTCTGTGCAGCTGAACATTATAGAAAGCTTATGCTTTTGTCCCCACTCAACTAGCCGGCTTTTATGGTCAATTTCTTCAAATTCCAGCTGCTCGAGGTCGATATATTTTGTTAGCAGCCGATCAATAAATACTTGTTTTGCACAAACGTAACCTTTATCGAGGAAAAGCGCGCCGATAAGAGCTTCGATAACATTTCCAAATATATTTTTATTGTCGTTGATATTTACCCCATGCCTAACAATGATATGCTTAGCAATATTGCTTGACAAGGCAATGGTATTCAACGTTTTTCGGCTAACAATCTTAGAGCGCATTTGTGATAAAAAGCCCTCTCGCTTGGTAGGGTATTGTTCAAAAAGATAATCGGCAACAATGGCATCAATAATGGCATCGCCAAGATACTCTAAGCGCTCGTTGTTATCAGACGTTCCGCTTGATAGATTTAGTGATACAGAGCGATGTATCATAGCCGTTTTATACAAACGGATATTGCTAGGAGTTATGCCCAGAATCTCCTTAAGGTCTGCTTTAAAAACCTTGTCTTCTTTCGAGAGCTTGGGTTTAAAAAGAGAAAACAAACACTAGAACTTTTTAAGGATAATAGATGCGTTATGACCTCCAAAACCAAACGTATTGCTTAATGCATAGCTAACGTTATGTTGCTGAGTTTTGTTCAGCGTAAGGTTTAAAGAATAATCAATTTCTGGATCCTCAAATTCAAAGTTAATGGTAGGAGGAATCATGCTTTTTTGCATTGCGCATATACAAGCTAACGCTTCTAACGCTCCGGCTGCACCCAGTAGGTGTCCGGTCATAGATTTTGTTGAGCTGATGTACAGCTTATGAGCATGCTCGCCAAATACGGATTGAACAGCCTTTAATTCCGCAATATCTCCAATAGGAGTAGATGTGCCATGAACGTTAACATAGTCAATATCTCCGGCAGAAATTCCTGCATCCTCAAGAGCTATTAGCATTACGTTCTTTGCGCCCAACCCTTCGGGGTGTGGTGCGGTAAGGTGATAAGCGTCGGCAGTCATACCGCCGCCAACTACTTCTGCGTAAATTCTTGCACCTCTTGCTACAGCGTGCTCGTACTCTTCTATTACAAGTCCTGCTCCGCCTTCTCCCATCACAAAACCGTCGCGGGTTTTATCGAACGGACGAGATGCTGTTTTGTAGTGTTCGTTGTTGGTAGATAGTGCCTGAGAGGCGTTAAATCCGCCCATTCCGGCTTCGCAAATAGCTGCTTCCGATCCACCGGCAACGATTACAGATGCTTTTCCTAAACGAATTAAGTTGAACGCGTCAATCATAGCATGAGTTGACGATGCGCACGCCGATACCGTTGCATAGTTAGGTCCACGGAATCCATATTTCATAGAAATTTGACCTGCGCAAATGTCTGCAATCATTTTAGGAACAAAGAAAGGGTTAAATCGAGGAATAAAACCACCCTCAACATAACCCTTAACTTCTTCGGTAAAGGTATAAATACCTCCGATACCTGATGCCCAAATAACACCCACTCTATCGTGGTTAACCTTTTCAAGGTCTAGTCCGGAGTCTGCAACTGCCTGATCGGCAGCAATAATACCAAACTGAGAGTAAAGATCGCTCTTTTTTACCTCTTTACGGTCGAAGTAGCTATTGGGATCATAGTTTTTTACCTCACAAGCAAACTTTGTTTTATAGTTTGTAGTATCAAAACGGGTTATAAGGTCGGCACCACTAACTCCTTTAATAAGGTTGTCAAAATATTCTTCAACACTATTTCCAAGCGGATTGATAGTTCCAATTCCTGTTATAACGGCTCTTTTAAGTTCCATATACGTATAAAAAAGTTGCTTATTCGGTTTAGATTACTCAGCTTATTCTGCTTTCTTGTTTTCGATGTAAGAGACAGCATCACCAACGGTGCCAATTTTCTCTGCATCTTCATCTGGAATTTGGATTCCGAATTCTTTTTCAAATTCCATGATCAACTCAACGGTGTCAAGCGAGTCAGCACCTAAATCATTAGTAAAACTTGCTGCGGGGGTTACTTCATTTTCATCAACACCTAGCTTGTCAACAATGATTGCTTTTACTTTAGATGCAATTTCTGCCATAACTTTAAATTTTAATTAGTAATAAGATTAAATTAATTTTGATGTTTCTTTTGTTTCTTTCTTTGGGTTATAAAAAGCCAAAATAGAACGCAAGATAGTAAAAACTCTAAACATGCTCCTTCGTTTGGCGATGCAAAGATAAACTTTTTGTTTTACATGATACACAAA
This sequence comes from Bacteroidales bacterium, assembly GCA_031550925.1. GTDB lineage: Bacteria > Bacteroidota > Bacteroidia > Bacteroidales > UBA932 > JAIRNF01. Next base: position 1,310 of record JAVBOE010000061.1, on the reverse strand, counting down.
ATAAACAATCAACTTATAATCACATAGTTATATGATAAATATAGCCATTTTTGCCTCAGGCTCAGGTAGTAATGCCGAAAATATCGCTACCTATTTTAAGGAAAATAAACAGGTGAATGTCAAGCTGTTTCTGACAAATAAAGCGGAAGCTTTTGTGGTTGAACGGGCAAAAAAGCTTGATATACCCTATGAAGTTTTCAACAAAAAAGATTTTTACCATAGCAACAATGTGCTTAACATCCTTAAACAAAATAAAATAAAATTTGTTGTATTGGCCGGTTTTTTATGGTTGGTGCCGGAAAGCTTAATTGATGCCTACCCCCAAAAAATTGTCAACATTCATCCTGCACTGTTACCTGCATACGGCGGAAAAGGTATGTTTGGCGACCATGTACACCGTGCCGTTGTTGAAAACAAGGAAAAAGAATCGGGCATTACCATACATTATGTAAATAAGGAGTACGATAAAGGCGATATTATCTTTCAGGCAAAATGTGCGGTAGAGCCGACAGATACTCCTGAAATAGTTGCTGAAAAAGTACACGAGCTGGAGTATAGATACTATCCGGAGGTAATAGAACGGGTACTATTGGCCGGTTAGAGACATGATTTCTTTTGTTAAGCGGCATTTGCAATGCCGCTTGTATTATTTTGTGAATTTGCAATTCGATTCATATTCATTGAACGACGGAATTACAAATTCTGCCGAACGATGGTTCTCCAACCATTATATTTTCTCCGATAGAAAACTATGTGGTTTAAAAATAAAAGTCTAACCAAAAAGCAAGAATCAGCCAAACGAGGACAACCGATTGATAATGTGCGGATAAGTCCTTTGTTTGGCTTTTCTTTTGTGGCACTCAAAGCCACCAATAGACAAGAGTAAGACAAAGTTCAATTACCACATCATTACCTCGCCATAAAGTGCAATTTATCTATAAGGCACTGCATGGCAGCACCTTGCGTTACACCGCATAACCTTTTATAACTCAGAGTAAACTAATTTTGTATCAGTAAACTTTGAGTAACATGCGTAGTACTTTTAAGATTCTGTTCTATCTCAAAAAGAACAATGTAAGACCGGACGGCACTGTTCCGGTAATGGGTAGAATCACAGTTGATGGAACTATCAGCCAGTTCAGTTGTAAAATGACTGTCCCGCCTAATCTGTGGGATACCAAAGCGGGCAGGCTGACAGGTAAAAGCACATTGGCAGTAAAAACCAACATTGCACTGGATAAAATTCGTGTCGATATTAACCGCCACTATCAGGAAGTTATGCAAGTCGATGGCTTTGTGACAGCCGACAA
>JAVBOE010000059.1:0-5693 GCA_031550925.1 Bacteroidales bacterium | reverse complement strand
ATAGATGCAAGCTATAAAGATGTGGAGATTAAGCCTATCAACAACTACATCGTAGAAGGAACCAGAACGGTAAAGATAACGCTGCTATCGGCTACACCTATTTAAAAAGAGTATTTTCTCCATATATGTAAAAGAGCCGATTTACTACAAATCGGCTCTTTTACATATTATATAATGCATGAATATAGCTTACTTCTTTCCTCTTGCTTCCATTGCCGATAGATAATAAGTTAAGCACGCTGAGCCATCCATAGTAGGCTCGTTGGTAGAGTAGTCGGCGTTATCATCATGATATACCATACGTTCTGGTTGTACATCGGCATAAACATCTATTCCATCTTTAAGATGTACACCTCTTAAGCCGTTGAAAATAGCAGAATATACAGGTCCATCTACTAATCCTCCGCTAACAGGGTCTCCATTTATAGCAGTATATGAAGCGTGTGGGTCAACAGGAGTATCGCCCCACGAAGGTAGTCCAACTATCATGCTTGAGCCCCAGGGGTTACAGCCAAACAGCCAATCGCGTAGCGCAGCCTCCATATAGTCGTAGCTGGTATCTCCGGTCGCTTTCTTGTATAAGTCTATTTGGGTTAACATGGCTGTAGTGAGGTTGTTAGAGCACCAGATAAACGGAATGCCATTTAAGAATGGGGTGTTTATACCTTTGTTATATACAGCATCAATTCCGGTTTTCATATTTGCCTTAAACTCATCGCTAACTGTTCCATCCTCAGCAATAGCCAAAAGGTAATGGCCTGCGTTCATAAACGGATACCATTGGTAGTGCTTAGCTGTATCTGCTCCCATCCAAGGGGTAATAAGCTCTTGACGACCATAGTCGGCAGCTTCTTTTACATATTTTTTTGTATCTCCGGTCATCAACGCCAGCTGAGCAGCAGCCAACTCCATATCATCAACCCAGTTGTCTTCTTCGTAGAAATAGGGCGATACACAAGGGGCAGTTTGGCAAGCACCGGGATTACGTACACCATAGTCGTAAGCATCAATGGCTTTCTGTTGAATCATTTTAGCATATTCAGGATAGTAGTCTTTTAGAATTTCGCTGCCCAATGCAAAGGCTGAAGCATACTTGCCTGCAGTGGAAGCGATTCCGGTGGCTCTGTTCAAGTTGCCATACAAGCCTTGAACTTTTCCGGTGCAGAAATAAACAGGACGTGATACACCGGGGCCCATGCCATAGTCAACTGTATCTTTGTTTGGTAAGCGATATCCTCGATGGTCGCGGTCATCGGCCAGCTGGTTAAACATCATGTCTTTCTTAGGATTCATTTTTACTAACCAATCCATTCCCCATTTTGCTTCATCTAAGATATCAGGAATACCGTTTGCACCCGGTAGTCCATTTGCTTGGTACTCATCGCCAAATGCTTCAGGATGATGCTTGTATGCCAGTAGCATTTGGTAAACAGCGTTAGCTGAAGTAGCAACATATTGCAGATAGTCGGTTGCATCGTGCCAGCCACCGGTTGCATCCATGTGCTTACCTTCGAGGGTGGGATGGTATATAATAAAACCATCGCCTGTGTGGCAGCTATCTTTCAGGTATGGGTTATAGCCACAGCGTTGCTGGCGCATATACTTAAGCAAAAAGTCTGCTGTACCATCATAAACGGTTTTTGCAATCTTAAATGTTGGTGATTTAATGTTACCTGTCTGAATGTAGTAGCTTCCTTCATCGTTAAAGTCAGAAAAATCTAAACGGGCAGATTGAGTAAAACCGGACCATGCTCCGGTGTTTGTAATGCTGGTAAAAGCCTTAACCTCTTTTCCCGTTTCAGAATCATAAATGGCGAATTGGTCGGGGGTGCTATTACCTCGACTAATAAAAACTGCAACTTTCTTTGTGTCTGGTAAATAGCCTAGCTGATTAATGCGAACCCATGATTTTTCATCATACTTTTCTCCGCATGATGCTAGAAATAAGGCTAAAATCGCGAATAAGATCAGATTTTTTTTCATGTTGATTTTATGGTGTTAGATTAACGTTTTTCAAGAAGTACTTTGAGGGGCTTTACAGTATAGCCTCTATATGCTTAGATCCCTGTTGGTAAAAATAGAGATTATTTGCGAGATTAAGAATATCTATTTGATGTGTGGATGGATATTCTGCAGCTAAATGGCTAGCTTATTTATTAATCTACAAATGTCCAGCTGTATCAAATGTGTCATATTGTCGTGTTAATAAAAGAAACTTTCTATTTTATATGGAGCTTTAACTATAGGGTTCTTATTGGTGTACTGTTTCTAGCAAATAGATATGATTTATTGAAATTATATAGTATATCATATTGTATATTAGTGTATTTGTTGGTTTTCAAAATATATATATAACCTTAATGTTTTTGTATGTAACTTTGATGTTTATAATTGTTAATATATTCATTGTTAATGTATTATTATTAAGTGTTGTTAAGTGCTGACTACATGGCTTAGATTAATAATGTACGATGTCTTATTGGGAGAAGTTTGGATGTATAGAATAGATGAGTAAATCGGTATAGTGTCAGCTTGTCATTTGTGAAGAAGCGATTTGTTTAACAAGCAATGTGGCTAAGTCGGGCTAAATAAAGAACATATTTATACAGTCAGTTGCTTTGTAGGTGTGAAGGTTGCAAATTACGCTTTCACTCCGTCTGAAAGGTAGGCAGTTGGGCATTCGGCTTTCTATCTCTATTTTGTTAACTCATATACTTCAATAGAAAAGCCTGAAGCGGCGGGAAGAGTTCCAAACATAATGATATAGTTATCTTTAAGAAACATCCCGTCAATGGGGCGGTCAAATTGAGCATGCTTTAGCCTTACGCTGTCCTTGCAGGTAATCCCTTGTTCGGATATCTCTAATAAGGAGAGTTCGAATATATCGTTTTTTTGGCCATAAACAAGGATGTCATGCGCAAGAGGCGAATTGGTCGATTGTCCGCAATCAATAATGCCAAGACCTTTGTTGTTTCTGAATTCGTATTTTGGGGTGAATTCTTTAAGCTTCGTTATTTTTTCAGTATTATATATACTAATCGGCACCATGCCCATGAAGGAAATAAGCAATAGCATTTTATTGTCGCATATGCTTGTAATAGGAGTACCGAAGCATGATGTCATGCCTTTTTTAACCTGTTTAAGTATTTGAAGTTTTCCGTTCGCATCTTTCCCGTAAACCCATATGCCATAATCCTGATGCGCAACGGCAACCAAATTGCCGACAACTTTAAGATGCAAATCATACGCGCCTCTTTCCAATAGTTCGGCAATGGCAGGGATGTGTTCGTTGAATTTTCCATTCATGTTATAAGTCCCTATTGCCCCGCTTCGCGAAACAGCCCAAATTGTTCCGTCATCGGCAATGTCAAGTGATAGAACGCCTGGTTCATCAAGAGATATGGAATCAAGTGCTTTGATATTGGCATAGTCGGAAACATCAAACCGTTGCATCTGGGTCTTATAGTAAATAAATAGTGTTTTTTTGTACAAAACATCACGCGGACAACAGTGTTCAAAGGCGCACGAACCTATTTGGCGTATATTCAGCGGATCGCCTATATCCCATGTGGTAATTTCATTGTTGCTATGATATATTATGATATCGTCGTCACGGTGAAAGCCGCAAGGCAACTTCATTTGTACCGAATTGCTCTGGCAGTTTACATATTTTAGTTCCATAAATTTAAAGATTTATAAGTTCATCTATTGACTTTTTTATGTTGCATTTTCTGCAAACTAACGCCTACTGCTGAGAAAAATATAGATGTGTTTTGCTGAGCTAGAGGTTATTTCTAGAACAAATTCTAATAGCTATTGGCTTATATGTGGCTCGAGCCATCGTAGCAATGTGTACATACGCACTCTTTAGGTAAGCCGATTGATCTTACTAAATCTTCTACCGGTGTATATTTTAATGTGGTAATGTTGAGCTTGCGACGAATGCAATCTACCAAATTGTTGTATTGCTCCGATCCTGTTTGCGCGTATTTATCTAAATCTTTATCGTCTTGTCCTTCTATTTCTTTTACAGTACGACGGGCTATTAGCTCTAAAGCCGACTTAGAGGCTGAAAAACCGATAAATGGGCAGGCGTGAAGTATTGGGGGGCTACCAATACGCATGTGCACTTCTTTTGCTCCATAGCCATATAGAATGGTAACGTTATCTTTTAGCTGGGTGCCACGAACAATAGAATCGTCGCAAAAGACAACGCGCTTGCCATTTAGTAGATGGCGGTTTGGTATAAGCTTCATTCGGGCAACTAAATCACGTACTGCTTGGTTGGCAGGGGTAAAGCTGCGCGGCCAGGTTGGCGTGTACTTTACAATAGCACGGCGGTGTGGAATCCCTTTTCCTTCAGCATAACCTAGCGCCATACCTGTACCCGAATCGGGAATACCGGCAACGAAATCGGCTTCTACGTCATCTTTTTCAGCCATTATTATACCGTTGTTGTAGCGGGCGGTATCTACGTTTACACCCTCATACTCGGAGGTTGGATAACCGTAGTAAACCCATAAGAACGAGCATATCTGCATATCTTTGTTGGGTTTACGGAGTTGAGTCATTTCGCTAGCAGTAAGTCGCACAATCTCTCCGGGACCTATATCATGTACCAGCTCATAGTTCAAATTCGGAAAGCTCGACGGTTCGCTGCTTACAGCGAAGGCACCTTCTTTCTTTCCAATAACCACAGGTGTGCGTCCCCATTTATCGCGAGCAGCAATTAGTTCATTTTCTGTGAGTAATAGCAGCGAGCAGGAGCCTTTTATTTTATCAAAAACATTCTCGATACCGGCAACAAAGTTGTCTTTCTCGGTTATGAGTAAAGCAATCAGCTCGGTTTGGTTAGTGCTGCCCGAGCTTAGCTCTGAGAAATGATGTCCTTTATCTAAGAGTTCTTTTTCCAACTCATCAAGGTTATTGATTTTGGCAACGGTAACAACGGCGAACTTACCTAAATGAGTACTCATAAAGATAGGTTGGGGGTCGGTATCACTAATTATACCAATACCCGATTCACCCTGAAATTTATCCAGCTCTTTTTCAAAGCGGGTTCTGAAGTAAGAGTTTTCGAGGTTGTGAATAGAGCGGTAGAATGTACCTTGATTCAGTGTTGCCATACCTCCTCTACGTGTGCCTAAGTGCGAGTTGTAGTCAGTACCGTAAAATAAATCGGTAGCGCACGCCGACTTAGCTATAACTCCGAAAAAGCCTCCCATTAAATGTTGTTTTGGATAGTGAGTAACAAAGGTAAAATATAATTATCAATTTTACTTGCTAGCCATTAAATGCTTGCTTATAAAAAGAGACACCTGTCGCAATTTAACAAGTGTCTCTTAGTAATTAATAACTAACAATTAGTAATTATTTCCTTACTTTCAGTATCTTCTTAGCAACATCGCCGGTTATGTTTTGGCATTCGCCCAGCCTCCAGCCACGGTCGTTAAGGCGTTTGCCAATCTTTTCGATAGCTTCATCGCCCAAACCATAATCTGACAGGTGGGTTTTGATACCAACCGATTCGAAGAAGTTTTCTACTGCTTTAATAGTTTTATCAATTACATCATTATCCGATTTTTCGTTGATACCAAACACCTCTCTACCCATACGGATAATTTTCTTGGCCTTTTGCTCTCTTAGCACATCCATAACACCCGGAAGTACAATGGCAAGCGTTTGCCCGTGTT
>JAVBOE010000125.1:0-11906 GCA_031550925.1 Bacteroidales bacterium | reverse complement strand
TTGCCGCAGAGTATGCTCCCGACCCTGAGCTAGCACAACAGCTATACGAGCGCGATGAGCGGGAAGCTAAGCTGGCTGCGGTGTATATTGAAGCCCCAAACGCCGTAAAGGTAGAGCAGCTGGAGCGGTGGGCTAAAGATTTTATCAACGTAGAGCTGACAGAAGTGGCATGTGGTTGGCTGTTCTACAAAACACCATACGCCCTACCCTATAGCTACGAGTGGTGCTTATCACCTAACGTATATCTTCAAAAGGCAGGCTGGACAATGGTTGCACGAGTATCCCAACTAAACGAAGCTACTAACGAGCAGCTGATACCCTACCTTAAGCTGGTAGAAAATGCTGATTTATCGCAGGCTACAATACAGCAAGCGGTAATTTCTACATTGGTAAAGTTCGGTACAAAAAATGAGGTACTGCGTAAAGAGGTTATAGACCTTGTCAACAAAATGAAGAATGAAGACAACAACAAACAAATAGTAGCAGAAGAAGTGAGAGCGTTTCTCAGTGTATAATGTTTAATGTTTACCCCTAAATCCACCCCCTCCCTAGCCCTCCCCAAAAAGGTGAGGGAACTCCCTCCCTTGGGGAGGGTTGGGGAGGGTGTTAATCTCTTTTCATTATTACATTTGCATATTAGCAAATTAGCACATTACCTTTTATGAATTGGAATACCCTACTTACCCCTCTTAGATTCGGAAGCGAGGATAAAGCTCGTAAAGAAAAGTTTGACGAAGAGTTTGAGCGCACACAGTTTCAAAGAGATTATGACCGTATTGTTTTTTCTTCGCCATTTAGAAGGTTGCAGAATAAGACACAGGTATTCCCTCTTCCCGGTAGCATTCTTGTTCATAACAGGCTTACGCATAGCCTTGAGGTTGCGTGTGTAGGTCGTTCGTTAGGTAGCATGCTATCTACAAAGCTGAAGCACGACCAGCAATACAAACAAAACATCTACATCGACCAAATTGATGATATAGTAGCTGCCGCATGTTTAGCGCACGATATGGGAAATCCGGCATTTGGGCACTCGGGAGAAAAAGCCATATCGCAATATTTTATCGATAATGCAGAAAAGTTTAAAACGCTTGTAAGCGAAATAGAGTGGACAGACCTAACTAACTTTGAAGGAAATGCCAATGCGCTACGGCTGCTAACACATAAGTTCAACAACCGCCCCGAAGGTCCTTTTGGTCTCACCTACCCTACGCTTGCTGCGATAGTAAAGTACCCTTGCGAATCGACAGCCGGAAGAGATAAAAGCAACATCCACCGCAAGAAGTTCGGATTCTTCAGCTCAGAAAAGAGTACATTCGAGCAGCTGGCTAAAACGCTAGGCATACTTAGCCTACAGGAAGAACCTGCTGCATACTGTCGCCATCCGTTAGCATATCTTGTAGAGGCTGCCGATGATATCTGCTACAATATTATTGATATTGAAGATGCACACCGGCTAAAGATTTTTACTGACAATGAAGTCTTTGAGCTACTACTCCCGCTTTGTGGAGGTGAGAGAAGCAAAACAGAAGAAAGGCTTGCTAAGCTAACCGACTCTAACGATAAAATATCGCTGTTGCGCGCAAAATCTATCAGCACGCTTACGCAGCTAATGTTTGATGCATTTTGGAAACATCACGAAGAAATACTAAAAGGAGAGCTGCCTACAGACCTCAAAGCCTGCCTAGCCGAGGAGTATAAGCAGCAGCTGAATACGATTGGTAAAATATCTAACAAGAGAATTTACAACTATCGTTCTGTGGTAGAAAAAGAGATAGCTGGCTACAAAATAATTAGCGGTTTGCTTGAAGAATTTGTACCAATGATTTTAGCAGAAGAAAGATCGCACTACCAAGAAAAGTTGATGCTGCTATTCCCTCAACAGTTTATGCCCACAGGCAATTCCGTATATGATAAGATACAGGCTGTTCTTGATTTTGTTTCGGGTATGACAGATTTATTTGCGGTAGAGCTTTACAAACGAATCAAGGGTACTTCTTTCCCGGAGTTTTCATAAATTGAGAGTAGCACGATACACGTATCAAGTATCCCGAAAAAGAACGCTGCATCACTACAAAAGTAAGCATGTCATATCTCACTCCGCTCGACATGACGCATATTTGTTTTCGACTGCTAGTTTTTAGTTTCTACATCAATGCTCTTCTTGAATAGGTATCTCAGCGGTTGGAAGAATCGTTCGAGCACGCTTAGCTCATCCGTAGATATTTCCGCAATACCGGTAAGCTCACCTGTAAAATCAAACGTGCGGTTATAGAAGCTGATAAGACCGTTAGGCAGCGACAGCTCTACGGTGTACATCTTTTCTCCTACCACAGACGAACTCTGCGCCGGAACAAGCGATATAGATGTAACCACTCCTTTTACCATACCAAACTCCATGTATGGGTAGCCGTCCAGCTTTATATTTACGTTCTGCCCTATCTTTATTTTACCATATCCGGCAGAGGTTGGAAGATATACCTTGCCCACCAGCTCTCCTTGATTTTCGGGAATTATTGCAAATATTTTTTCTCCGGCATCTACTTGGTGGTTGACACTCCATACATTATTAAAGCTGATTATTCCGTCTATCTGCGCTCGCATAACATATTGCTGCTCCCATATGCTAACTCTAGCTTTCAGCTGTTCGTAGGTATTCTGTAGGCTGGTTTGCATATCTTTCAGTCCATCCTCATAATCTAAGTCCAGCTCTGTTATGCGTTGCTCCAGCTGCTCTATACTTATTTGCGCGCTCGAAATATTAATGTTTGATTGCTCTGTACTTCGCCGCGAAGCCAAAACTGTTTTTTCTGCATTCTCATAGTCTAAAGCAGAAGTAGCCTTCTCTTTAAACAGCTCAGCTTCTCTCTGAAACTGCTTCTCTGCCAGCACCGCATCCTGCTCCTGCAGCTTGTGCTGACGTTGCAGTAGCTGATAATACTTCTGTTGTCCCTCCAGCTCTCTAGCTAACGATTGGCGTTTTTTTGTGTAGTAATCAAGGCTTAAAAAACGGTCGTAGTCTTTTAGCTGCTTCATCAAGCTTACGTAGCCGTCTTGCAATTCACCAAGCTTTAACCTTTCGTTCTTCAATACTACCAAATCTTTTATGGCTAGTGTATAAAAGAAATTCTCAAGCAAATCCAGCTCTTCTTTCATTTTAAAAACATCTTCAGGAACAGCCGGATTGTCTATCATTGCTAAAATATCGCCTGTATGCACCGGCTGCTTATCCTCAACAAACAAGTTCTGCAGCTTGCCCGTACTACGCGCCAATACCCAAGATGGCGGATTTTTTGTTGTAATGGTAACCTCAGAACTTACGATATCGGGATAACGAAAGAAAGCGCTACCTATAATAAGAAGCAACACTACAATAAAAATAACGGTGATACCCGAACGGATAATCCATCTGGGAGGACGTCCAAGTATCTCCTGAATAGCTTCAGAGCGAAGCTCTACGTTATTCTGCTCGTTATGTATGTCTTCTCTTTCGGGCATTACAATGATATTAGGATATGCGTATTGCGATATAAGATATGCGACACCCCCTCTCTAACCCTCCCCCCAAGGGTGAGGGAACTCCCTCCCTTGGAGAGGGTTGGGATAGGTGCTTTCATTATTATATTTATACATTGTCATATTAGCAAATTAGTTCCCCAGCTCTAGCTGATTCTTAACCAACTCGTAGTACTCTCCCTTTTTTGCAACCAGCTCAGCATGGGTTCCCAGCTCGCTTATCTTACCTTGATTCAGTACCACTATCTGGTCGGCATGCTTTACCGTACTTAACCTGTGCGCGACAATAACAACCGTTTTACCTTTATAAAATTCCTGCAAGTTTTCCATAATAACCCGTTCGTTGTTGGCATCTAGAGCATTTGTCGCTTCATCAAAGAACAGGTATTCAGGATTCTTATATACCGCTCGCGCAATCAGTATCCGCTGTTTTTGACCCTGACTTAAACCATGCCCTTCCATTCCGATTTTTGTATTATATCCTAAAGGTAAGTCGGTTATTAGGTCGTGAATATTGGCAACTTTTACAGCATGCAGCAACCTGTTTTTATCAATAACATCATCACTTACAGCAATATTGCGGGCTATGGTATCAGAGAATATATAGCCGTCTTGCATCACTGCACCACATTTTTCTCGCCAAGCATGCGTGCTATACGAGGACAAATTAATGCCTCCCACCTGTACTTCTCCCGATGTTGGAGGATAAAAGCCCAACATCATTTTTACCAGGGTTGTTTTTCCGCTACCACTCATACCCACAATAGCAGTAATTTTAGATTGAGGAACAGCCAACGATAAACCCCTCAGAACGGCCTCAGCATTTCCGGTATATGCAAACGAAAGATCTTGGATATTTATAGCCTTATCAGCAGGAAATATAGTTAGGCGCGACTCGTTTACGTTCTCTTCATCTTCTTTATTGTGAATTTCGCCTAAACGCTCCATGCTAATCTTGGCATCCTGCGCTGCCTGAACAAAGCCGATTATACTACTTATGGGAGAGTTTAGCTGACCTATAATATACTGCACAGCAACCATCATACCCAAAGTCATGTCTCCGCTAATAACCGCTTTTGCTGCGAAAAATGAGATGATGATATTTTTAGTTTCGTTAATAAAAAACGCTCCTGCCTGCTGTGATTGTGATAGGATTAAGCTTTTAACGCTTACCTTGAATAGCTTTGCTTGAATATTTTCCCACTCCCAACGTTTTTGGCGCTCGCAGTTATTCATCTTAATCTCCTGCATTCCGGTAATCATTTGGTAGAGGGTGCTTTGGTTAGCCGAAGCCTGATCGAACCGTTTAAAGTCCAGCTCTCTGCGACGACGCATAAATATTAATATCCACAATATATATAGCGTACTTGCAAGCAAAAATATGCCGAGAATATTTAAGCTGTATATTCCCAATACAATAGAAAATATAATAAGGTTAACAAACGAAAACAGCGTACTTAAAGTAGTTGACGTAAGAAAATTCTGAATGCGCGAATGATCGCCAATGCGCTGCATGATATCGCCAATCATCTTTGTGTCAAAGAAGCCTATTGGCAAGCGCATCAGCTTAATAAGAAAATCTGAAATGATGGAGATGTTGATTCTTGTACTTAAGTGCAGTAGTATCCAGTTACGAATAAACTCTACCGCAGTTTGAGATATATATAAGGTAAGCTGAGCTATAAGTACTAACGTAACAAAGCTGAGGCTCTGGTTACTGATACCAAAATCGACTATACTTTGGGTTAAGAACGGGAAGATAAGCTGCAGCATACTACCCAGCAGCATCCCCAAGAATAGCTGAATAATAAGCTTTTTATAAGGTCTTAAGTACTTCAGAATAAAAGAAAAACGGGTTTTATCTGTTTTCTCTCCTTCCTGATTATAAAAATCGGGAGTAGGCTCCAACAAAAGCGCAATACCTCTCTCTTCTTCCTCCTTTTTTGTACTTAGCCAACCATTCAGAAATTCTTTCACCGTATATTTTACCAATCCATGTCCCGGATCGGCAACAAATACAAAACCGTCTTCTTTACTCCCTCTTTTCAGCCTTATCTTATAAACTACCACAAAATGGTTTTGCCGCCAATGCACAATACAAGGTAAAGGCGACTCGCACAGCTGCTTAAAAGATACGCGCACACCTATAGTGCGGAACCCTATACGTTCTGCCGCATCGCTAATGCCCAACAGAGACACCCCTTCTCTTGTAAGAAAAGCCTGATTTCGTAAAAACTCTAAGCTATAGCTCCGCCCATAATGCTTGGCTATCATGCGTATGCAGGTTGGACCACAGTCCATTGCATCGTATTGTTTATAGAAAGGAAAGGCCATCTAGCGATTAACTAATTTTGAGAGTAGCAAAATTAGCCGTTTTATCGGATTTAACTAATTAAGGTATAATTCCTCGTAAAAAAAATATGCCTAAAGGCTAAAAAAATGCTAATAGCAAACATTACAAATGTGGAAAGAAAGAATGAGGTAAACTATAAGTTTCACATTAAAAGATCAAATATCGCTTACAATTTTAATCTAAAAATAGATTTTTAAATATAATTCCTGGAAAAGAAATAATTATTTAACAATAATCCGGTTTGTATAATGAAAAAATGTATTACATTTGCATTGTAAAACTCATACAAGTGGTTTTTCATAGGTAAATTTAGGTTAGGTGAAAAAGGAGGGGTGGTTCCCTCCTTTCTTTTTTACCCCTATCGCTAGTCTTTTTTCCTTCGCATATCTTTCTTAACGTCTCTATACTCAAGGCCTTCGTTGTATATCTTCATTGCCCTTAAGCTCATACCCATGCTTGAATAACCGCCATCATGAAATAAATTCTGCATGGTAACCTTGCGGGTAAGATCAGAGAACAGCGTTACAATATAATCGGCACATTCTTCAGCACTTGCATTACCAAGTGGCGACATGCGATCAGCAAAATCTACAAGGTTGTCAAACCCCATTATTCCGCTTCCTGCGGTTGTCATTGTAGGAGACTGTGATATGGTATTAATGCGAATATGCTTTTCTCTACCATATATATAACCGAAGCTGCGAGCAATAGACTCGAGCACAGCCTTAGCATCTGCCATATCGTTGTATCCGTATAGCGTTCGTTGTGCGGCAATGTACGAAAGAGCTACCACCGACCCCCAGTCCTCAATAGCATCCAGCTTACGACACACCTGCAACACTTTATGAAACGAAATTGCCGATATGTCGAGCGTTTGCATTAAAAAGTTGTAGTCCAGATCATCGTAGGTTTTTCCTTTACGAACGTTAGGAGACATACCTATAGAGTGAAGAACGAAATCGAACTTCCCTCCCAAGAACTCCATACCTTTTTCTACCAGATTTTCCAAATCTTCAACCTTGGTTGCATCGGCAGGAATTACAATAGAGTTGCACTTTTCGGCCAGCTTATCAATTGTACCCAACCTCATAGAAACGGGAGTGTTGGTTAGTACAATTGTTGCACCTTCTTCGTAAGCACGTTCTGCTGTTTTCCATGCTATCGATTTATCGTTAAGGGCTCCGAATATCAGCCCTCTCTTACCTTTCAATAGATTATAAGCCATAGTTTTAATTTGCTAATTAGTAAATGTAATAATGAAAAGAAGTATCACGATACAAGTATCAAGTATCACGATATGTGATATGCAAGAACTTTAAATCTGTTCAACTACCTATTTTATTCAGAGCAAAATTAGTGAATATATTTTAGACCCTCGATTTGTTTGATTTTTATACGATACTACCTCTCTGTAGTAACTCTTTAAATAGAAAAACCATCCAAATAGTAACAACTAACTTATTGGATGGTTTAACTCTAACTAATCTACTTACCTATGAGCTTATTTAACTTTTGTCTTTACATGCAGCTCCTTAGGCTCGCCACTTATAGCGTGTTCTCCGGTATTAAACCAAAACTTCCTATTTGATCTTTTACTTTTTCCAGCTCGTCCAATGTTGAACGCTTTCCATCTATAAATATAGGTTTGCTATATCCCGGGCTAAGACCCATAACTCCTTCGTCATACGAAAAGACATGATAGCTAGAATAATCTTCTTCTGCAAACCGCTTTCTCATACCTGTTGGCTCAGATATACTGCTCTTCCCTCCATTCGCCATTTCAAATTCTTGACCTGCTTGCTTAATTAGCACGTTAACTTTTGGGATTGGTAACTAAATGAGGATTTCCCCTTTTCAGCAATGCTCTTGGCAGTCGTTATCGCTGCTTAATTACCAATTCAATATATAATTATATGATAAACAATGAATTATTTTATTTTCGAGAATTATTAATCATAAAAGACTAAGATATTATTACTATAGTAGTCAACATAATGTATCTTTGTCGGTTGATTTATGACACTAGCAATATGAATGCACTAGACTTTTTAGACCTTGTAAAAAGAAGGCAGAGCGATAGAGGTTATAAGCCTATACCTGTTGAAAAAGAAAAGCTGGATCGTTGTATTGAGGCAGCTCGCCTTTCTCCTTCGGCATGTAACGCACAACCATGGAAGTTTATCGTTGTTGATGAACCTGAGCTGAAAGAAAAAGTTGCGAAGCTGATGGTATCGAAAACGCTTGGCTTTAACCACTTTTCGCATCAATGTCCTGTTTTGGTTATTGTAGTTCGCGAAGCACCAAACTTTACTTCGAAAGTGGGAATGGTGCTAAAAGATAAGCCATACACAACAATGGATGTTGGTATCGCAACCATTCAGTTTTGCTTACAGGCAAAGGCAGAAGGCTTAGGTACGTGTATTGTTGGATGGTTTAACGAAAAAGCCATTAAGAAGCTGCTTGGCATACCTAAAAGTAAACAGGCAGAGCTGATTATTAGCTTAGGCTATCCATCGTCTGACGAGGTTAGAGAAAAAATACGCAAGAAAACCGAAGACATTGTCTCGTACAATAAATACTAAAAGGCAATGTGATAATGAAAAAATAGTATCACGATGCAAGTATCACGTATCACGAGAAAAAAGATAAAAAGACTTTAAACTTTTTAAAACCCTTAAACATTTTAACTGTCCTTTAGCCCCCTTTGGGGGTTGGGGGCCTAAACCTTAAACCTTTAAATTCTCTTTATGACAAATTCAAACGATATGATAGGTAGGCTAATGGGGCTTCGCTATAAATCTCATCCATGGCATGGAGTGGATATAGGTAAAGATGCTCCCGAAATTGTTACCTGTTTTATTGAAATAGTACCTACAGATACTGTAAAATACGAAGTTGATAAGCTATCGGGCTATCTCCGCATAGACCGCCCTCAAAAATACTCTAACGTACTACCCGCTTTATACGGGTTTATTCCTCAAACATATAGCGGAGAAACTGTTGCTGAGGTTAGCCGGCAATCGCTAGAGCGTC
The DNA here is from genome assembly GCA_031550925.1 of Bacteroidales bacterium. Lineage (GTDB taxonomy): Bacteria > Bacteroidota > Bacteroidia > Bacteroidales > UBA932 > JAIRNF01. Next base: position 3,007 of record JAVBOE010000125.1, on the reverse strand, counting down.
CGGACATAGTCGGTGATGGCGACCCTGTGGACATTTGTGTACTAACAGAAAAAGCAATTACGCACGGAGACATACTGGTACGCGCACGTCCTATAGGCGGGTTCCGACTAATTGATCATAATCAGGCAGATGATAAGCTGATTGCTGTAATGGATAATGATGCTGTTTATGGCTCGTACCGCAGTATTGGAGATATTCCTCCACATGTACTAGAGCGATTAAAGCATTACTTTATGACCTATAAAGATATACCGGGAGATCCAAAGCGCCGCTGCGAGCTAACACATGTATATGATATAGACGAAGCATTAGATATTATACGCCGCTCTGCGGAAGATTACAACAATAAGTTCAATATCTCAAGCTTACTATAGACGTAAGAAGGCTCTTCAAAATATTGAAGAGCCTTCTTGTTTACCAAAATTTTGGCATTCTATATTTTTTTGGTTTACACATTGGTTTACACAAACTGCAAATAACCGCATAAAACCATCAAAAATGAGCACATAAAAAAAGCAGTCACATCTCTGTAACTGCTTCATTTTCTTTGTGGGAGTACATGGATTCGAACCAAGGACCCTCTGCTTGTAAGGCAGATGCTCTGAACCAGCTGAGCTATACTCCCGTTGTTGTTTTGCGTGTGCAAAGGTAGCTGTCTTTTTTAATCTCACAAATTTTTTTTCGCTTTTTTGCTCATAAATTCATCACCTTTATAGCAAGATTCTGTTTTTAAGATATTTCTCTATAAATAGACTAAAGACAATATGATAATTTGCTAATATGGTAATGTGTAAATGTAATGATGAAAAGACGTTAATCATTAATCATTAAACATTGATACTTTCTTTTAGCCATTATAGTGAGAAATATCGTTCCAATATCTTATCTCATAGTTGTCACCATCTGCTATAACCAAGCTCAACGCTGTGGGTTTATAAGGTTCTGACCAAACATCTTCTATCGGCTCCTTGCGAAGATAGGCCGCTACGTTTCTCATAAAAATACCATGAGCAACAATAAGTATATTTTGCCCTTCGTGCTTTTTTACCAGCCCTTTTAACGTTTCAGCAATTCGCTGCTGAACGTCTTCAAAATTTTCAGCACCCGCAGGTGGAATAAACTTATTTGGATGATAAAAGAAGTTTTGACAGTTTACGCTTTCTTTCTCAAATAGTTCACTCACAGAACGACCTTCCCATTCTCCCAAGCCCATCTCGCGTAAACCTTCTATAGGTTCTATAGGGATAGCCCTATTCCCTCGAATAAGCTCTGCTGTAACAATCGCCCTTGGAGCATTACTAGGATAGATTGCTGCTAAAGGAATAATCCTTATACGCTCTCCCAGCTGTACTGCCTGCAATCTACCCTTCTCTGTTAAGGGCGAATCTAACCATCCCTGCATCCTACGCTGAATGTTCCATTCAGTTTCCCCATGTCGGGTAAAAAATATCGTTGTCATTTAAATATTACTCCCAAGTTTAAGATTTACAAAGGAACAAAGATTTCTCAGTATGTAACCTTGTTGTTCCCAATAATTATTATGAATTTTGACTCCTATATAACACTATTTAACCTTGAAGGTTGACAAAATTTGTGCTAATTTTACAAATTAGTCGTAATAATTTGGCACACCATTTGCATTAACACAATTAAGCTACTTAACCATGAAAAAACTAACGACACTAGCTGTGCTCTTAATACTAGCCGTAGGTACAGCATACGCGCAACCTAAAATTGATATTGTATCCGGTAAAAGAGATACTGTTTATAATGCACGCCATTTTATTCGCGGCTTAACTACTCCAGGCTATAGCGTATTGGTAAACAATAATCCCGTTACAGTCTATAACACAGGCGCCTTTGCCGCAGAAGTTTTGCTTAACGTTGGCAGCAACGATATTGTAGTTGCATCAAAAAAAGGAATAGAAGAAACGGTTAATGTGCTTCGCATTTTCTACATGCAGCCCGAAAAGCCAAAACCTACAGCTACATTTATTATTGAGGATATAAAAATATATCCCGAAAGAGTATCCATGGTTAGCCCCGGAGATGTAATAAAGATAAGAGTAAAAACGATGCCCTATAGTCAAGTTAGCTGGCTAAACGGCAAACCCTTATACGAACTACCTATAAGCGAAACTGATGGATTGGAGGGAATATACCAAGCCCAATACGTTGTCAAAGAAAATGATGAAATTCTCAACGATCCTATTACGATAGTTATGCAAAATGGTGGCCGATCTATCAGCCAAGAGGTACCAGATAAGATTACGGTACTCGACCCTAATAATCCCATTATGGTAAAAAGTGTCGGACCTAATCCATACCTTAACTATGGTCTTGGTACCGACCGCTTAGGAGGCTCTAAAATCGGATTTATTGTACCCGGTATTACAATGCAAGTTGCAGGTAAAGCTGGCGACCTTTATAAAGTTCAGCTATCGAAAAGACACCATGCGTGGATACCCGATAATCAAGTAGAACAAGTACGGATGAATGGCTTATTCCGTCCGGAATCGCTCACTTCATCATGGCGAGTTTTTGGAGAAGGTAAATACGACTATGTGCAAATTGAGCTTTCTGAGAAGTTGGTATATCGCAGCTTTCAGGAAATAAACCCTTCACGGATTGTTGTTGATCTATATGGCGCAACTACCAATACGGCATGGATTACCCAGCTCTTTTCTACAACAGAAATTAAGAACGTAAGCTACGAGCAAATTGAAGACGACATTTTGCGCGTATTTATAGAGCTTAATAACGAACAACATTGGGGATATAGCGTGTACTATCAAGATAATGCGCTTGTGATTAGGGTTAAGCACCAGCCTAAGCTTGCTCTTAAAGATTTGCATATTGCCATAGATGCCGGTCATGGTGGCACGAGCCTTGGAGCTGTAGGAACAACCGGTTTACAGGAAAAAACCGTTAACCTTGAGTTGGCAAAAATGCTTAAAACAGAGCTGGAGAAAAAGGGTGCGAAAGTAACCCTTACCCGTAGTGATGA
>JAVBOE010000076.1:0-17816 GCA_031550925.1 Bacteroidales bacterium | reverse complement strand
TGTGCTGCATTTACCCCTAACTCCCCTAAAGGGGACTTTTGCAGCATGCGACAACCAACGGTTTGCGACTATTGAGGAGATTTCTCCCTGCGGTCGAAATGACATGCAAATTTAACATCTTCAAAGAGGCTTACATCAAATTGAGGTTAGAATACAGATATGCCTGTATAAGTAGTAAACAGCTCCATTGCTTTCATTCCGATAACAGAATTCCCTTGAGTATTTAATTCGGGCGACCATACGGCTATGCTCATTTTTCCCGGAATGATTCCGATAATTCCTCCGCCAACACCACTCTTTGCGGGTATCCCTACTCTAAAGGCAAAATCTCCGACAGCATCATACGTTCCGCAGGTAAGCATTATGGCGTTTACGCGCTTTGTTTCTCTGGAGGATATGATATGCTGACCATCCAAAGAGGTACCTCCGTTAGCAAGGTAGTAGAAGCACCTCGCAATATCAATGCACGACATTGTTATTGAGCAGTAGTGAAAGTATGCGTCAAGTACAAGAGAAACATCGTTGCTGATATTTTCGTAGCTTTTCATGAAATTTGCCAAAGCAAAGTTTCGAAAACCCGTATCATGTTCTGATTTGGCAACCTCTTCGTCAAAATAAACAGCTTTATTATTGCTATTAACGCGCGCGAACTCCAGCACTCTTTCTTTTATATCCGGATAAATACTCAGAAGTCCGTCTGTAAGAACAATGGCTCCGGCATTAATAAAGGGGTTACGGGGTATTCCGTTCTCGTACTCCAGCTGTACCAACGAGTTAAAAGCACCGCCTGAAGGCTCAACGCCAACTCGATTACCAATCTCAAGACCGTACTTTTTTAAGTAAAGGGTAAGGATTATCAGCTTAGAAATACTTTGAATAGAAAAGGGCGTAGTGGCATCGCCAATAGTATATTCTTCTCCGCCTGTGAGCTTAATAGCCATGCCGAACTTATTGGGCGATACCTTGGCTAAAGCCGGTATGTAGTCGGCAACCTTACCGGTTCCGAAAAGGCCTGATATCTCTTTTTGTATTCTTTGCAGAATGGCATTGTAGTTCATAGTGTAAGCTTTATTTTAATACACAAAGGTATTAATTGCTTACATAGTTTAAGATTTAGCAGAGATAATGTTTAACATGTTTAGCATATCTAATGCTTTATGTAGAATTTCTTTTGTTACTTTTGTGCGTCATTTATCACGATAGTAGTCTTTTATGCAAAAGAAAATTGCTGCCGAAGTCCGATCATACCTAGGTGTTACGTTTGGCCTTTTTTTATATACGTTTGCTTGGGTAGCATTTCTTATCCCCAATAAAATTGTAGGGGGTGGAGCAACAGGTATGGCAACGGTAACAGCCTATCTGGCAGGTTTGGGAGATGACTATATTTCGTATATATTCTTTGGTATAAACGCTATTCTAGTTACGATAGGGGTAAAGGTGCTGGGGAGTAAGTTTGGTACCAAGACGGTATTCGGAATCCTTTTGGTGTTCAGCTTACTTTATTTTTTGCCTAAGCTTAGCTTTATTCAGTACATCGGACAGTCATTTCATGAGAGCGATAAGCTGCTATGCGCTATAATTGGAGGGTTTGTTAGCGGACTAGGGTCGGCTATTACGCTTTTAAATGGAGGAAGCGCCGGTGGAACCGATATTGTAGCAATGGTGATAAACAAGTACCGCAACGTTACGCCCGGTAAAGTTTTTTTATACTCCGACCTTATCATTGTCAGCTCATCGTTTTTTATTAGCTGGGATTTCCGCACAATCGTGTATGGTTATGTGGTTATGGCCGTTTTCTCCTATTCTGTCGATTTATTTATGTCGGGTTCTAAGCAGTCTATACAGATGTTTATATTTTCTAAGCATTACGATATAATAACCGAAAGGCTAACACACGAAATGCATAGAGGTGTTACGCTTGTGGACTCGCAGGGCGGATATACAAGAGAAGCCGGAAAGCTGATTGTTGTTGTTGCCAGAAAGTACGACATGAGTTCGGTTTACCATATCGTGAAAGAGGTGGACCCCGGTGCTTTTATAACAGTTGCGAATGTTATGGGGGTTTACGGCAAAGGCTTTGATGAGTATAAGTCTAGACCAAAATCGAAATCGCGTAAAACGATTAATATCGGCTAATCGTTTACAGTCAAATCAATTAAATCAATACGGTTGCTCGACATTTGGAGAATGCGGATGGTAAACTTATCAATGGTCAGAGTTTCTTTTGGCTTAGGTAGCTGTTCGTTTTTATAGATAATGTAGCCGGCAATGGTTTCGTAATCGTCAGACTCCGGAATATCCAGACCATACGATTTATTTAGATCATCTACTTCCAGCCTTCCCGATAGTATATAGTGATTCTTTGAGAGCTGCTTTTCTATCAATTCGTCCGAATCATGTTCGTCATCAATATCGCCAATAATTTCTTCAAGAATGTCTTCTATTGTTACTAACCCCATTGTTCCTCCAAATTCATCTACAACAATGGCAATGGCCTTTTGCTCCTTGATAAACTGTGTAAGCAGCTTCTGAGCGTACATATTTTCCGGAACAAAGTGAAGAGGGCGAACCATTTGCCGAATTGTTTTGCCTTTTTCAAATAAGTCTTTCGAGTGTATGTAGCCAATAACGTTATCGATAGAATCATCGTAAATAATGAGGCGCGAAAGACCTGAGGAAATAAACAGCTGTTTTAGCTCCTCAAAATCATTATCATTTATATCGACTGCTTCAATTTCGGTACGGGGTGTCATGCAATCGCCAACGCGTACTTCGGAGAAATCAAGCGCGTTTCTGAATAGCTCTATCTCTTGTTGGTGTTCTTCGCTGTCTTTTTTATCTACTTCATCGGCTAATCGTAACAGGTCTCGTTTTTCGAGCGGATTTTGCCCCTCATGTCCGTATTTTTTTCTTTTTGCTCTATAGCTGGTTGCACTTAGCCAGCTTAAGGGTTTAGCAATGGGATATAGTATGATGTAAAAAAAGGTAATGGGAATTGAAAAGAAATGAAGAAAACTATTTGGCTTAATCCTGCTACCTGCTTTAGGAAGCGTATCTCCCAGAATAAATACAAAAAGGGTAATAATAAGACTTGTTACTACTAGGTTGGCTATAATATAGCTGCCAATTATTTGCTGAATAAACGGATAAACGTAAGAGGCAATAGCTATGGCAAAAAACGTTAAAGACAGGATGCTTCCTGTCATAGTGGTTGTTATAAGCTGGGTAGGATTTTTGGCAAACAGCTTTACTATGTAGAGCGAGGGTTTACTTTGTCTTTTTTCCAGCTCCAGCCTAAGCTTATTAGAGGATATCAATGCTTCTTCTGTTGCCGAGAAAAAGGCAAATAAAATAAACGAACAGATTGCTATGATTAGCATTGCTTCCATTTATAAATAAATGATATTACTCTTGACGGGTTGAGGTTGTATCTTTACTTTTGAACTTATCATTATCATAGAACAGCTCGCTGTTACGAACTGTTCGAAATTCGTAATCTCTAAATTGTTCATCCGACCGCATGCCGTGTTCTCCCGGCATTACCATATCCGGTGTTACTACTTTTACGTAGCTATTGGTATATATTTCATGCTTTTTAATGTCCCAGTATAACGTATCTGTGTAAAGAGATTGCCCTTTAATCAGGTTATGAACAACGACGCTATCGGTAGCCATCCATATTTCATCGGGTTGCATGTGATGAATGGCGTATTTTGCAAATATAGTTGTTTCTAGCTGTAATGAGTCATTAAACATTTCAACATAGCCACCTCGAGGGAATTCATCGTAGGGTTCTACTGCTTCTTTATAGCTTAAAACTTTGGGGGTTGTAATGAGGTATCTGAATTTTCCGTTAGAGGAGTAGGTTATGCGTAAGGTATCTGTTTCCTCGGCGGGCATTTCGGTTATATTATCTATGCGGGGGATATTATCACCACAAGACAAAAGCATGGTAGCGCCCATAATAATAAGCGCTACCAAAGTTTTACCTTGTATGATTTTTTGTACTCTATTCACGTACTATCTTCCTCTAATAATGGTTGTTCCGCTTACGCCACCGCAGTTAACTGTATAAGAACCTCCTTCGCTTAATCCGTTCATAAAGATATCTTCTTTACTTGGGAAATACTGGCTAAACTGGTTAATAGATTTGTTAACGTCGCTTGCAATTGATGGGTCAAGCTGTTTTGCTTTATTAAAGTTATCTACAACTACCCAGAATACTGCTTTACTATCAAACTCGCCACAGCTAGCAGTAGCAGCCATTCTTGCGTAAACAGAAGCAATAATCAGCTGAGCGTTAGCGTTAGTAGGGTCGTTGCTAAGTGCAGATCTAGCGTATTTTATTGCCTGTGATGGGTTGTTCATTTGGTTAAGATAGATAGTTGCCAGCTGCATTTCCAGCTTCGATTTTTCTACATTATCAGGTGTAATGCTAATGGTATTATTGATATACTCAATAGCCTTATTATAGTCACCCTTTAGAATAAAGAGCGTAACAAGAGCTATTGCCGATTTTACGTTAGGGTCCACCTTGTATAGAGCTTCTGCAGCATCGCTGAATAGCTGGCTTTCTTGACATTTACGAGACTCTAATGTATAAACAATCTTTTCTAAAAGATCTTTATCTGTAGGATTTGCCTTAAATCTTGGTTCGTAAATAGCAATAAGGTTTTCGCATGACGAAAGCTCGGGGATGGTAATGAAAAGTCCTTCAACTTCACCTTTTGCTCTAAGCAAAGCTTCGTCGTTTGGTTTTTTCTCCAGCTTAGCGTCAATAATAGCCATTGCTTTATCGTAAGCATCCATTACATGCTCTGTAGTTTTCATCTTCTTCTCAAACATCAGCTTAGTTTGCTGAAACAATTGAGGAACCATACTTACATCTGCTTGATCTTTTGCAACTTCAAGATATTTGTCAATCAGAGCAATAATCTGCTCATATCTTTCAGGAGCATAGTTCATCATAGCAACAGCCTTACGCATGGCAACGTCGTCGGCTTTGAAGCGTTGGGGGAAATATTGCAACCTGTAATCATAGTTCATCATTAAGGTATCAACATATTTAGATTTCTCATCAGCAGATTTTGCGTTTTCTACTTTATACTCCAATGCCGATGTACCCCATGATCCATAAACATTAGGAGATGACTGAGGACATATTTCAATAATTTTTCTCCATGCAGTTAGGCCGGCATCCATATCTCCGCCTTCTACTCCAAATTTTAAGTAGCTAAGCTGCTTTCTACATTCATCAGGATCGCTGCCATAGTTGGCTTGTTGGGCTAGCGCACTACTGTTGACGCCTACAATTACTATTAGCCCTGTTAGTAATTTTGATAAGGTTTTCATTGCTGTTTGGTTTGTATAGGTTATACTTACTTAGTTTATTTATATTTGTACTTAACGAACCATAGTTCGTGAATACTTGCGCTAATCTTAAATCCTACGTAGGTTTCTTTTATTAATCCTTGGCTGGTTGTACCTCTTTGACCAACCTCAATAGCTCCGTTTAATCTTGTTCCCATTCTGGTTATAGGAATACCTACTCCAAAAGTTATGCCATAATCTTTAATACGCTCTCCGTTACATATCATATATGAGTTTGTAAAGTATGCTCCGGCCCTGTAGTTCCAGCGTTTAAAGTAGTTACGAATTTCGTATGCGTTAGGAACATAATCAACTCCTAAACGGATAGTTTGGTTAACATCGGTCTTGAAAGTGAGCTTATTCGGATCAGGACTTCCGGCAATGTTAAAATCCTTCCAGTTTTCATATAAATAATCGAGACCAATAGTTAACTTGCTGAATTTATTATATGTAAGACCAACACCAAACTCCATTGGAACAAAAACGTTACTAAGATGCTCGGTATTATAGCTTATAGTATCTGTTGTGAATGAAGACGATGCGGCATAACCCTCATTTTTAGGCGATAGATTTGTCTTGGGGCGGAATGTTGCTCCAATAGTTAGGTTAGAGTGATTTTTTAGATCTTTATGATATTGAGCACCAAACGAAACGCCGGGCTTACTAATACGAAGCTTGTTGTATGTGTATAAGCTTGAGTATTGCGAGTTGGTTGTAAAGAAGATATTATAGTATCTCTCAATGCTTCCAAAATAATATAGGAAATTAGCACCTACAGAAAAATTCTTGTTGAATTTCCAACCAAAGCCGGCAAACAAGTTGTTAATCCCGCCCTCTCCTTTATGCTGATATAAAACATCGCCAACAACATATATAAGCTCAGCATTTGTTTCTCTCTCTTCTATATCATACCCCACAGAGCTGTATGTTTTAACTCCTGCTACAAGACCTACGTTTTTTGCAGCTCGAAAGCTCATAGCAAAGAAATCGAAGTTGAAGTTGTTAGCGCTGGTACTTGATGTAGATGTTTTTGAGTAGGTGTTTTTTTGAGTCGCTCCAACATCAAATAAAAAAGAAAGCGTATCGCGAGCACTTAGAGATGCCGGATTGTAATAGTCGATAGAAAGAGGATCTCTAACACCCAGTGTTATGCCCCCCATACCTGCAGTTGTTGCAGACCCCGGCTTGCCTATGTCCCCAATGCCATATAACGTATATGGCGAGTATGTGTTAATTGAGTTATCTTCTTGTCCTATAGCATTAAGCCCACAAAGTAAAAAGATGGAAATGAAAATAGTCGTTCTAGTTATTCTAAGCATTATAATCCAGTATTGTATGTAGACCAACCATGGCTAGATTGCAAACTACAAAGATGGGGTATTTTATGGTTTTAGCAAAAAAAAATGCATCGCCACCGGTCAGAATTACTTTCCCGTTGCGATTTTTGTTTAAAAAATCATGTATATATCCTGATAATTCGTGCTTTATGCCTTCCTGAACACCACCTCTTATAGCTTCGGTTGTAGTCTTACCTAATGCTGGGGTTTCGTCTTGTGGTTCCTCTAACGGAAGCCTATGCGTTAGCTGATGCAAAGAGTTGAATCTTAACGACATTCCAGGCGCTATGTTGCCACCTAAAAATTCTCCTTCTGCGCTCACATAGTCAATGGTGATAGCTGTTCCCATATCAATAACCAGCAGCTCTTGGTAGGGAAAAAGGTTGTTTGCCCCAACAGCGGCGGCTATACGGTCGGAACCGAGCGTCTCCGGCGTTTTATAGCTAATAGCGAGGGGGATAGGCGTACTGTGATTAAAATCTATAGTGGGAACTCTAGCGCTTAAATAGCTTAGCAGCTCTTGAGTATCGGTGCGAACCGAGGAAACTATTGCCTGCCGAATTTTGGGATATGCAGCGAGAATATTATCCACCTCTAGGGTAGAAGAGTCATGTGTAGATATGGTTGCATACATTTCCTCTCCGTTACTAAAAACGGAATATTTAATTCTGGTATTGCCAACATCTACTATTAGATTCATGATTTGCAAAAGTAAAAATCGTTAAAAACTGACAAGCTTCGTGATTGTTAAGAAACGTTGCAATTAAGGCTCTTTGACATAAAACATTAGAAATTAGGATTAGCTGTGGTTATACCGGTCGCTATCGGGCTTTTTATTGATGGCCTCCAGCATTCCGTCAAAAAGACTTATGGCTTGCGCAACCGATGTAACATTTTGTGTTGTAAGCGACAGCTTACCGTTTGTTTCTTTTACTTTGAAAAGATGGGGTCGCGATTGTATGTACTGCAAAACAGTAGAAAACAGCTTGGTGCGATAGTATGGCGACAGCTGGTTTGAAACAAAGTAGGATATCATCAGCTTATTCTTCATCACAATGCGTTCAAAACCTAATAACATAGCTCGCTGACGAATGCGAACGATATTAAACAGTTCTTCGGCTTCTGTTGGCGGATTACCAAACCTATCCACCAGTTTTGCTCTGAATTTTTGCAGCTCATCCTCGTTGGTCATACCGTCCAGCTCTTTGTACAAGCGTATCTTTTCGGCAGTGTTATGAACGTACGAATCGGGGAAGAGTGCTTCAAAGTCAGTTTCAATATAGCAGTCTGTTACAAATGCACCTCTCTTTTCTTCGATGGCAAGTTCGGCTTGCGCTTCGTTTGGTTTACCGCTAACCTCATTGAGCATGGTCTCTTCCTGCAATTCTTGTAACGCTTCATTCAGAATCCGCTGATAGGTTTCAAAGCCGATATCCGAAATAAATCCGCTCTGCTCGCCACCCAGCAAGTTTCCGGCACCACGAATATCTAAGTCTTGCATGGCGATATTGAACCCGCTGCCTAAATCAGAAAATTCCTCAATAGCACGCAGCCTTTTTCTGGCATCATCTGATAATGCCAATGGGGGAGGGGCTAACAGGTAGCAGTATGCCCGTTTGTTAGATCGTCCTACACGGCCACGTAGCTGGTGCAGATCACTCAACCCGAAATTTTGTGCAGCATTTACAATTATAGTATTCGCATTAGGTATATCAAGCCCAGATTCTACAATGGTTGTAGATAACAACACATCGGTATCTCCGTTCATAAAATCTAAGATGACTTCTTCCAACTCCTCAGCATGCATTTGACCGTGACCGATTGCCGTTCTTACACCCGGACAAATACGGCGGATGATATCCTCAACCTCTTTGATATCGTGTATTCTATTGTGAATAAAAAATATTTGTCCACCTCTGCCTACTTCGTAGTTGATAGCTTCTTTTATAATTTCCTCATTAAACGTGTGTACCTCAGTATGTATGGGCTGTCGATTAGGTGGCGGAGTATTTATAATTGATAAATCTCTTGCCCCCAGCAGCGAGAATTGCAACGTACGTGGAATAGGCGTTGCCGTTAGCGTTAAGGTATCAATGTTTAGCTTCAGCTGACGTAATTTTTCTTTAGAGCTAACGCCGAATTTTTGCTCTTCGTCCACAATAAGCAATCCAAGATCTTTAAACTTAACGTCTTTACTAAGCAAACGGTGCGTGCCGATTATGATATTTGCGATTCCGTCTTCAGCCTCTTTCAGCGTATTCTTAATTTCCTTGGCAGATTTTAATCGGCTGATAAAATCTATTTTTACCGGAAAATCTTTTAATCTCTCACTAAACGTTCTGTGATGCTGTAACGCAAGTATGGTAGTAGGTACAAGTATTGCGACTTGCTTATTATCGGTTGCGGCTTTAAATGCAGCACGAATAGCAACTTCTGTTTTACCGAAACCTACATCGCCGCAAACAAGCCTGTCCATTGGGTTTGGTGACTCCATGTCTTCTTTAATAGCCTTAGTTGCCTTCTCTTGGTCGGGTGTATCTTCGTAAATAAAAGATGCCTCCAGCTCATACTGAAGAAAAGAATCGGGACTGAAAGCAAAGCCTTCTGTAACCTTACGTTTAGCGTATAAGGCAATCAGCTCGCGGGCAATATCTTTTACTTTCTTCTTTGTTGTTTGCTTCAGCTTTTGCCAAGCGCCCGTTCCCAGCTTATATATTTTTGGCGGAGCACCGTCTTTGCTCTTAAAGCGGGATATGCGGTGTAAGCCTTGTATGTTAACAAACAGCACATCATTATCGCGATATATCAGCTTAATTACTTCTTGTACGGTACCGTTAACTTCTGTCCTTACCAATCCGCCAAATACCCCCACACCATGATCGATGTGTACTACATAATCGCCGGGTTGCAGGCTGTTCAGCTCTTGTATGGTAAGAGCCTCGCTTTTATCAAGCGTCTTTCTGAGTTTAAAGCGTTGATAACGTTGAAATATCTGATGGTCAGTATAGAAACAGAGCCTTAGGCTATGATCAATAAATCCTTCGTGAAGCGCGACATTATTAGGTTCAAATAGTACCTCGTTAGGTGCAATAGAGCTGAATATCTGACTAAGCCGCTCGTGTTGTTTAGAGCTGTCAGCAAGAATTATGGTAGTGTATAAGTTTTCTTTATTCTCGCGGATATTAGCAACCAGCAGATCAAAGTTTTTATTAAATGAGGGCTGGGGGGCAGTAGAAAATTCTATAGTAGCTGTTGCTTCTTCGAAAGTAGGTTGCGAGAACATCACGTTCGAGAACCGCTTGTTGAGTCCAAAGAAAGCGGCATCATTCACTAAAGTGCTGCGACTGGCATTACCTTCAACGCATTCTATGGTCTTTTCTACCGATTGCTGGAAAATATCGTAGCTGCCAAACCATACCTTAGCGTTTTTTTCAAGAAGGTCGAAAAAAGTATGGCTGGCTTCGCTCTTATGCAGATCTGATACGATATCAATGCTATCCAGCTGATTGATGGAAAGCTGTGAAGCAAGGTCAAATGTACGTATGGAGTCCACGTCATTTCCAAAAAAGTCTATACGATAAGGCTTGTTGGTCGAGAACGAAAAGATATCGACAATACTACCTCTAATTGAGTACTGTCCGGGTTCATAGACAAAATCAGTTCGCTCGAAACCATAGGTTATCATCACCTCACGGACAAAATCAATGCTCAGCTTCTCACCCTTCTTTATCTTAAGCGTATTCTTTCCAACGGTTTCTTTAGATACAACTTTTTCTGCCAAAGCATCGGGATAGCTTACAATAGCCCTGAATTTTCCGGCATTCCCTTTCTCCAGTAGGCTGAGAACGGCAGTGCGCTGAACAATTCCCGAAGCATCCTGCTGCTCATACTGTATGCTGCGCTTATAAGAAGATGGAAAAAACAGAACGTTATCAGAGCCTGTCAGATTGTATAAGTCATCGTAGAAATAGGCTGCCTCCTCTTTATCATCTAAGATAAAAATATTCGTACCACCTATCTTTTCAAGATAAGCAGCAGCAAGCAGGCTGCGCGACGACCCTACCAGTCCTTTTGCTGAAATGGATGAGTAGTTGGTAGCAGATAGCTTACTTATCAGCTCTATACAGCCTTCTTGCGAGGCAAACCGTTCGGTTATCGTTTTCAAAAAATACAGAGTTGGAAAATGAGGTACAAAATTAAAAACTTAGCTCGAAAGAAAAAGCAAATGGCACTTTAATTATTCTTAATCTGTAAATTAGTGCTTACATTTGCATTATAAAATTGAAATAATGAGCGATACAAAACGTACCCCAATCTCCGATTTAGGAGAGTTTGGACTGATAGATAGAATTACGAAAGATATTAAAATTCAGAATGCCTCCACGGAAAAAGGCATTGGCGATGATGCCACTGTTTTATCCTACGGCAATAAAAAAACGGTTGTATCAACTGATTTGTTGCTGGAAGGCATTCACTTCGATTTAGTTTATACACCTTTAAGGCATTTGGGTTATAAAGCAGCAGTGGTAAATTTCTCGGATATCTATGCCATGAACGCAGAGCCTAAGCAGCTGCTGGTTTCTATTGGTATATCGGGGCGTTTTTCCGTTGAAGATATTGATGAGCTATACTCCGGCATACGAATGGCTTGCGAGGCATACGGCGTAGATCTTGTGGGTGGTGATACTTCTGCATCGATGACTGGGCTTACAATTAGTGCTACGGTTATTGGAGAGGGAGAAGAAGGTAAGCTGGCTTATCGTAGTGGAGCGAAACCCAAAGAGCTGATTTGCCTTACAGGTAATCTTGGCGCGGCTTATATGGGTTTGCAGCTGCTAGAGCGGGAGAAAAGAGTGTTTGCAGGCAACGATAAGGTACTGCCAATGCTAAACGGTTACAGCTATGTGTTAGGTCGTCAGCTTAAGCCTGAGGCGAGGAAAGATACCATTAAGCTGCTAAAAGAAAATAGTATTGTGCCTACTTCTATGATAGATATTTCTGACGGTTTATCATCAGAGGTGCTGCATATCTGCAAGCAATCGAAGGTGGGAGCAAGAATATATCTGAATAGGATTCCGATTGCATCCGAAACCTTTAAGTTGGCAGAAGAAATGAATATGGACGCTGTTACTGCTGCATTAAATGGGGGCGAAGATTATGAACTACTCTTTACGCTACCGTTGAGTTTACACGATAAAATTAAAGATTTGGGTGGCATAGATATCATTGGACACATAGAAGAAGAAAGCAAAGGCGTTTACCTCATCGCTCCCGATGGTGAAGAAATACTGCTACAGGCGCAGGGCTGGAGGTTATAAGAAGCCCCCAACCCCCAAGGGGAGCATAAAAGAATAGGATATGATATATGCGTATTGCGATGTGCGAAAAAGAATCGTTAAGCGTAGTGACGCGCTTTCTAATAAATGGCAGCGGGCAGAATAGTTTACAGTCGCAAAAGTCCTCCTATTGGGGGATTTAGGGGGCTACTAATTTATAGCCTACTCCCTTAATTGTAACAATCTGTATCGAAGGGTCTTGCTTTAGGTATTTGCGCAAGGTAGTAAGATATGTATCTAAGCTTCTCGAGTAGATTATTCCGTTGCTGCCCCAATTCTCTTCGAGCAAAGCATTTCGTTCAACAACGTTGCCTTGCTGTACGCACAAGGCATACAGAATAGCATTTTCTTTTTTATTTAGCTGAATAGTTTTGCCAAAACCTTGCAGGTCATTCTTAGCAGGATCGAAATAATACTTTCCGATTGTAAACGCTTTACTCTGAATCTGTGGCTCATCAGTAGGCTGCACAGGTTCTACATGTTGGACTTGTTTACAGCGAAACAGAAAGCAAATACAAATAAACAGAGCTACGAGTAAACAAGTTGTCCATATTAGCAGCCCGGTCATACTTCCTAGCACAACTGTTGGGGTAAGCTCCAGAATAGCCCGGATAGCCTCGGTATCCGAAATCTCTATGACAAAAGTTTGAATAGCTGCGTTTGGCTGTTTCTTATCGGGGAATAGCGATGTTTCCAGTATTTCATTGGTTTTGATATTGAATCGTTCAACAACAAAAGATGCAGGAATATTCATATCGTGTAGCATGCCTGCAAATAAATCGGAAAGGCAATAAATATTCAAAGGGGTAATGTGCTCCCGTAAATCTCCAAAAACGCGGTTAATAAAATTCTCTATCGAATGACCTGAGATATTGTTATATACAATTGTGTCGGGTTCAGGGCATTGCCTGATAATAAGCACTTCTTCGGTTCCGCAGCTTTGTATGGTTATATCTCCGGGGTTGATGATATCAACTACCGGAACACGATAGGTTTGCTCTTTCTGATAGGCTAAGTTAAATGCCTCTTTAAGATGGGTTGTAAGTTCCTCATGTTTTAGCTGATAGGTATTATATAGCCAGATTAGCTGTAAGGTCAGTAATAATAGGCCCGACAGTATAAGCAGCAGTAAACGGGTGCATCTTTTGTGTAACATCATATGTACAAAAGTATGCGATTTTATGATTTTAGTCAAATTTATATAAAACATCGTTTTAATTCAAAATTTTGACAACCAGATTAGTAGCTGTTATTTTGACATTGGTATGACAATTATTTCACGCTATTTTGGGTACCGAGCCAAAGATTTGATAATGCCGAGATGATAATTTGAAAGGAAAAGCTTTTGTGCCGAATATTAACGAGCAACCTTTGTAGCATGAATTTTAATCAGTCGAAAATTATTTATTAACTAACAAAGCTACAAGCATGAAAACATTTGGAGTGAAAACATTATTCTTGGCTTTTGCCGTACTTACAGGGTTAAGCGTAGCAACAGCACAAACCAATCAGGAAGTAACAGCTGGTCCTAAAATTGTATTTGATGATTTGACTTACAACTTCGGAACTGTTAATGTGGGAGATAAAGGAGAGTTTGAGGTAAGCTTTAAAAACGAAGGAACAGAACCTTTAATTATAAAAAGCGTGCAGGGTTGCTGCGGTGCGAAAATATTAGATTTTACTAAAGACCCTATTCTACCTCAAAAATCAGGCTCTTTAAAACTACAGATTTATACAGGTGGAGCAGGAACTGTAAGCAAAACAATTACCATTATTTCTAATGATCCTAAAAGCCCAACACTACAAGTACGCTTTACCGGTACTATTGCTATAAAAGCGGCAGAGTGATAGTTTATTTTTTGAATATGCAGACAAATTACGTAATTGTAAATCGAAGATTATTTTTTACAGCTTTGGCTTTATTTCTTGCCGTTGTTTTGAACGCACAGCCCGGAAGTCTGATTGTAAATGATAATCTTCGTTTGCCCAAAGACAGCTTGGAACAGGTACAGCTGTTAAATAGTCTTGATAATTTCTTAGAGTTAACCTATACGGATAGAGAAAATCCTTTTGTACTTGCTTCAGAGAGGGCGGAAACTCAAATTCTTCTGAATGAAATTAAAGGGACGATGGCTAAAGATAAGAGCTCAAATATCAAGCCATACCTCATGAATATTGAGCCTCTTAGCAATAAGCAATCATATCTTATACAAGTTGCTTATATGAATGGCTCAAATGGACAACCTATGCTGTTGGCTTGTTTTGATTTTATTGCTCATAAAACAGATAATGGCTTTCTTTTTTCTTCTCCGCTGCTAAGAAATACAAAGGATTGGAAGACGAAGAAGCAAGAATACTTGGTAATGCACTATCAGAGCGATGCTAATGAAAGGCTGGTTGACCAATATATGGCATACCTTCTTGATTATGATAGAAAACTCGGTCTTAACAAACAAACGGAATACTATTTTTGCGATGAATGTGAAAGTATGGTACAAGCAATGCAGCTGACAGGCATTCGCTATAAAGTTGATTATAACGGATATTCATGGAACTCAATAGATTTTGATACAGATGAAAAAGTAATAGCTATCGAAACTCAGCGTATATCCCGTCAGCAAACAATAGACCCGCACGATTTATTTCATTTTAGGGCAAGTATTGCTATTCCGGAAGATCTGAACCATTATATGGTATGCGGTTGTGCTTATGTTTATGGAGGGAGCTGGAGAATCAGCTGGACGGATATCAAAAAGATGTTTAAGTCACGAATGGCTTATGATGAGCATACCGATTGGTTACAGCTGTATTTTGATCGCTATAACTTTGGCGAAAGTCAGGAAAAGCATTTATTGGTTACGCAATTTATAAATGCACTGATAGTTGAACGGATTGAGAAAGAGCAAGGATTTTCTGCTGTAATGAAACTTTTGGCAAGTGGTAATATGTATAAGGAGAGAGATAAATTCTTTACAACCCTTGAAAAGGTTACAGGTATAAATGAAAAGAACTTTAATAAGAAGGTAAAGAATTTGATTTTGGATTTATAAAAGAGGTTATCCAAAAAGTCCAATTTTTTGTCAAGTCGAACAAAGTGAGAACCGTTAGTTCGACTTGACAAAATCTTATATCGCATATCTTAAATCGTGATACTTGATACATGCATTTATCTATTGTCCAAAACCAAAAATAGCCTTTATAATGTGTCCTGCCATTTTTGGATTTTCTTTTAAACGGCGGGTTGAATAGCCGTACCAATCGTCTCCGAAAGGTGTATAAACACAAAGGTTGTGTCCGGCCTTGAGCAGCTCGTCTCTACGTTTCTCGCGCACACCTAAAAGCATCTCAAACTGGTATTGATCTTTCGTTAATCCGCGTTTTTTAATTTGCTCTTCTGCATACTGAATCAACGGTTCGTCGTGAGTTGCAATGTTGGCACATGTTCCATTGGCTACATCATCTAACAATAAGCCAAGATGCAGCTTATACTGCTCGCGTATTTTTTCTTTATCCTTGTATGCTACATCGGGCGATTCATTGTATATACCCTTACATATACGCACGTTTGGTTTATAGGGTAAAAGATTCCGGATATCATTTTCTGTACGTTTCAGGTACGCCTGTAGAACAATCCCAACGTTGTAACCTTCGTCTTTTAAACGCTTGTACATGTCAATAGTAGCATCGGTGTAAGGAACGTTCTCCATGTCTAATCGAACAAAAACATTTAACTCTTTTGCCTTATCGCAAATCAATTTTATGTTCTCATAGCCAAAGGCAGGATCAATGCCAAGTCCCAGAGCAGTAGGCTTAATAGATAGGTAGGATGGTAGCTGATTTTCATAAATAGCATCAAGTACTTGCTTACATACATCCCGCTCATGAACGCTTTGTTCTTTTTTAGTTACAAACTCTCCAAGAACATCAATGGTGGTTCTACCTCCTTTTTCCGCAAGCTTTTTTGTCCATTTAACGGCATCTTCTAATTTAGGGCCGGCAATATATTTTTTTGCGAATACATACACTAGTCTCTTAGGCATAAGAGGTAGCATGCTTACTATTAGCTTATTGAACATAGAATTGTTGGTTTTAGGTTTTGTATGATGGAATGTATGCTGATTTTACTCGGCCATAGATATTCGTTTTATTCCTAGATAGTTCACTTCTTTCACTTTTTGTAAATAATCTATAAGGATTTCTGCTGTGGTTTTATGTAACGATTTCCCTTTTTCGCTTCCCGTAAATGTTACTGAAGATGCTATATAGCTGTTCATCCCTACAGCATAGCGTTTTGCCTCGTTAAGATTTTTCCCATCATACGTTTTTAGTACTACGCTTGATGCCTTACCATTTTTTGGATAAATATATGTAATACCCGACACTAAAAGATCAGGGCGCTTACCACGACCTGCGTTATATATCAGCTCTCGTATTTCCGCAGGGGTCATTTGATAAACGATTAACTCGTTACCAAACGGGTCTAGCTCATAAACTTTTGCTATTGTTATATCTCCTTTCTCCAGCTTGTCAATGCGAACGCCTCCGCTATTCTGAAAGCCTATTTCCACTTCTGGTAAGTCGGTTAAAGCATCAGTCATCATGCAGCCTAGAACCTCCTTTCCTTCAATATCAGAAAGGTTTTGAGCGATTACCTTGTTTAAGCCCGATAGGTCGTAATAAGTGTTTATAAGGTTGCTGATTTCAAGATCTTCCACAACGAGATTATTCACATCAATCAGCTCATTCTTTTTTGATACTATCTTTCCATCTTCAACAACAATAGTTGTTTTTCCTACATATTTCAACCACGATTCGGTTTGTGTGATTAATACTCTGTTTACAACCATTGTAGTATCAATACGTGTATGCGAGTGCCCGCCAATGATTACATCCAGCTCCGGCATTTGCTCTGCCAGCTTTACATCATCTGTTGCTCCTATGTGTGTGAGGCCGATAAATAAATCGCACGAATCTCTTAACGAGCGGTACTTTAACGCTTCCTCAATTGGATCGGTAAATGTTATTCCTCTTAGCTTATCGGGATGTGTTGATGGGATTCTGGTCTCCCTGCCTATTTCAATTAATCCAAGTATGGCTATTTTTACTCCGGCTATTGTTGTTATTACGTATGGCTTTGGCTGCGGTATAGTTCCTTCGGGACTTACATGAATGTTGGCGCATATCCAAGGAAAGTTAGCCTGCTTCATACGTTCAGCCATAATTTTACGGTCATAGTCAAACTCATGGTTACCAATGGCTGTATATTGATATCCGATTTTATTCATGATCTCGATTATAGGAAAACCCTTATCTTGATATTGATCAACAACCGGATTCCCCGAAAACATATCTCCGCCACTTAGCACTAAAACATTTGGATGTAGCTCTTTTTGCTCTGAAATATATGCTGCAACTTTAGCAAAGTTGTCGATTTTAGCATGCATATCGTTAGTAGAAAGAATAACAATTTCTACCGGAGATTTTTTACAGGAAGCAAAAAGTACAAGGGATAAAACAATGGTTAGCGAGTATTTTGCGAGTGTTGGTAAAATAGCTTTCATTGTAGAGCTGGTGTATGTTTGATTATTTTGATACGGGTTGAATATGTAGGGTTTCGTTATCCGTGAGGCTACCGTCTAAAGCAATATTGTTACCAAAGCTATCGGTTACATATAACAAACCCCGCTTCACGGCTTTTAGCGTGGCGGGGGCAAATTTTCGTATGGCGTGTTCTACTTTTGCGCCATCAAAAATTTCTATTTTCTTACCATTT
>JAVBOE010000079.1:0-15424 GCA_031550925.1 Bacteroidales bacterium | reverse complement strand
TCTTTAAGTCTTAAAATCCTTAAATCTTACAGTCTATATAAATGAAAATAACCTAAGTATAACTAAAAACAAAACTCACTCCTCTCTCCTTATTGGGTTGCGGCAAGCTCCCTCCCTATTGGGGAGGGTTGGGTTGGGGCCTTTAATCTTATGACCACACTACAAGCCATACAACAAATCTGCCAGCAGATAGACGGTTACTCGTTCTACTTCGACGACCGCCAGCTGATGAATGTAAACGCCGACGACGCGCCTTTTCCGCTTATCTTCTTTGAGGAATATAGAGAGGGAACGTATCGCACCAAGCACTATTTCGAGAAGAGTACACGCGTAGAGCTGTACTTCTGCAAGCTTTGCCCTATGCACAACGATGGAGCTGAGCGCGAGCGTTTGCGTGAAGAGATAGAAGCCGAAGCCGTTCGTCCGTTTATTAAGCTGTTTAACGCGCATCCCGAAATCTTTACACCCGTTACCGACTGGCGGTTCTACACACCACCACCTCGCTTCGATGCTAACGAAGTAAGCATCATGCTACAGCTTAACGTTACGCTAACCCAATGCTAATGGAGCATATACGCATCGGTTTAAAGCGAGTGCAGCCAATAGATGTACGCAGCGATAAGTTTTTGCTGTGGCACAGGTTGCAGTTGGGCGAGCTGCTGAATACGCAGAATGAAGTCGCCATTTTCGAAGGTGTTGTTCGCATTCTGTATAATGTCAGCATTAAGCCTAAGCACTATCGCAGGTTCTACAATCACGTAAAAGATGTGCTGAATGGGCTGGCGTTTTGGGTAGAAAAAGAAAAAGCGTTGAAGTACGAACCAACATCCGAAGAGCGACAGGCGGGCATTGACCAGATTGGTAAAAAAGTAAAAGAGTTCGGTACGATAGATGCCATTGCGCGCCGCATGCACATTAGTCACGACGAGGCATTGAAGCTACCCTACGCAACCGTTTACCTTATGCTGCTTAACGACCTAGAGCAATCGAAATTTGAAAGAAGATTACAAAAAGTTTACAGTAAAAAACACAAATAATGGAAATAATAAAACCTCCCATATTTCAGGCGGGCTTCTCTCCAATCCTTCTTAAATGCAAGGGTGAAGTAAAAGACCCTGTAACGATTACAATAAGCTCCGGTGATTTTCCGGACTTCAGCATTTCTTCCATGCTCATAAAAGAAGAGCAAACCTTTAACCTTGCGGCCTACGTGCAATCGTTGTTTAAGGGTGTAGATACGCAGCTTGTAAGCTACACGCTAACGGTTAACGGAACACCTCTTGGAGATACGTTCTATGCCATGCGTAGCGCGGCACAGGTGGGTTACAGCGCCGATTTATTTAGTAAAGTAGGCGGTTTTCTTACCGATATGAAGTACATTGATGTATGGGAAGGATATCCGAGAGAAGTTTCTGTATTGGCTGAAGACGGCTTTAACGTTCAAATAATCAGAAATGGAGAACCCCAAAACGTACGACTGGACAACGGATTAAAGAATGTTGAGGTTGGCTGCGGAGATTCTGAACTCACTGTTTATACAAACGCTGCGACATGGAATGGCTACAATTGCCAGCTCGAGCAAACCACTTTCTTTTTTACCGTTCATGTGGGCGATAGAACCGCTAAGCTAAGCGGTGTGGTAAGCCTAATCATTAAAAAACCGAATGGACAAACATATACGAAAACAGCCTCGTACAGCGGTTTTCAGGATGTTCACTTCGAGATTCCTATGGACGAAAACATTGTTGCGATAAGCGTTACCGCTAACGGCGCGCTAGATACCAACAGCGTTCAAATAGCTGCTGCGCTTCAACCTTATAGGGAGCGTGAGATACCAACCGTTACCTGTGCGATGCCTGTATCATACAGTATATTTACCCAAAACAGCCTCATAGCTCTTGGTAAGAACAGCTCTCGATTATTAAGCTTAACCCTAAATCAACCCATAACATAATGAGCAAGTGATATATAGATATTGATCTAAAGCTATGAATTATACTTACATAGAGAGAAATACGTTCGTCTGCAGAGAACAATTATTAATTCTAACAAAAACAAAAAATCATGAAAGAAAATCAAATGTCAGCTAAAGATGCTGTTCTTGAAGCAAGCAGCACAAGTACAAAACCGGAAATATATGTGTCTGTACGCACAAGCTATGATCCTGAAACAGAAACAGTAGATATCTGGGCTCATAGAGGTGTTGAAGGATCGGGTCAAATCGAAGTTTTTTGTCAAGAAAAGCAGGGTGCAATTTTTGTAGAAACCTTAACAATAGCAGCAGGTCAAAAAGACAGCCCTATACAGCAAAGACAATATCCTAACCCTTGGACTTCGTCCTTCTATATATTCTCTATAACTCCTTCGGAGGATAGCAGCTATAAGTATGTGGTAGCTCCTGAAAACAGACCTCCGTATATCGGTTAGCTAATGATCTTCCTCTCTTTCCTAAAATCCAAAGAGAGGAAGATTTATTGAATGAAATTATAAGTAATAAATAATATATGTCTGTAAAAAGTATAAATATAGTGTGCCGGTGCGTTCCTCGTAATCCGTTCTACATGCGATGGATAAACAAGTACGGCGGTTTCGATTACTGGATGTTTGAAAAACGACAAACCTACGAGCGCGAAATTAAAAACGTTGATACCTTCAAACCTTACGTGGACGACTATGCTACGGCATGTGGCACAGACCTTCTCTTTGATAAGGAGGTTGAAAGCAAGGTAACCATTGGTGCCGAAGGCTTAACAGCCAACGAGTGGAAGATACTCTCGTTTATTGCCGAATCGCCCTTTGCGCAGTGGTACAGCGAGGAGCTAAACAAATGGATAGACGTTGTTGTAGAAAAATGCAAGCTGGCTATGCAAACCCATAACGCTCTGCACGGCATGGAGTTTACCATACAGCTACCAACCATACCGCTGGCGCTATGAGCGTAGAGGCAAAAGTAAGCGACCTGCTATACAATGAGCTGCAGCAGCTGCGGCAGGATATTGTAAGCGGTTTAGAGCAGGCGGGTAAAACGGCTACAGGTAGTACTGCAGCTGCCATACAGGTGGTTGTAAACGGCGAGGGGGCGCAGCTGCAGGCTCCCTCGCACCTGCTTACGCTGGAGAATGGTCGCGGTCCTGCACGTGGTAGCAGCAGCGACAAGCAGCAATTCATCAATAACCTTAAAACATGGATAGTAGCCAAAGGCATTAGCTATAAAGACGAAAACGACTTGCAACGTCTGGCAGGCTTTTTCCGCTGGTATATTAATAAGTTTGGAACAAAGCAGTACAGGCAGGGGCAACAGTATGATATCATAACGCCTGCCATTGAAAGGTTTAAAGAGAAAGTAAATAGTAAGATTGCAGACTTGCATAGTGCAGAAGTAGCAAATCTTGTGAGTATAATATTTCAATAATTATAATACATCAAACAATGGCTGATATTAATAACAACATACAAGTTAACGTTATTACTAATGTTACTCAAGTAAAAAAAGAAGCAGAGCAGATAAAAAAAGCATATAGCGAGCTAAAAAATAACCTTGATGCAGCATCGGCTGCAGCAAATTTGTTGTCTGGTGCATTTAACAGCGTAGGATTGAGCGGTAAGGCATTTGACGAAATAAAGAAGACCATTTCTGGTTTAGCGTCTACTGTAGATTCGCTTTCTACGGTTATGACAACTCTTCAAAAAAGACAAGCAGCAGCTGCTGTATCTGCAGGTAAGCTGACAATAGCACAAAAAGCTGTCAATATTGCAATGAAAGCGTTTCCCATATTCGCAATTATTTCGGCTATTGGCACGCTTATCGATGGCATAAAGAGCTTGGTGTCGTGGTTGTGGGGCGAGTCTGATGCATGTGAGGCGGCAACAGAAGCGTTAGAAAAATATCAGGAAGTAGCGCAACAAACACAAACTGAGGTGCAAAAAATTAGCAGAGAGGAATCTTCGATTGCAAACGAGCTTAAAGAAAAGCATAGAGCAGAGCTAATCGCTTTAAAAGAGCGTGGTGCAACGGCTGTAGAGCTTTCTGAAACAGAGCTGAGGCAGCAAAAAGAGTTGGCCGATGTTACCATAGAAGCTTCGGAAGAAAGAGAGGAACAGCTGAAGAAAGAGAAGGAAGCAAATGAAGAAGCAGTAAAAGCGCAATCAGCCTACGTTGCGGAGCTTGAGGTGGATGCCAAGAAAAATCTTCAGACATACATGGAGATGTTTTCAGCAAAGATTGAGGGGTTTGATACCGAAGAAGAACGTCAAGAATTTATTGCGAAGCTACGTATGAAAGCCTACGAAGATACCGAAGAAGAGCGCAAGAAGCTAGAGGAGCTTACCAACCAGCAGGATGCGTTAAACAATAAGCTGCGCGACGAGGCTGCCATTCGTTTGGGTGCCAGCAATACCGTTCTCGAAAAAGGCTTAGAGGTAGATGGGGCTAAAAGTAACCAATCGCAAGAAGAGAAAAACGAAGCCGATAGGCAGAGGAAGAAGTATGCTGATATAGCAAAGCAGTCAATTCAGCAAAAAAAAGAGCTGAACGTTGCGCTGCTAAAGTCGCAGAAAGATTACCTATCGGCAGATTTTGCTACCAAGCAAGAATACGATCGTAAGCTGTTTAAGGAGGAAGAAGATGCTGCTAAAGAATTGCTCGATCTAAAGAAACGCTTGGGAGAGCTGTCTCAGAAAGAGTACGAGCAGCAGTGCCAGCTGCTGGCATTACAGCGCACACAGTTTGAGAATAGGCAGCTGAAAGACCAGGAAAAGCACGCCAAATCGTTGCTGAAAGAGCTGCAGAAACACGAGAAGCAGATGGCTAAAATGGCCGGTGATGAGTTTAAGGTGCAACGGATGGAGGTTACCGAAGAGTATCAAAATACGATTAAAGACATTGAGGCTTTGATGAAGATGCTGCCTAAAGATCCGTTCGAATATGAAAAGTTGGCCGAAGATATTGTTAAGACCAGAGAGCAAATGGCTGCCGACTTGAAGGCAATAGACGATAAGGAAAAAGAAACAAAAGAGCAGGCTACAAAACAAAAAAAGTACGAAGAAGACATAAAAGCTGCAAATGATGCAGCAGATGCAGAGTTTGCCATATTTGCCGACAACGAACAGAAAAAGTACGAAGTAGAAATAGAACGGCTTCAGAAAATAGCTGCGGCAAAAAAAGAGCTGGGCATGGATGCCAGCGAAGAGCTTGCAGCCATAGAAGCTGCTCAGCTAGCCAAAGTACAGGCTAATACAGCATCACGGCTTGCTGCCGATAACCTTAGCGCAAAAGAACGCTATAAAATTAAGCGAGAGGGATTAGAAGCAGAAAAGAAGCTGCTTGAAAACAACAAACAGTCGACCGAGGCTATACAGCAAGAAATAGCCGATTTGGATAAAGCTTTTCAGGAAGAACGGTTTGAGCGTATTATGGATTACGCCAATAAGGCTAAAGAGGTAATGAGCGGTATCTTTGAGCTAGGCAACGCCCAAGACGAAGCCAAGCTGCAAAAGGCTTCAGAGCAGAACGAGCAGGAGAAGCAGCAGCTACAGGCACAGCTCGATGCCAACCTTATCAGCAAAGACGAGTACAACAAAAAGGTAAAGCAGTCGGACGATAAGCTGGCTAAAGAGCAGGCTAAGATTAAGCGCAAGCAAGCCATACAAGATAAGGCTACCGCCATTTTTGACGCGGCAATAAACACGGCAACCAGTATTATAGCATCGTCTAAAATGGGATTTCCGGCAGCTATTCCGTTCATCGCAATGGCTGCTGCCAGCGGTGCTTTACAAACGGCGGCTATACTGGCGGCACCTCTTCCCAAAGCGGCACGTGGTATGCATATCAAAGGGGCGAGCCATGCTATGGGCGGCGTGCAGCTGGAGGCCGAGGGTGGCGAGATGGTTATCAACAAGCGGTCGTCGTCTATGTTTGCGCCGCTGCTGAGCGCTATAAACGAGGCAGGTGGCGGAGTTCCGTTCGTGTCGTCGTACTCTGACGGTGGGTTTGCCATGCGAGATTATCAGCGCACAAGCACCCAAGGCATAACCTCCGAAGCCATTGCCAGCGCGGTAAAAGAAGCGGTGCAGGAGGTAAAAATTTACACCGCCATCGAAGATATTAACGATGGAAACAAGAAGTACGCTGCGGTAACAGATAGCAGCAAGTTCTAGCTAATGTGCTAATGTGAAGATTTGAGAATGTGAAAATGAAAAGAGTTATCGTATATAACATAGTGAGAATCACTAGTTCAGCAAAACCACATCTCTTTAATAGTGGCAGCGCGTTTGCCCCTCCCGTCCCCTAAAGGGGAAGCCTTTTATCGGCGACAGTTCCCCCCTTTAGGAGGTAGGGGGTTATGGCGGTTCTTCGCATTCTCACATTCTCAAATTTTCAAATTAGCATATTTCCACATTTGCATATTCTCAAATTAATAAATTCTCACATTAAAACCATGTACCAGCTAATTATAAACACCAACACAGAAAAATCCGGCACTACCGAGCTAGACTGCTGGGAGGACGTAGATTTGGGCACGGCTACCGTTGCCCTTACCTACCAAGCAAACGACCTTGCCGAGCTGAAAAGCCGTGAGGTTAACCGCAGCAACCGCATTAAGCTGCCACGCACGGCACGCAATAACCGACTGTTCGGACTGCCATCAGACCCGCTATCAGCAACGGTTGCACCATACCGCTACTTCGATTGCCGGCTGTACGATAACGGCGTAGAGCTGTTTGGTGCAGGTGCCAAGCTGCAGCTGATGGATACCACCGGCACCTCCTACGAGGTGTGCATTAAGGGCAGCATGTTCGATTTCTTTGATAAGATTAAAGACCTTTCGCTACGCGACTTGGATACCGCTACGTATTTGCTAAAAACAGGCATCAACTTAAAGTACACATCTTGGAATGTTAATGAGGTTGCCAATACTGATATTAGTAAAGATATCGTTTTTCCGCTGATGGATTGGGATACCGCCAACAACGCCAACCTTACCTACACCCAGCCGGGCTTACCTAGTAACATGTTTGGTGATGAAGAAACAGACAGCCCTATTGAGGGAGATGCCCGCATACACATTGAGGCAAAGTATATTTTTCCGGCCGTTAAGCTGCACCGACTGGTAGAAGCCATTTGTAAGGTGCAGGGGTACGAGCTGGAGCTGCCGATAAACGTAGATAACCCCGACGACCCAGACTGCCTGTACCGAAGAGCCGTTGTTCCCGTTAGCTCTTTAGCGTTAAGCGATAAAGACCTCGACAGAATTAAGAACATTTCTGCTGAAAATAAAAACAGCTATAGGTTAGCATCCGGAGAATATTTTGATATTACCAAAGGAACCTACAAAAACCTTAGGCGCGATTGGGGCAGCCGAACTGTTTTTATTCCGAAAGTCTCGGGTACTTATACCTTTTACATAGAAACCACGCCCACACAGCTGCCCAGCAATAGCTATGTGCGGTTTGTATATGGTTCTAAGAGTGACTCGATAGGGGGTTCTGTTAAGCTATCGATGGAGCTGAATAAAACCACCACTACCGTGGTAGCCGTGGAGCTGAGCGTAGGCGACGAATTTTACTTTAACATACAAAATGCAGGGATAGGGGCAGTTACTATGAGTAGCATAAAGTTTTTTTGCGCAAAGTTTGAGGGTAGAGAATCCATC
The DNA here is from genome assembly GCA_031550925.1 of Bacteroidales bacterium. Classification (GTDB taxonomy): domain Bacteria; phylum Bacteroidota; class Bacteroidia; order Bacteroidales; family UBA932; genus JAIRNF01. The sequence goes on along the minus strand of JAVBOE010000079.1, from coordinate 7,772 downwards.
TTTCCGGCAGACGAATTTCCGGTAGTAGCCAACCTGCCCGATATAACGCAGCTGGATTTGATTAAAGCCGTGTGCCAGCTCTACGGCTTGGTAATGAGCATTGACGATAGCAACAAGCGCATTGAAACCTACACCATAGATACCGTAGTGGATAACATAAATAACGGTAATTTTCTTGACTGGAGCCATAAGCTGGACGATACCGACCACAGCAGCACCTACCAGTGGAGCAGCTACGGGCAAAAGAACTACATTACCTACGCCGAAGAGGAAGGAAAGGATGGCGAGAAGCTGCAAGACCGCGCCTACTTTACTATTGATAACCACACGCTGGCTGCCGAGAAAACCCTGTTTGAGCTGCCCTTTGCCACCTGCGAGGAGACCAACGTGCGCGGCCTTGCCATGGCTAAAATACGTATGGTTGAGGGCGGAGACAGCAGCCCCGATAGCATTACCGAATCTAAGCCCAAGCTGTTGTGTTTGAAGGAGAGGGATAATGTGGAGGTAAGGTTTAAAGACCCGGAGTCAGACAATAGATCAATAAATAGAAATATCACTTGCATCGCATCGTTTAATTCCTTGTCAATAGAGCATTTTATTAATAGTTATTACACAACATTGTCAATACAATTATTACAGCGTGTACGAGTTCTCAAAGAAAAATTGTGGTTAAGACCAATAGATATACAAAATTTTGATCATCGTATGCCTATCTATTTTAGCAAATATAACAGTTGTTTTTATATGAATAAAATTAACAATTACCAACCTAATAAACTTACTGAAGTGGAGTTAGTGGCAATTCTTCCCAACAGTTAGTTGGTATAGTTAAAATTTGTATATTTGCGGTAAATGTTAAAAATATTTACTATGAAAAAAATATTACTATTATTATTTGCAACCTCATTGTTTATTGCCTGTAGTGACAATGGTAATGAAGAGGAAGAACAAGGTTATCTTACAAGTGTGACAAATGCTAAATCTGGCATTGTTGGAACATGGAGAGTTAACAGTGGCTCCTCTTATGATAGTTACAAGCAAGATGGAACATTTTGCTGGGGAACATCTCTTGATGATTTAACAATGGGATGCAGGAAGTATGACATTCTTTTTAAAAATAATAGTTATGTGATTAAAGTCTATGATCCTGACAATGTAGATGACTATACGGAATCATTAATTACAGTTTTAAATGAGGAACAACTTATTTATACAACTCAATACGCAAACCCTAGCAACAATAAAGAGTATAAATTTACTCGCGTAAAATAACCTTACTAACATAAAGCAACAAGAGCGGTGTAACAGCCGCTTTTTTGTTTTTGTAGTGTTTGCTTTTTGCCCCTCCCGTCCCCTAAAGGGGAAGTCCCTAGTCGTTGGCTGTTCCGCCTTTAGGGGGTAGGGGGCTATAACGGCTCCTCTCATTCTCAAAGTCTCACATTGTCCTCCGCTAGCATAGGCACCTACCCCAACCCTCCCCAAGAGGGTTGGGGTGGGTGGTTTATTTTTCATTCTCACCTTGTCTTCTCTGCAAGTTTTTGACATGCTTTAAACATTGCATACATAGTATTGATGCGTGTTGTAACTTTGCTACATGACAACCTACAAACGCATAAAAGATGCAGACCAGCGCATGTTAGACGAGCTTATTCGCCTCGGCTTTCTCAAGTCAACCTTTAAGCGTAACGTGGCCATTTACGAAACCTACCTGTACTACCGCCAGCAGGGCCAACCTGCTACCGATGCCGTAGTACACACCGCAGAAGATTACTGCATTTCAGACCGCCATGTATTCTCTATCGTGCGCAAGTTCTCAGAAGACCCTACCATTGTGTAGGGTTTTTGTTAAATATAAATTTTATGAATATATTGACAATAATATTTATATATTTGTAACGAATCCTTAAAACAAATGCTTATGAAAAAGTTATTTATTCTGTTTATGATGTTACTTCCGGTGATATCATATTCGCAAGGAAAAGAATCGGTAGCGGGAGTTAGCGCTTCCAGTAGTGATGTTATAAAAATAACATTATCCGTAGAGTCTGTCTGGCAAGGTGCCGGGTTGTATAAGAACTATCTTATTATGGAAAGTTCAGAGCCTATAGGCGTTGATGTTACAGTATATTTTATGATTGAGTGGGGTGGACAGGTTGAACTATGGTGGGATACTCTTTCTGCAGGATCTATATGGGATCGTACTCCTATTCGGGAAACGCTTGACCAAGAACTAATACTTTCGAGTATAACAAGTTATTCTCCTAGTCAATATCTTGGTAGGAATATTATTGTGACGATAAGAGATTAGTCGGTATTAGCTTATTTGTTGTAAAGCCCTTTCTAGCGAGAGGGCTTTTTGTTATAGATCAGTTGTACAGCCTCTATTTCAGCCTAACGTAAGCTTTTGCGTTATGCGTAGCTTAAGCTAATCCATTTCAATGTTATATGAATTTTTTCATACAAAGTACATATTATATAAACGCTTTTCTTATTTTTGTGGAAACCAAAAACCAACTAATTATGAAAAAATTATTCATTCTAATGGGAGCGGCGTTGCTGCTTTCTTCTTGTGTAACACAAAAAATACCGGCTGTGAAAGAAGCAAGCATTGTTGACTATAAGAAATACTGGGATCAGGGATTCTTTATAACAGAATCGCCGTCAATTAGCTTCGAGTATATTCCTATAGGTGCTGTTACGGTTAACCTGCAAGACGGTTACGAAGCTATCGCGAATAACAATACAAATAATACGGCAGAGAAAAAAACAGGATGGGCCAGCAGAAGCAGAGGCGCACAAAGCGCGGCTACCGCAAAATACACCGACAAGTTAGCTCGATTCTCTCTATACGATGCCATAGACATGGCTGTGGCAAAGGCTAAAGAAAATGGTGCCGATGGACTTATTAACGTATCGATTGATATCGCTAGAGTTACAACATCAAAACAAACAACTTACGGCGGCACTGCCGATACAGGGTCGGGTTACGGTTATGTTGTAAAAGGCATGGCTATAAAGCGTAAGTAGTAGTAGCAATTCGTTCGTTTAAGCCTTCTCATCGAGAAGGCTTTTTTGCTTTCTAAACTTTATGATTTGTCAGCTGTTTATAGTGTGAGTAAAATTAAACACAAAAAGTAATGGAAGCCATTATAAAAATGCTGCAAGAGAAGGTTGGTATTACTAAGTCTCAGGCAGAAAAGGTAATCGAGCTGCTGAAAGGTGTGTTTGGAGACATAGCCAGTGACGTAGAAAAAACCTACTACAAAGCAGCGCAAAAAACAGAAGACTCGGAAGACGATGCGAAATGCGCGCCCGCTAAAGAAACCGATACGCTAAGCGACTACATAGACAAAATACTACGTAGTATGTTTGAAAGCTATGGCAGCGATAGCAAAACAAAGAAAAAGTAGCCTGTTTTTACATCGGTAGCAAAAAGCTCTCAATAGCTGAGGGCTTTTTTATTTATGTTTGCCCCTCCCGTCCCCCTAAAGAGGAAGCCCCTTGTCGTCGACTTTTTCTCCTTTAGGGGGTAAGGCTGTTAAGCTCTTAAATATCCTGAAGGGATTAAACGTGAATAACCGCGGGTGAAACCCGTGGGAGTCGAACAATGCACTCTATTACGTCCCTGAAAGGGGCGAATATGTAAACGAGTTGTGGTTCAACCCACTTCGGGGTTGTTGGGAGAGTTGGATATCCCTCTACCACGGGTTTCACCCGCGGTTATTCACGTTTGCCCGCTTCGCGGACGCTGGGGAATTTAACAACCCTGCCTTCAGGGAATGGGGAGTTATAGCAGAATATTTTTTATAAATCTCCTATCAACTTTTTAAGCTCCCACATCATTTCATTTATACATTTTCAAATCTTCGATAATCTTTTCAATCCGTTGATAGTATAGCGTTCTACTGAACAAAACTCTTCATACGTTGCGGCAACCTAATCCGTTTCTTTGCATAAAATTATTCAAAGAATGAACGTAAAGGTATATAGCGACATCAGCGCTCGCGGCGAGCAAATCCTCTTCGATACAGCAGGACAGCAACGTCAACCTTTTTCGGCCGAAGGTGTAAAAGATCTTTTTGCATCCAACGCAGCCGAAGAAGAGTTTCGTTTTCATATCCACTGCAATGGAGGTTCAACCCGCGAGGGTTTTGCCATCTACGACATTATGCGTACCAGCGGTAAGCGCATTTACTGCAATATCGATGGTAGCTGTCATAGCATGGCCGTTATCATTTTGCTCGCTGCTCCCTTAGAGAACCGTAGCGCCAACCCCAATGCCACCGCCCTTATTCACGATGTATATACAAACGCCGGACTCATTTCGGCGGGGCAGGCACAAGAGCTGGCTAACGGACTTAAGCGCGAGCGCGACCGTATCCTCAACATCTACGCCGACCGTACCGGCTACGATAGAAGCACGCTCGAGAACATTATGCTCGAGGAGAAAGAAAGAACCGCTCAAGAGCTGTTAGAGTGGGGCTTTATAACTAGAATTAACAGCTATACAAATCAAAAAGAAATCAGTATGAGCAACAAAAAACGTAACCTGCTTAGCGTGATGAACGACATTAAGCGATTCTTACGTGGCGATGTAAACTACGATTTTACCGATGCCGATGGTAACCTGCTCTTTACAACCGAAAAAGAAGACGATAGCCTTGAAGTGGGCGACACCGCTACACCCGATGGTACATTCGAACTTTCCGATGGTCGTATAGTAACAGTTACCGATGGCATTATTGCCCAAATTGTAGATCCCGAAGAAGAGGAAGTGCAGAACTTACACCTGCAGGTAGAAGTACTAAACAAACGATTACAGAATGCAGAAAATCTGCTACGCGATGCACAGCGCACCATTGGTAAGCTGGCTAATGTACGCAGCACTACAAGCATTAAGCCCCGTGTGGGTACGGCAGGCCGCGCCGGTAAACACAACGCCGCACTGTCGGCCGAAGAGCGTAAGGCGGCCGTAAAAAGTAACCTTAAAAAGTAACGAAACATGGCATTAATTAACACATCAGTATTCAGCTTCTCTGCCGAAGAAATCAGAGATATTAACGAGCTTATCCTCGAGGAGATTTTGCAAGCTCCGGAGCTTAGCGTGCTGCACACCATCTATCCGGGCGTTGTTACCAACAAGTACATCGGATTTCTTGGAGAAGGCGGTATTATTGGTCTTCCGGCTCAGGGTTGCGACCCTACTCCTCAGCAATGGAAGATAGAAGGCGAACAAAAAATGTGGGAACCCAAGCGTTGGGAAGTTTTCTTAACCGAATGCTGGGCTGACCTCGAAAACACAATGGCCATATACGCCATGAATAAAGGCGTTGACGTGGGCGACCTTACCAACACCGACTACATGGCTGTAGTAGTTGATATTCTTAGCAAGGCCATCAAAAAAATGATTTGGCGTTTCTGCTGGTTTGGCGATAAAAGCGCGGCTAACACAGACGGATCTCCTGCAGGTGTTGTAACCAGCGGTGTAAATACCGAATACTTCCGTCTGATTGACGGATTCTGGAAGCAGCTGCAAGCATCGGCTCCGGCTGGAAGCAAGCAGCGCATTGCCATTGATGCAAACACACAGGCAAGTCAAGATTTGCAGTATGATGGCTTAACCGGACAAATGGCATTTGATACGCTTAGCAAGATGCACCTTGCAGCCCCTGTGGTACTTCGTAGTCAAGCAGATTTAATGTTTGCCTGTACGCAATCTATAGTTGACGGATACATGCAGTATCTCGAAGGTAAGGACATTGAATGCACTTACGTTAACCTGACTGAAGGCGTTAAAGCACTTAGCTTCCGAGGTATTCCTGTCGTAGCATTTCCTATTTGGGATGAGATGATTCAGAGTTACGAGAACAACGGAACAAAGCTGAACAACCCTCACCGCGCGGTACTAACAACCAAGAGCAACTTAGCAATTGGTGTAGCCGAAAACAGCGTACTCGATGAGATTAAGGTTTGGTACGAGCCTAAAGAAGACCGCTGCTACCTACGCTCTCGCGATAGTATCGATGCGAAAATATTGCAAGAAAAAATGTTCACGCTTGCAATATAGTATCATGATACACTTATCACGTATCAAGATAAGGGATATGCGAGAAAAAAACAAAGACAAAAGAGCAAAGACACTTGAAATCTTAAACATTAATAATTAAACATTAAACATTGCTTTAAATAATGGAAACAATTAGCTGTGGAAAATTAAGCATGGGTGTAGTTGGCGTAGATTGCAACAACCCGCTTATTATGGGCGTAAAGCCAAACGCGATTATCATTAATCATGATGATATCGACATTGAAAAAACGGTTATTAGCGACAAAGGAATAATTACATCACTGGTGCTGAAAACAGAAGGTGAATCAACTCGTAAGGGATTTCGTGCACAAACACTAAACGATGGAATCTCGACAAACGTAGCATTTGCAAAGGGTACGTATTACAACGGTTGGGAGCAGAATTTTACACTTCGCTTGTTCGACAATACGCCTAAGGTAAAAGACTTCATCAATCAGCTGTCTAAAAGTCGTGTGGTTGTTATTGTTGAGAACAACTATGTAAAATATGCCGACCCTTCTGATAGCGAAGAAAAGAAAGGCGAAACAGTTTACGAAGTTTACGGATTCTATACCGGTCTTGAACTGAACGAAGCTACTCATGATAGTACAGATGCCGATACTAAAGGTGGCTATGTGCTTACTTGCGGATGCGACGAAAACTCAAAAGAACCATCTCTACCTATTACAATTTTTAACGAGTCGTTGGCTGCAACCAAAACAATGGTTGAGGGCTTAGTATAATAGACAATGACACTGGCTGAACGTATTGAGCAGCTGAGAAAGCAGGTAGAGCATTTTGGTAATGCTCGCCTGCTTACCAACGAATTAAGCAGAAATGCTGAGCTGAAGAATGAGGTAAGATCACTCTATTCTATCATATTTGGAAAGCAGCTTACAGGTTGCTTAAACTGCATTGTTGATGCAGTATTTGAGATACTTAATAAAAAAGATATCATGACAAATAAACCATTAGAATATTTACTCCCTGCAGGTGCATTGTTGCATGATGTAGTAAACATGGATAGCGCGAAAGCAATGTCGAACGCTAATATTAGCGAAGAGCTGGCGTTATATCATCTTGCTACTAATCAGGGATGCGAAGCGCGTTTTATTCGCTTGCCCGAAGATTGGAAACGGCGTGTAGAAGCATATAAGCAACGCGGACAGCAAGAACAAACGGAGCATGTAGAAGATGCCGAAGCTGTTTCGAAACCCAAAACAAAACGCACTAAAAAATCAACAGAAAAAACAAACGAATAATGAAGGCAAGCGTACTTAAGACAGGTGGAAAACGGAGCGAGAGCCGTAACGATAAAAGCCTTGGCATACAAACTTACGGCGAGTTTAACGATTATCCACAGCGATGTAAAGAGATTGCGAGTGCATCCGGAACAGCTAGGTCGTGTCTTAAAATATACGCCAAGTTTATTGCCGGATGCGGTTTTACCGATACTGTTTTCTACAACACACAGGTAAACAGGCAGGGACATACCAACGATTATTTGCTCTCGCAAATAGCGCGCGATTATGCCGATTATGGAGGATTTGCGCTACATGTAAACTATAACGGGCTTTGTAAGATAGTTGAAGTACAGCATGTACCTTTCGAAACTATTAGGTTTGATAAGCTGGACGATTATGGCGAGTTCTACCGTGTTGCAGCTCATCCTGATTGGGGAAGACGCAATCAAGCGCTACGCAGG
>JAVBOE010000018.1:0-10075 GCA_031550925.1 Bacteroidales bacterium | reverse complement strand
GTTCTTAACATTTTAAAAAGATTTGCCAAAGCATAAAGTCGTACATTTGTTCACTGTACGATTAGTAGCATGGCAATTTATAGTATACTGGCAGAAAAGATTAGAGGGGGAGATGCTGAAGCGTTTAAAGAGATGTATATGCAGCATTTTCATAAGGTTCGGTATTATGCTATGCAATACTTAAACAACACCGAAGAAGCAAAAGATATTGCCCAAGAAGTTTTTTTTGAGCTATGGAACGGGCGACAAAACATTAATCCCTCTTTAAGCATAACATCATACTTGCTTACAATTGCCCGAAACAAGTGCTTAAATACTTTACGAAGTAACCTGAACTCAAAAAAGTACGAGAGCTATATGGCAAATAGAAAAGCGAATTTATACTATTCTGCATTACTCAACCATTCGGCAGAAACGCTAATATCTTCGGAGCTCGAAAATAAAATCAGAAGTTCTATAGATAAGTTGCCTGCTAAAACTAAAGAAGTATTTTTGTTGAGTAGAAAAAGCGAGCTGCCATATATAAAAATAGCGGAGAAAATGGGCGTTTCCGTAAAAATGGTGGAATACAGAATGATTCAAGCATTGCGTTTTTTACGAACTCAGCTAAAAGACTATTTATATGCTATAGTAGTAATAGCTGTTTTAAGTAGCTGGTAAATAAAAAGGTTGTAGTTAGTATTATTATAAATAACCGATAATAATGAATAAGCAAACGTTATTTCGATTCATTCATAATACTGCATCAGCAGAAGAACAGGAACAGGTACTTCTATGGCTTGACGAGTCTGAGGATAATACGAAGTATTTTTTCCAGCTTAAAAATCTATCTACCGTAGAAAGCCTGCCCGAAACAAGGGCTACCGAGCAGGAGTTCGATTCATTCTGCCAAACCTTTAGTATCCAACATAAGAACAACAGCATTAACAGCAGGGCTAAGAAGCCAAGAAACATACTTATCATAAGCCTAACCGCTGCTATTGCTGCAAGTATCGCCGTATTGCTAACGTTAGCAATAAGCCGGACTACCGTTTCTCCAATAGAGCAACAAGATGGATATGTAGAGTATTCTACAAACAGAGGAGTAAAAGGAATTATAGATTTGCCCGACGGATCGAAAGTCTGGCTAAACAGCGATAGCCGCATAAAGTTTCCCCGCCGGTTTAGCGGTAAGTACAGAGAGGTTGAGTTTATAGGCGAAGGTTTCTTCTCTGTTGCAAAAAACGCAGCCGTCCCAATGCTTATCAGCACAAAAAACAACGTACAAATCGAAGTACGAGGAACCAACTTTAACCTTAGCTGCTACCATAACGATAGCGAAGTTAGAGCTACCTTATACTCAGGAGCAATTGTTGTTCACTCAGACGATTCGCAAACCGGAACAAGAATAGCTACAAACGTAAAGCAATACGAAACAGTAAGTGTAGGAAAAAGCAAAGAAAGTACCAGAAGCTATGCTGCTAGTGATCTAATCATTAACACAAACTCTGATACAACAAAATGTACAGCATGGAAAAGAGGCGAGCTGATTTTTGAAGACACTCCGCTTGATGAGGTAATAAAAAAGCTGGAACGGTGGCATGGCGTTGATTTTATTGTTCGGGAAAACGACATCTATAAAAATACCCTTACCGCTCGGTTTAAATCCGAGTCTATAATACAAATCCTCGAAATACTTAAGGTATGCTGCCCTATAGACTTTTCGATAGATAACAATGTCGTTACCCTTACAGCTAATGAGTTAATAAGGTAATTCCAGAGACCGTTTAAATATTGCTCATAACCATTTCAACATAAGCGTAATGAAAGCGAGATGAATCATATTCTTAGCCGCCATTACCATCCTTTCATAGTCTTTGGCTAATCTCCGGAAGTCCTCTAGCCAAGCGAACGAGTGTTCCACTATCCAGTATTTTGGGAGTGGGTTCTGGAGAACTCAGCAACAGAAAGAGATTGATTATATTGAAGAACAGGATGGTGAAATTTATGCCTATGAGTTTAAATGGAATCCTGACGCAAAGTATAAATCTCCAAAACAGTTTACAGAAGCATATCCTGATAGCATTTTCTCTATAATTCATAGAGATAACGTTGAGGATTTTTTGTTATAACATGAATGAGAGAAAAGAATTTTATTATCAATTTTCTAAGAATAATATTCAACAAAAACACAGTGAAAAGATGTCTTGAATAAACCTTGCCAAATAATATTCTCAAGTGGCCAAATCGAATTCAAGTCATTCAATGCAATCGCCAGAACACCAAAAACTCCAGCTCGTTTAAAGACTACTGCGGCGACTTTATTTAGCCTACCCAAAAAGCAAGTAAGAAACCTGAGTGCTACGAACGATAATTAGTTAATAATGAGGCTTCCTGTATAAATTTATCGAGGTCTTCTTCCTTTTTCAGCTCAAATTTTTGCTTCAACCTGTATTTAGTCATACGGATAGTATTGTACTCTACATGAAGCAAATTTGCCATCTGTTTGGCCGGTATTTTCATGTAGATGTAGGTACAATACTTCAAGTCTAAATCGGTCAGCTTTCCATCGGCTTTTTTCTGCAACGAGCTGTAGAAGCTGGGGTGGGTTTCCTTGATAAGCGTTTTATACTCCTCAAAGTAATCGTCGGATTGAAGGTTTTCCTGAATAATTTTACTTACATGACCGTTGGACTGCCCGGCTGCTATTTCTTTCTTTACCGTTTCCAGCACCTCATTCTTTTGCTTGAGCTGCACGGTTCCGGCAAAAACTTCTTTTTGCAGCTGCTCGTTTTGCTGCTTCACCAGCTCCTGCTCAAGCTCCAGCCTACGGGTTTCCTCCTCCTTCAGCTGCTTTTGCAGTAAAGCATCTTTTGCTTGAGTTTCAGCCAGCTTCTTTTCCTGCTTGGCAGAGCGCAGCTTCAGGCGGTGGTAGCGAAATACAAAAAAGAATGCAATGATACTTAGCACTGCAATTCCTACGCTGAAGTAGGTAATATTCCTCTCATGCTCAGTCTGCTTCTGAAGCGCTATTACTTCCTGCTCTTTTTTTTTATGGTTATACTTGGCCTCTAAAGTACGGATGGATGTGGCCTGTTTATCGTCATATACCTTGCGGTAGTAATCGTGATACAGCTGCTGATACTTGATAATTTTATCCTTATCACCCGTTCTTTCGGCTAACCGGAGAAGTCCGGCGGTAATATTATAAATATTGGAGTTAAGGGCTCCTTCTTTAACCAGAATATCAAAAGCGGATAGCAGCATTTTTTCCGCCTGCTCATATTTACCTTCCATGCTGAGGTATTCGCTCATCAATCCATAGCAGTTAGCCACTACCGCATAGTTCTTAATGGAATTTGCCCACACAATTGATTTCTTCACCAGGGTAAAAACCGTGTCTTTCGGCGTATTGGGAGTGTGAGCCCAAAGGTAGCTGGCATAGTTTAGAGCGGCAACACCGCCGGTAAACTGCTCCTTCATAACGTCGTGCGATTTCTCGTAAACGGAGACCGTTCGGTGTGCATAGAACATTATTGAGTCAATATCGCTGTCGTTTTAATACTCTATAAAACGGTACCAGAAGTATTAGGCCATTGATAGTCCGGTGAGGCACAGTACATCCGGATTGCCTGTTTTATCGAGCTGGGCTGATAGATGGGCATACTTTCCTGCGTTATCTAAATCTCTGCCTGTCACAAAAATACCGGAAAGCATATAGTAGATATTGGCTAAAACCGGAGCATTATCAGTACCTTCAAGATATTCTAAAGCTTTCAGCAAGTTCTCTACTGCATCTACATTGTTGCCTGTAGCGTAAGCATAGTTTCCTGCTACACGGTAAGCATTTCCCAGAGTAATTTGGTCACCCGACTGTTCTGCGTAATACATGGTGCTGTCAATCGCATCTAAAACGTACGAAATGCTGTCGGCCATACGATAGCTGTAGTATATCCGCGACCATGCATAAGACGCATATTTTTTGTCATTAACCGTCCAGCTCAGCTCAACAGCTTTTCGACCATAATCAAGGGCTTCTTCCATGCGGATGTTCCGAAGTATAAACCCCAAATCAGCCAAATCCATTACCCGTTGTTCTGCCGAAACATTAGGGAGCGTAATTTGTGATTTTAACGAATCTATCAGCTTTTGTTGTGCCTGCCCGCAAGCTGGCGCTAGCATGAACAGGGTAATGATTAGGAGTAACTTGCGACTCATATAAAATATTGATTTATAGGAGCACAAATGTATGAAATGTTTTATTGTATACAAGCTGTATACAGTTTTTTCCCATCCTGTCGCCAACTATTCCCCTTTAGGAGTTAGGGTAAATGCAGAAAGTTGAAAACCTAAAAATTTAAGATTTAAATGTTTAAAGCCCACCCCTACTCTCTCAGGGACTCCTAATGGAAGGAATAGACAACAAAACAAATTTTGCTACAAAGATTCGAATCCTAATGGAGTCTTAGCAACATTTATCTCTACAGTACTCATATCCAAACCCTAAACATGGACAGCTAACCACTAATAATTAAAATTATAAATATCTTGTTATTAAATATTTATGCTGCATGTATACAAAATGTATACGGTTTTTATACCTCTTTGCATACAGAATGTAGCGCCTAAAAAGTGCCGCATGTGAAAATCATCCCGCATCTTTGCTTCATAATTTTTTTGCAACCAAAACATTTTCAAAAAATAATTAAGAGCTGCATTTATGGAGTACAGCACAATAATATGGATTATCTGGTCAATTTCAGCAGCATCATTTGTTTCTGTTGCAATGATGACGGGAATATTTGCGTTTGCATCGTTAGGAGCACCGGGTATATCTATTATGGAGCGAGACCACTATAATAAATACTTCAGGGTGTTATTCCTTGGATTACCGCTATTCCAGCTATCCACTATCATTTTTGCACTGTATGCGCTAAAGCATTGGCAGCCTTTTGCAACATATTTAATTATTTTTCTCCCATACCTGTTAATTCCTTGCATTGTTATGGTAGGTCAAGGTAGAGGTAACGCGGTAAGTGCCGAAGCAAAAAAACTTCGGAAAGCCTTCTACGAATCACCCCGGCTAAGCGAACTCGAAAACAGAGCATTAACGTTGCAATTCCACTCTGATGCTGGAAACCTTTGGCAACATACGCTACAGCAAATGGAACAAAACGGGTTTAAACGCTGCGAGAGTCTGGATAAAAAAGTTGGCTTGAGAGATGTAACGCCCTTCCACTACCACTGGAATGAGCTTCCGCTAGAACAAACGCTTTCCCTGCAAGTTTATACAAGAGGTAATGACACTATTTATGTGGGGAATGCTACCGAATCGGGTAGCTTTCTACTGGCTGCTACAACCAGTGCGGGAGAATACCTTCGTAGCGCATTTGATTCAATACCATGGCCTAAATTTGATAAAGCAGCTTTACAGAAAATCTGGAGAAACAATATGTTATCCGAAGTTTCGCAATTCCTTCAATTTTGGCATCCTGAGAAAGGAAGCAGCTGTCGTGAAGTATTTGTAGAGATTGAACAAGCATTGATGCAGGGTTGCAATGCGCGTGCTACGCTGCTACACCGCCAAACCAAAGAAGAAGGGTTTTGGAATAGCGTACCTTACATCCCTCACGACACAGGGGAAGTAGAAGATATAGAATTCTGGCACTATGAACATGCTGTAAGCTATAAAATGAATAATCTTCAAAGTACCTGCTTTTTTTCGTATGGCTCAAGCATTCCGTTATTGGCAACAGCAGGCAGTCTTCGCTTTTTGTGCCCTTCTGATGCCGGTTTTTTGAAAACGGAAACGCCGGAAGAAATCCGACTTATGGCTCAAAAGCAGTATCGCTACCGCGTTTCACCGCCGCCAAGTAATCTAAGAGAACATATCCGTGAAGTAAAGAAAGCAAGAGAAGACGCAAAGAAATAAGAAATCTGTAGAAAGCAATCATATAGACCACAAGACTTAATGACACAAAGACTTTAAGATTTATGCTGACAATAAGGATATTATAAATCGAATATGCAGCTATTTATTGGGCTTTAAATAAAACAAATTTTAAATTATTAATAAGATAAATTATGGACCAAAAACTAAAAAAAGCCTCGGAACGATGGATTCGTGAGGGGAAAGCATTTAAAGACAGCATTAACTCATGGCTTGATATTATTTATGTTGACAAAGACGAACCCGATACGGAGTGTCCCGAAGAAACCCGCAAGGACATGGCGGAATATGTTCTTGAGCAGCTGGTAAAATTCAACGAGGAAGGAAAGCACAAAGAATTCCGCGAGCTATTCCCGCCGGATAACGACCCGCTGGGAAATGACATTCTTAATAACAGCTACCGTTGGTGCAGCATTCGTAAAGTGGCCATGCTGGCCGATGGCAGAGTGTTGACAAAAATAGGCGACTACTACGAGTGGCAAGGTGTTTACATAATGAGCGGCGACGAAATAACCGAAGTGGAAGACGTGCTAAACTTTGGGTTCAGCAAGGATAAGAAATACTTTGCCAAAGTATATGAAGACCGTATCGACATTCACGAAGGCTGGGACGGTCCGGTGGTAAGCACCTTTGGCTTCCCCGAAGGAAGCGATGCCCGCGAAATACAGCTTGATAGCGTGGAAGTACTCTCTGATGGCAAACGGATAGTGTTGGTGAGCCATCGGGGTATATTCATTATAGATGAAAAATCGTGCCGCCTGCTTCACGGAAAGCTGTCAGGGGCAGAAGAAGAGAACGATGAGGAACCAAAAGAACGCGATGCTAACGAACCTGCACGTCCGGCGTCAGTTCCTGCCGAAGCCCGCTGGAATGCAGGCGAAGGCGAGTGGGAAATAGGAAAAAGCAATGCCAAAGGTAATCCTGTAGGCGAATGGAAATGGTGGCTGGCACCCAAGGGCTACCTATGCTGCCATACCATTTACGAAGGCGAGGACGGCGATGTAATGACTTTTACCCGCTATCACGAAGACGGAACTCCATCGCGTTCGGGCAAGTATGTAAACGGTCAACCCTTTGGTGAAATTAACTTCTACCGCAGCGATAATCCTACCACAGAACACTATCCAACCGGAGCCGGAGAGAACGTTTGGAAAACAGTAAGTATCATGAAGAATGGCTATACTGTTGAAGAGCACTACTACGATAAGGACGGAAACGAGGTTCAGGAGGCATACATATCTAACACAGAGCTATCGGAGCTGCTGAAAAAGATGGGCGTAGCCAACCGTTTGTATGTCGAGAAATTCTGGAAGCAGCTGTTAGAAGCAGCCCAAGATTTAATTGAAAGCGGAGTAGCTGAAGATGATGATCAAGACCAAATGAAGGCCGTGTACTACAAGGCTTATGCACAATACCAGCTGAATGGAGGAAAGGATATTGCTACGCTTGAAGACGATGCCGATACTATACTCGATCTGCACACCTTTACCATGGCTCCATTCTTTAACGCGTATAACATTGCCCGTTCTGCATTACGTTTTGCCCGCTACATAAAAGCTCAAATAGCCATTGATAATGAAAACTACGAAGATGCTTGGGATGAGCTGCGCGAAGCATTTATTATAACATCGCCCATAGATGACGAGGATTTGACACCCTACCATAAGATGAAAGAGCTGCTAGCCTCTAAGCTAGGTACATTGGACGAAAGAAGCAGCGATGAAGCAGAAAGCGAGATAGAAAGTAAGTATGAATTTCTGGACTACCCGCATGCAGCTGTATCGCCCGATGACAAGTACATTGCAGTAGGTTCTCAGTCTTCTTCGCATATCGTGTTTAAAGAACAGGATGGCGATTGGGTAGAAACAGCCAACATTGTTCCGCGCTCGGAATACCCCAACATAGCCTGCTTCAACGACCGTACACAAGTGCCTATACTGGGGCTTGGTTCATGTCACTTCCAGCAAAGCGGTACGCTAGGTGTGTACGTAGAGCAAATTGAAGGATTGAAAGCATCAGGATGGAATATGGATAGCGACGCAATCTGGGTTATCGATGACAGCAAGTGGATATTCAGCATGTATCCCTCAGGTCAGGGCTTTTACCTTGGCGCAAACGACGGCTACATTTGGCGCAAAATAGTTTACAATGAGGCCGACTACCTATACATTGGCGGTACGGTAATGTCTATAGACATATCGCCGGATAACAGCTACCTGATTGCCGGAACCCACAGTGGTCAAGTGGTAGTATTTCGCTGGGACGACCGCGAACAGGAAGAAGGAAAGAATCCGCGCGTTGATCCTTACCTGATTACCAACATTCCGGTGGTTGATGAAAAACGATACATCTTTATGGCAGGACACGATCCTATGGTTTGGTAAGGCTTGGTATTGAGTATCACGATATCCATACCGTAGAAATAAAAACTGCAATAGCAAACCTGCTCAGTAAGAGCAGCATCTTAAACAGAACATAAGATGCTGCTCTTAACAGAGCAAATGTCCAACAAAACAAACATGCTACAAAGATGAGGCTCCTAACAGAGCACAACATGAGCGAACCTTTAACCTGCTAAAAAACTTAACATGACTGCATCCATTGACTCTATTCTGTTTAACGAAGCAAAAAACCTACTTCGCAAGTACCACAATAACTTTAACGAGCTGAAAGTACATACAAAAAAGATGCTCGAAACGCATCTCAATATCTCATGTAGTGATGATTTGGTGGAGTGGACAGCCTACGTTATCCGCTCGGAAGATTGGAAAACATTTTCTGCTGAGCGTATTAAAGAGTTTAGCTTCGGTGGAAGAGACTTCTCCGATTGGCTTGCTACAACCGTTGTGCAAGGTGATGTTACCGATAAGTGGTTTAAACCTTATGTGGAAAAGGAAGAGCTGACCGAAGCAGAAACGCTGGTCGATAAGCTTACCATGAGCATGCGTGGCTCATACTGGCTGACTGATAAAGAAAAGGCCGAACGTTTGTTAAAAGAGGCTATCGAAGAGCTCAAGACCGCCACATTTGAACCCGCCACCGACTTTAAGCTTGCCGACTACTACCTTGAAATGGTTAACAACAAACGCTACGACGAGTGCAGCGATATGATTGCCGTATATCCCAACCTTGTACTCGATAAGCGTTCGCAGGAGCGTATATTGGCGCAGGCCATAGCCGCCTCTATGAGATGTGGTCGCTTTGAAGTAACCGAACAAGCTGTTCGCTACGGTATGGCTATTGAAAATATTGAGTGGGCAAGCCTTTCATTCAATATGGCTTGCTATTTTGCTACTAAGGGCAATAACGAAGAGCTGATGTACAAGTACATTTTTGTTGCCTTAGATAACGGCAAGCACAGCTATGATTTTCACGATTCCGACTTCAATGCTTACCGCAGCTCAGCAAAGTTTAAAGCCATTATAGCAGGCAGCACACTTGAAGAAGCCGAAGTGCAAGAGGCAATGGCTGATAAGCTGAGCGAACCTCAAACCGTTGAACAGGCAGAAGTACTGATTAATGGTTTATACGAAGCTTCAAAGAAAATCAAGAACGTTATTGCTACCTTTTTTGACGTTGAATCTGACAACGAAGGGGAACCATCCGATGTATCACTATTGGATGACATGTTCTACCTATTCAAAAAAACACTCACTTCCGATGCGCTTGTTCATCTGTTCGAACTCTCTTTTCCTACAATAGAATCGAACTATCAAGTTGCTCTTGATGCTGCAGGTGAGCTGATTAATCGTAAGTACACCGAAGCCCAGCTGAAGCTGGTAGATGCCTTCCTGCATGCGACCGAATACTACGATGCCGGACACCGTCCGGATGCAGATACGGTGCAAGACCAGCTGATTGAGACCTATTTCCCCAAGCTTACCAACGATGCGTTGATATACCTGCTCGAAAAATGCGATACCCAGCTACTGGCAGCAGACGGACTACACAATCTTTTTATATCGCTGCTGGAACGAAATCCGAGTAATGAGCTGAAACAACGCGCCTACAAACGATTTGAGGAATACTACGAAACAGAAGGGGTTACAGATTACTATGATTTGCAGTTCAACAACCTGTTTCCACGCTTAACACCGCTGCTATCCGGCAATGTTATCGAAAAAATAAAGCAAGTAAAAAGTAAAA
>JAVBOE010000111.1:0-21435 GCA_031550925.1 Bacteroidales bacterium | reverse complement strand
GGATGGTTGGAAGGAATGGCCGACAATCCCAACATGGTTGAAGCGAATGGTATATCAGCCTTTTGGAGAAATTCAATCAGCTCGTTTTCTGCTTTTCCCAATATCACACCCTGACCAACCAAAGCAAAAGGTTTCTTAGCGCCATTAATAAGCTCTGCTGCTGTCCATACCTCATCAATGTTGACATCGGGTTTAGGTTGATAGCTGCGTATAAATGTTGCTTTTTTATACTCATAGCTAAACTTTGCAACCTGCGCATTCTTAGCAATATCAATCAGTACAGGTCCTGGTCTTCCCGTTGATGCAATATAAAATGCACGTGCAATAACAGCCGGTATATCTTCTGCATTACGTATCTGATAAGCCCATTTAGTTATCGGCTGTGCAATGTTTACAATATCTGCCTCCTGAAAAGCATCGCTGCCAAGCAATGTATCGGGAACCTGCCCCGAAATAATTACTAAAGGCGTGCTATCTAACATCGCATCTGCAATACCCGTAACAGTGTTTGTAGCCCCGGGTCCGGACGTTACCACTACAACACCAACTTTGCCGGAAATGCGCGCATAGCCCTGAGCGGCATGTGCCGCACCTTGTTCATGACGAACAAGAATATGCTTTATCTTATCTCTGTAGTCGTATATGCTGTCGAAAACGGGGATTATCTGTCCACCAGGATAACCGAAGATCGTATCTACCCCTTCGTTTACCAACGACTGCATCAGTGCCTCGCTTCCTGTTATTTCTTTGCTCATATCGTATATTTTGATCGATGATTTTTACTGTTTATTCTACTATTCTTACTGCTCCTAAATCGGCAGAGCTAACCATACTGGCATATGCCTTAAGTGCCTTAGATATTTCGCGGACTCGATCGGGCTTAAATGCGGTCTTACCTTTAGCCAGCTCCTCCTGCCTGCGAATCTCTAACTCTGTAGCACTAAGCATTACATTAATACTGCGGTTGGGTATATCTATCTCAATAGTATCGCCATTTTTAACCAGCCCTATCGCTCCTCCTGCAGCCGCTTCGGGAGAGACGTGACCTATTGAAAGCCCTGATGTCCCTCCGGAAAATCGTCCGTCAGTAATCAGTGCGCATTCCTTACCTAAATGCTTAGATTTAAGGTATGACGTTGGGTATAGCATTTCTTGCATCCCGGGTCCACCCTTAGGACCTTCGTAAGTTATTACTACAATATCTCCCGCTTTTACTTCATCGTTAAGTATCCCATCAGTTGCTGCTTCCTGCGAATGATAGACTTTTGCCGAACCTATAAACTTCAGAATGCTTTCATCAACTCCGGCAGTCTTTACTACACAACCATTCTGTGCAATATTTCCGAAGAGAATGGCAAGACCCCCGTCTTTAGCATAAGCATGCTCAATGTCTCGGATACAGCCGTTTTCACGATCATTATCCAACTCATTATAAGTAGAATTCTGACTACCTAACACTAGGTTAAACTTTCCACAAGGGGCACTTTTCCATTTCTCAATGGCTTCCTGAGAAATCCCATCACTCTGTAAGCTGTTCTGCCGAATGGCTTCAGCAAGTGTTAAGCCGTCAACTCGATTAACAGAAGTATCAATCAATCCCGCTTTTTCCAGCTCGTGCATGATAGAAAGTATTCCTCCTGCCCTATTTACATCCTCGATATGATACTCGCAGTTTGGCGCAACCTTACATAGTACAGGTGTTTTAAGAGACAGCTCGTTAATATCTTGCATCGTAAAATCTACGCCTGCTTCATTAGCAAGTGCCAAAAGATGAAGTATGGTATTGCTCGATCCACCCATTGCAATGTCTAACGTCATGGCATTTAGAAAAGCCTGACGAATGGCTATAGAACGAGGCAAGATACTTTCGTCTCCGTCTCTGTAATACTTATAAGCATTGTCAACAATCAATTTAGCGGCAGCTGCAAAGAGCTTTTTACGATTTACATGTGTTGCAACAATGGTTCCGTTACCCGGCAAGGCCAATCCTATAGCCTCGTTGAGGCAGTTCATAGAGTTTGCGGTAAACATGCCCGAGCATGAGCCACAGGTGGGACAGGCAGAATTCTCAATCCTAAGCAAATCCTCGTCCGTTACTGTATTATCGGCAGCAGAAATCATCGCATCAATAAGATCAAGCGAACGCTTACCAACCTTACCTGCTTCCATCGGTCCGCCCGATACAAATACAGTCGGTATGTTCAAGCGAAGCGCAGCCATCTGCATACCTGGTGTTATCTTGTCGCAGTTGCTTATGCAGATCATGGCATCTGCTTTATGCGCATTTACCATATACTCTACACTGTCGGCTATCAAATCGCGCGAAGGAAGAGAGTAAAGCATACCATCGTGCCCCATAGCAATACCATCGTCAATGGCAATTGTATTGAACTCTGCGGCAAAACAACCTAACGCCTCAATCTGTTGCTTAATCTCCTGCCCTATTGAATGCAGGTGAACATGCCCCGGAACAAACTGTGTAAACGAATTTACGATAGCAACTATGGGTTTACCCATCTGCTCTTTTTTCATTCCGTTGGCTTGCCAAAGCGCGCGAGCACCGGCCATCTTTCGGCCTTGCGTACTAGTTGAGCTGCGTAATGCAATTTTCATATAAATGTTTTCATTAAAAAAGCCCTTCTCGTTACTGAGAAAGGCTTACGTATTTTTTTGCTATCAATATACTACACAACTTTCTCACTCATTATTGGGGTTAATAATAATGACGTTAATGACGTGCACATTGAGTAAATTGAAAGTCATACTTCTCTTTTAATTTTCTTGTTTGACCATGCAAATGTAGAAATGTTTTTTTATTGAACAAACAAATTATAAGCAAAAATATAGATTATTTATTTATAATATTGTTTATTAAATATTTAAATCTATTAAAAATATAAGTTTCAAATATATAGCGTACTAAACATAAGGTTAAACACCTGAATATCTATAATATACAAATTGAATATTTCAGATTTGCTAAAAAATTTACATAATAAATCGAAATATTCTATTATTGTCAGTAATTACAAAGCAAAATATATCACTATTCGTTATAATAGCGCATTATATATTTCATATTAAAACTAAATAACCTCCAAAACTAACAAATATTACGAAATAAATTCGATAAAATATTCATTTAAAATATAGCAACTAACAAATCGTTATTTGAATATTAAATTTTATTTCTACTTTTGAGGGCTTATAGCAAGAAACAAATTATAACATTTGATATACAAACGCTTATAATAAATATATCAATACATATATAAGTAATGAATTGAAAGTTACATTGTACTAACAGTGTAACTTTTACATCAATGTTTAACCATAAAACCTATGCCGCTATGGATAGATTATTTGTTTTTGACACAACACTACGCGATGGCGAACAAGTGCCCGGATGCCAGCTGAATACTATTGAAAAAATAGAGGTAGCTAAGGCTCTCGAGGCCCTCGGTGTTGATGTTATAGAGGCCGGGTTTCCTATTTCAAGTCCCGGAGATTTTAACTCGGTAGTAGAAATTTCTAAAGCCGTTACATGGCCTACGATATGCGCCCTCACACGTGCGGTAGAAAAAGATATTGAGGTAGCAGCAGAAGCCCTAAAATACGCAAAACGCAAGCGTATTCACACCGGCATTGGAACGTCCGATTCGCACATAAAGTATAAATTCAATTCTAACCGCGAAGAAATTATAGAGCGTGCTATTCAAGCGGTGAAGTATGCCCGCAAGTTTGTGGACGATGTCGAATTTTACGCAGAAGATGCAGGGCGCACCGAGAACGAATATCTTGCGCGCGTTGTGCAAGCCGTTGTTAATGCAGGTGCAACGGTTATAAATATTCCCGACACAACAGGTTATTGCCTTCCGCATGAGTATGGTGAAAAGATAAAATACCTCATTGACCATGTGGATATGAGAAATGCAATCCTTTCAACCCATTGTCATCAGGACTTGGGAATGGCTACGGCTAACACGCTGTCGGGTGTTGTTAACGGTGCTCGTCAGGTAGAGGTAACCATTAACGGAATTGGTGAAAGGGCTGGAAATACTTCGCTAGAGGAGGTTGTTATGGCAATTAAAAGCCATAAGGAGCTGAATATTGAGACAAATATCAATACGCAAAAAATATACCCTACAAGCCGACTGGTATCTAACCTAATGAATATGCCAGTTCAACCGAATAAGGCCATTGTTGGGCGTAATGCGTTTGCACACTCATCGGGCATCCATCAGGATGGTGTACTTAAGAATGTTCAGACCTACGAAATTATAGACCCGAAGGATGTTGGTATTGACGATAATGCTATTGTTCTTACGGCTCGTAGCGGACGAGCAGCGTTAAAAAACAGGCTTTCTCTACTAGGTGTGGAACTTGACAACGGCGAGCTTGATATTGCCTATGAAAAGTTTCTGAAGCTGGCAGATAAAAAGAAAGATATCAATAACGATGATATACTAAGCTTGGTTGGCAAGCAAAATACGGGCGAGCAACGTGTTAAGCTGGATTTCTTACAAATAACTACCGGCATAGGCTGTAAGAATGTTGCCAGCATCGGACTTGATATTGCAGGAGAAAAATTTGAAGCCTGTGCATCGGGTAACGGCCCAGTAGATGCGTCTATTAAAGCTTTAAAGAAAATCGTGCAACGACAAATGGTTCTGCAGGAATTCCTTGTTCAGGCTATTACTAAAGGAAGCGACGATGTTGGAAAAGTACACATGCAGGTAGAGCACGATGGTCAAATTTACTATGGTTTCAGTGCCAACACCAATATAATTGCCGCCGCCGTGGAAGCCTACATCGATGCTATAAATAAGTTTGTTCAATAATAAATAAGGATCATAAACCATAAAATGAAAACACTATTCGAGAAAATATGGGATGCGCATGTAGTATCATCAATACCCAACGGCCCCACTCAGCTGTATATAGACAGGCACTACTGCCATGAAGTAACCAGCCCGCAAGCATTTGACGGGTTAAGAAATCGCGGACTGAAAGTTTTTCGCCCCGGTCAAACAACGCTCACCCCAGATCATAATATACCCACAATTAACCAGGACAAGCCCATTCAGGATCCTATATCAAAAAATCAGGTTGATACGCTAATGCGAAATGCAAAAGATTTCGGACTTGAAATATATGGTCTCGGTCACCCTAAAAATGGCATTGTACACGTTATCGGTCCTGAGTATGGGCTAACACTTCCGGGCATAACAATCGTTTGCGGAGATAGCCATACCTCAACACACGGAGCGTTTGGTTCTATTGCTTTCGGCATTGGTACAAGCGAGGTTGAGATGGTTTTGGCATCGCAATGCGTGTTACAGTCTCGCGCTAAAACCATGCGCATAAATTTTATAGGTACACCCGGGAAAGGTATTACAGCAAAGGATATAGCCCTATACATGATTGCCCAGCTGACAACAGGAGGTGCAACAGGTTACTTTGTTGAGTATGCCGGAGAGCCAATTCGTAACCTTAGCATGGAAGGACGAATGACACTCTGCAACCTAAGTATAGAAATGGGTGCGCGCGGTGGTATGATTGCGCCCGACGAAACAACATTTGAGTACATTAAAAATCGTGAATATACTCCAAAAGGCAAAGCATGGGATAAAGCCGTTGCCTACTGGAAAACGCTTAAAACCGATGATGGAGCAACGTTTGATAAGGAAATAACAATAGATGTAAGCCGCATAAAACCGATGCTTACATACGGAACAAACCCGGGTATGGGTATGGGCATAAACGATGCTATTCCATCATTGACTGATATTGATGAAGCGGGGAAAATATCGTTTCAAAAATCACTAGAGTATATGGGTTTCAACGCTGGAGAAAAAGTTGAGGGCAAACCGATAGATTATGTGTTTTTAGGCAGCTGTACCAATGGTCGTATCGAAGATTTCCGCATATTTGCCGGATATGTAAAGGGCAAAAAGAAAGCCGAAAATATTACGGTTTGGTTGGTTCCGGGCAGCCATTTAGTTGCTCAGCAAATTAAGAACGAAGGCTTGGATAAAATACTCACCGAAGCAGGTTTTGAGTTACGCCAACCTGGATGTTCAGCATGCTTAGCAATGAATGATGATAAAGTTCCAGCAGGTAAATATGCAGTATCAACATCGAACCGTAACTTCGAAGGACGTCAGGGTCCCGGCGCGCGAACTATTCTGGCCGGACCGCTTGTGGCTGCTGCCGCTGCTGTTACCGGAAAGATTACAGATCCACGTTCTTTAATGTAAAACCGCTTTAGCTTACTATCGAATATTATGGAAAAATTTCAAACAATACAATCAACGGTTGTTCCGCTTCCTATAGAAAATGTTGACACCGATCAGATCATCCCAGCACGTTTCCTGAAAGCCACTACCAGAGAAGGTTTTGGCGATAATCTGTTTGCAGACTGGCGTTATGATAAAGCAGGAAAAAAGATTGATTCATTCATTTTAAATAATCCGACTTATAGTGGAAAGATTCTTGTTGCGGGCAAAAACTTCGGCAGCGGATCGAGTCGTGAACATGCCGCGTGGGCTATTACCGGATATGGATTCAAAGTAGTCGTATCAAGTTTTTTCGCCGATATTTTTAAAAACAACTCGCTAAACAACGGATTGCTTCCCGTTGTTGTCAGTCCTAAATTTTTAGCAGAGGTTCTTGCTTGTGTAGAAAAAGATCCGAAAACAACTCTGACTGTGAACCTCGAGAATCAAACCGTAACCAACGATGTTAACGGTAAAAGTGAATCATTTGAGATTAACAGCTATAAAAAAGAATGCTTGCTGAAAGGGCTAGATGATATTGACTATCTTATCCATAACAAGCAAAAAATTGAGGATTACGAAAAAGCACATCAGGTATATTAAGAAACAACCTTCATAATTTTTCTTTTCTTTCGACCTGCCTTAAAATAAGGCAGGTTTTTTTAGCTGAGCATCTCAATGATTCTCATTTCACTCCTAAAATCAACACACTAATTCATAGTCATTTAAATAAACTTAAGAAAACTACTTGCCAAAACTTTTGATGATTATAGCTACCTTTGTATGAATGGCCCGTTTCGAATCAACGGGCTATAATTTATTCGATTTTTATTTGTAGCAGTTTATGTCATCTCAAGAAACAGAAATACAAGTAACGGGTGCGCGAGAGCACAACTTGAAAAATATAAATGTAACCATACCCCGTAATAAGCTAACGGTAATAACAGGTTTAAGCGGTAGCGGAAAATCATCGTTAGCATTCGATACGATTTATGCCGAAGGTCAGCGTCGGTACATGGAAACGCTATCGGCATATGCCCGCCAGTTTCTTGGAACAATGGAGCGACCTAATGTTGAACAGATAACGGGTCTTAGTCCGGTTATATCCATTGAGCAAAAGACAACCAACAAGAACCCTCGTTCTACAGTTGGTACCATTACAGAAATATACGACTTTCTACGTCTGCTATACGCGCGGGCATCCATTGCCTACTCTAAGGAAACGGGCGAAGAAATGGTTCGCTATACCGACGACCAAATTGTTCAGCTGATTATAAAAAAATTCAACGGACAAAAATCTGCCATACTTGCTCCGATAATAAAAGGCCGCAAAGGACACTACAAAGAGCTGTTTGAACAGCTACGAAAAAAAGGATATCTCTACGTTCGTGTTGACGATGAAATTCGCGAGCTGAAGCCTCAAATGAAGGTAGATCGCTATAAAACTCACTTTATCGAAGTGGTTATCGACAGACTTATTCCATCTAAAGAAGACAAAAAACGTCTGCACGATTCGGTTGTAACGGCCATGAATCAAGGGAAGGGAACTATTATCATGCTGAATATGGAAACGAAGGAACAGCGTTACTATAGCCGCATGTTGATGTGCCCAACTACCGGAATATCGTATAATGAGCCTGCCCCTCATACCTTTTCGTTCAACTCGCCGCAGGGCGCATGCCCCAACTGTAATGGGCTTGGAACAGTTGCTGAGATTGATACAGAAAAGATTATTCCTAACCCAAAGTTAAGCATCAAGAAAGGTGGATTTGAGCCATTAGGTGTATATCGCAATAATACCATTTTTGCTCAGCTGGAAGTTATTGCTAAGAAGTACGGTTTTTCCACATCAGACCCTATCGAAGATATACCAGATGAAGCGTTGGCTGTAATACTATACGGCTCTGATGAACCTCTGCGTATAAGTGGCGCGCAAAGCGGTGGAGCATCATACATGATGAACTTTGAGGGTATCGTAAATATTATCAACAACCGTAATGAAGACGATGCGGCAGATTTTTCTAAAAAATGGGCTGACAGATTTATTAAATATGTTACCTGCCCTGTATGCAACGGTACACGCCTAAAAGAAGAATCTTTATACTTCCGTATCGCAGATAAAAATATTGCAGAACTTACCGCTATGGATATTCACTCACTTTTTGAATGGATATCTATTGTTGAGCCTAAGCTGAATAAACGTCAGCAAACAATAGGTCATGAAGTGTTGAAAGAAATTCGTACACGTCTTTCGTTTTTACTGGATGTAGGATTGAGCTATCTTTCGCTTAGCCGAAGCACTAAAAGCCTTTCGGGAGGGGAGAGCCAGCGCATTCGTCTAGCAACGCAGATAGGTTCTAAGCTGGTAAATGTATTGTATATTCTTGATGAACCCAGCATCGGACTTCATCAGCGTGATAACCAGAAATTGATTCGCTCTCTTCAACAGCTGCGAGATGAAGAAAACTCTGTAATTGTTGTAGAGCATGATGAAGAGATGATACGTAATGCAGACTATGTGATAGATGTTGGTCCGCATGCAGGTATAAACGGCGGAAAAATTGTTGCTATTGGTACACCCGAAGAAATTCTACAAACTGATTCGCTGACCGCTCAATATCTCAACGGGAAGAAAGAAATTGAAGTTCCGAAAGAACGTCGCAAAGGTTCGGGCAAAACGCTAAAAATATACGGTGCAACAGGCAACAATCTAAAAAATGTTGATGTTGAGTTTCCGTTAGGAACATTTATTTGTGTTACAGGAGTATCGGGCAGCGGTAAATCATCGTTGATTAACGAAACGTTGCAACCTATACTAAGTCAGCATTTCTACCGCTCGTACCAAGACCCTTTGGCGTACCGAAAGCTAGACGGAATAAAAAACGTAGATAAAGTTATCGAAGTTGACCAATCACCCTTAGGTCGCACTCCACGTTCTAATCCGGCAACTTATACTAACGTTTTTGCTGATATCCGTAAGCTATTCGAAGCCACACCTGAGGCTAAAATCAGAGGATATAAAGCAGGGCGTTTCTCATTCAATGTAAAGGGTGGACGTTGCGAGGAGTGTAAAGGTGCTGGAGTACAAACCATAGAAATGAACTTCCTGCCCGATGTGTATGTTACCTGCAAAACCTGTAACGGTAAGCGTTACAACAGAGAAACGCTGGAAGTAAAATATAAAGGCAAGAGCATAAACGATGTACTTAACATGACGATAGACCAAGCCTGCGATTTCTTCGAAAGCATTCCATCTATCTACAACAAAATACGTACACTACGCGATGTAGGTCTTGGCTACATTACGCTTGGGCAGCCCTCAACAACCCTCTCGGGTGGCGAGAGCCAGCGCGTAAAGCTGGCTGCAGAACTTAGCAAACGAGATACAGGTAATACGTTCTATATCCTTGACGAACCTACAACTGGACTACACTTTGAGGATGTACGCATTCTACTGGGTGTGCTAAATAAGCTGGTAGAACGTGGAAATACCGTGCTGGTAGTAGAGCACAACCTAGATGTAATTAAAGTTGCCGACTACATTATAGACCTTGGCAAAGAAGGTGGAGAAGGTGGTGGCGAAGTACTTGCAACAGGCACCCCTGAAGAAATTATTAAGTCGAAGGTTAGCTATACGGCTAAGTATTTGAAAGAGGAATTGTCTAAGAAATAATCTAACTCAGCAATGATAAACCACCTAGATAGCACCCTACAAAGCATAGCCTTACACAAAGTAGGCAACAAAGCAGAAAGTGAAGGTGTACGCCTTTCTCAATCGTTACTTGAGGTTGATGAGGATATACGCCAGCTGCTGCTCAGCTACTTTTTATCGCCGTTTAAGAATAGCCTTTACTATCAGCTGTACCACGATACGGATTTGAAGTTGAATGAGGTGTATAGCTATGTATCTGAGATATTTAATAATCCCGATACGCTTTACGAACAATCGGTAAATATTGCCAAGCATTTATACGAACAATCTACCCACCCAAAAGTAAAGAGTGGCGAGCTGTATGTGGTTTACCTGAACGATTGCGTTATTGATGGTGAAACGGTTGATGCGGTTGGTATATTTAAATCGGAGAATAAGGATATGTTTTTGAAGGTGTATCCATCCAATAACGGGTATTCTATAGAAAGTCAGGAAGGTATTAATATCAGTAAGCTGGATAAGGGTTGCCTTATTTTTAATACCGAAAAAGAGAACGGCTACATTGTATCGGTTATAGATAACACAAGCAAAGGAAGCGAAGCGCTGTACTGGATAGACGATTTTCTGCATGTTCGTCAGCGTAACGACAGCTATGCTAAAACAGAAAATGCTATCGCGCTTTGCAAGTCGTTTATCAACGATAAACTGCCCGAAGAGTTTGCTATAAACCGCGCCGAACAAGCCGATATGCTAAGTCAATCGGCAAAATTCTTTAAAGAAAACGACAGCTTCGATATCAACGAATTTGCCAACGAAGTTATTCAACAACCCGACCTTATAGACAGCTTTAAATCTTATCGTAACGATTTTGCCCACGAACGCGACATTGAGCTACCCGATACCTTCGATATCTCTAACGATGCAGTAAAGCGTAAAGCCAGAGTGCTAAAAAGCGTAATTAAGCTGGATAAAAACTTTCATATATACGTTCATGGCAACCGTGAGCTGATTGAGCGTGGCGTTGACCCTGAAACGGGTATGCAATACTATAGATTGCTATTTAAGAGCGAAGAGTAAGTAAAATGAAAGAACGGCAGCCTATTAATAGCTGCCGTTCTTTTAATCTCTATAATCAGATTTACTTTTTATCTGCTGTTATTTTTTGGATATCAGCCAACGTCATAGTTCCTGTGAGCCTTATTAACGTGCTGCTTTGCTTACTTGATCCATCGTTTACAACTACTACCATTTCAGTCTCTTCGCCTTTAATAACCTTCGCATATATAGTTGCTTTGGTTTCATCCGTTTTTGCAAACATCAGCTGTTCGTATGCCTTATTATTTTTTATATCCGACGCCAGCTTCTGAAGCGCTTTCATAGCATCCGGTTTTTCTGATGTAAGCACTGTAATAGAAGTTAGCTTTTTAACTACCTCTCCTATTTCCACGCCTTCCATTACCATCTTTTCTGTATCAACGCTAGACATCATTCCCAGCATTGCCTTCGAAATATATACGGTAGTTACACCTTTCATATCCATCAACTTCTCAAACGGATCTGTTTGTGCCTGCGCCAGTATAGATGTACAGAGAAATATACCAATGAGTATAATTAACTTTTTCATGTTGTATTATCTTATTTTACTAAAAGATTCGTTTACTATTTGGTTTACCATGATAATATCATCGCTTGCCTGTTTCAGCGGCTTCATACCGTCATTTAATGTTGATGATATAAGCTGCAATGTTTTCTGAGTTTCGATATACGCTTCTTCCGGATCTGTATAGGTATCTGCTAATACCGAATGAGGATGCCTATCGTTCAGAATAAACAATCCTACCGATATAAGAAGCAGCAACGATGCCGCAATAGCGCTGACCCGCCTTATCATTATGCTTCTTCTTTTCGGTTTTTCTTTTTCCGACAGGTCGTCAATTAAACTGCTAAGCTTATTGCTAAGCGAAGATGGCACTTCAATATCATCATCTGCAGAGAGGTTGTATAAGCCTAGAAAAACTCGTTTCTCTGCTTCCAACTCTTCGGGAACATCTGCTGAAGTAAAGTATTGATAAAGCTCCTGCTCCTCCTCAATGGTAGTTGTACCATCGTAGAATGCCTCAAGTAGTTGTGTAAGCTTATCTGTATTCATGACTGTATTGCTTAAATAGTTCTCGTAATTTCGAACGGCCTCGCGATAGTGCTACCCTCACATTACCGCTTGTAAGACCTGTCATTTCTTCTATTTCTTCATTGGTGTATCCGCAGGCATGCCTTAAGTTCAGAACTCGTTGCTGTTGTTCGGGGAGCAATGTCAGCAGCTGTGTAACCAACTCCAAATCGCTTTTTGCCGATACCTGCTCAAACAACGTTCCCTTTTCGGCTATTTCAATATTTTCCGACGCCTGTTTCATGCGTTTACTCTTCACTCGGATGTGGTCGATGCAAAGATTTTTTATCAGCGTTACGCTATATGCTTCTTTGTTCTCTATATGCGTTAGCTCGTCTCGCTTATTCCACAGCTTAATATAAACTTCTTGTACTACATCTTCTGCATCGTCCGAGTTCTCAAGTATTCGCAAAGCCAACCTATATAACTTTTGTTGATAGGGTAAATACTGCTTTTTGAATTCTTCGGCGGTCATTACGTTTGATTAGTTGTTAAAGTTCATCATAGTATTTAAATCCGACATATTAACCGTTCCCTTCATCTGTACCAAAACACATGTACCTCCTGTAACAATAACCAACATATCATGTACTGTTTCGCCATCTACTTTTCCATATACCTTTACCAGCTGGTCATCTTCGTTTGCCCTAACAAGAACTTCGTAGCCATCAAGCTGTATGTTACCAACCGCTTCTGTAAACCGATCTCTCACAGACTGATCGCACCCGGAAAGTTCAAGTACAACAAGCGATTCTATATTATCCAGTTTATCAGCATTTTCGCCTGCTTCTGCTTTCATTGCCAAGAGCATGTTTTCGTCAATCGTCATCATTTGAGCGTTAGCTTCAGAGCCAAATGTTTTAAAAATTTCATCGGGAGTACTGCTGTATAAAAATGATAGACTTCCTAGTAATAATGCGAATGTAAATAGCAACTTTTTCATTTCAATTATGGGTTTGAGTTTTACTTGTTTTCTTTTATAGGACGAAGGTAGTAAATTAACCCGTTAAATATTTATCGACAAATTTTCTGATTTAGACATTAGCTCCGACCGAGACATCGTTCCCTTTACAACAACCAGCACATTCTCTTGTCCCGAAACAACCACCAACATCTCTTTTATTACATCATCGTTGCCTTTTGCTAAAACCTTTACCGTTTTGTCGTCTCTATTCACTCTTATCAAAGTCTCGTATCCATCAGTGTTCAAACTGCCAACTTCTTTACTGAACTTGTCTTTTAACGACTGTACACAATCGTTAAGCACAAGAACTGTAACAGATTCAACATTTTTGAGAAACTCATCATCAAGGTTCATCATTTTACCAAAAGATCCGCTAATGTCTAGAGCAACAACATTTTTCTCGCCCGAGAACATGCTATAAATATCGGAGGGTGTTTGTGCATACGACACATAGTATGCTCCGATTAACAGCGTAAAAATAAATACCAACTTTTTCATAACGTTTTGGATTATTGAGATTAGCAATTAAGTAATTGTATATTTATGAATTAATATATTTTTCTATATCAGATGTTTTCAGCTTTCCTTTTACATGTATCATGGCCGGATCATCTCCCATGCTAAATACTATAAGCTCGCGTATAGCGTCGTCTTTTACCTTTATCAAAACTCTAACATCTTCGCTATCTTCTTTAACTCGTACTAAGGTTGTATATCCGTCTAAACTCATAGCAGCCGCCTCTTTATTAAACTTTTCTCTGACTGAGCCATTGCATTCTGCGAGAGATAGAACCCGGAGAGACTTAACGCTCTTCATGTCTCGGTTAAATTTTTTCACAACCCATGTAGCAAATCCTCCAACAGATATGGACTGCGCCCCACGTTCTGACGCAAATGATGCATACACATCACCGGCAGATTGACCATACAAAAACGATACACATCCTATTGCCAGTACAGCTATTAATAGTAATTTTTTCATAGTATTAAGTGTTATTTGTTCGATTCTTTTACTCTAAAGACGACTGATAGTTATGTTTGTTACACTTCGTCTAAAAAATTTTTAATTAAAATCATAATATATTGACATTCTTAATATTACATCTAATAATTGGTCTGCATTTCTAATATTTCGATTAAGAAATCTGTTCAAATTAGCACGTCTGCCCCTATATCCCCTAAAGGGGACTTTCTCGCACTACCAAAAGTCCCCTTTAGGGGATTTAGGGGTAAATGCACTATTGTCTAATTCAACGTACTACTACTTTTCAGGAGATTTGGCTTCGCCGAGCTGACGGTTCTCCCTGCGGTCGAAATGACAGAATTTATCATTCTGCTTATATTCCATTTACCAATAAATAATATTGATAATTAAAATATACTTGCCATCTTTGTTAAGAAAATTTGTAGGCTCAATCAACCTTTGCACAACAAGTGCCGCAGTTGGTTGTTGTTTCTTTTTGCATTTATTCATTTTACAAAAAAGAAAGCTCAAGAATGGAACAAGTAGAAATAACCTGTGAGAACACAGGCACAATTAAAAAATATAATGTAGGAACATCTTTGCTGGAAGTAGCTATCGATCAAAAAATACAGCTACAGCAACCTATACTTGCTGTTATGGTGGACAACCAGCTAAAGAGTTTGATATATAAAATATACAACCCTAAAACGGTTCGGTTTATTGATATCAGCCACCCCGATGGCATGCGAATCTATCAGCGCTCTCTGATTTTTTTGCTACAAAAAGCCGTAAAAGATGTACTACCTAGCCATCAGCTAAGAGTAAAAAATTCTATTGCCAATGGCTTATACTGCGAGATAACTAACGACAAAGATCCGCTTACACCAACCAATGTGGACGATGTTTTAGAACGTATGCGAGATTTGGTAAAACAAAACCTGCCTTTTACACGTAAAAAAACACCTACGGCAGAGGCTATTGAAATATTTCGGAAAGAGCATCATGAAGAGAAGGCTCTACTATTGAAAACCCGATCTCGCTTCTATACTTCGGTTTACTATCTCGATGGTTATCCCGATCACTTTTACGGACCGCTGGTTCCTTCTACCGGATTTCTTACAAAGTTCGGATTAGTTCGCTATCACTCAGGCGTACTGCTTATGTTTCCGAAGCCCGATAACATGAATGAGCTGCAAAATTTTATGGAACA
This sequence comes from Bacteroidales bacterium, assembly GCA_031550925.1. Lineage (GTDB taxonomy): Bacteria > Bacteroidota > Bacteroidia > Bacteroidales > UBA932 > JAIRNF01. Next base: position 6,200 of record JAVBOE010000111.1, on the reverse strand, counting down.
AGAAAAGCTGTTCGATATTTTTAAAGAATATAAGGAGTGGATAAAAATTCTTGGAGTCAATGGATTAGGGGCTTTAAACAGCGTAGTGCAACAGGGATATACAGGCGACCTGATAAAAATAGCAGAGGCGTTACAAGAAAAAAAATATGCTATAATTGCCGATCGTATTTACGATAAGCACGAAATGATAAAGCTGGTATTGATTGCGGGTCCTTCTTCAAGCGGAAAAACCACAACGTCTAAGCGATTAGCTACACAGCTGAAGGTGGCTAAGCTTAATCCGGTTGTATTAGAGCTGGACAACTATTTTGTTGATAGAGAGAATACTCCCAAAGATGAAAACGGCGATTACGATTTTGAAAATCTACATGCGTTGGATGTCAACTTCTTTAACCACCAGCTTGAATCTTTGCTTAATGGAGAGGAAATAGAAATACCTAAGTTCGATTTCTTTGACGGTAAGCGTTACTTTGACGGTACAAAGCTAAAGCTGGGCGAAAACGATATTCTGGTTGTAGAAGGCATACACGCGTTGAACCCCGAGCTAACCCAGCTGGTTCCCGATAAGTATAAGTTCCGTATTTACGCATCGGCACTTACATCTATCAGCATAGACGAGAATAACCGCATACATACTACCGACAACCGTTTAATACGGCGCATCGTTCGCGATTCTTGGTCGCGTGGATATACAGCTCTTGATACAATCAGGCGTTGGCAAAGCGTAAGAAAAGGCGAAAATAAAAACATATTCCCATATCAAGAGAATGCGGATGTAATGTTCAACTCGGCGTTACTATTCGAGCTTAGCGTTTTAAAGAACTATGCCGAACCATTATTGCGTAAAATTCCACCTATTGAACCCGAGTATGCAGAGGCTACTCGTCTTTTAAAATTCCTTGGCTATTTCGAGGCCATTAGCAAAGAAGACGAGCAGAGCATACCCCCAACATCTGTATTACGTGAGTTTATTGGCGGCAGTAGCTTTAAGTACTAACATCCGTTTACCATGAGAATAAATTTAGAGGAGCTATCAAAAGAAGAGCTGCAAGAGCTGGTAACCATATACGCGCGTAATATTTACGCGATAGATGGTGTGTGGTTTCAGTCGGTTGAACAAAAAGAAGGCATGGACGAAGCAATGCATCACGATAGAAATGCTATGCAACGCTTCTCCGAAACTGAGGCAAGACGAATAAAAAATTTTTTAAAGTTGCCCGAACACGCGGGGCTAAATGGGCTGGAAAAAGCACTATCTATACGTTTCTCGGCACTTGGAAACCCTAAGGTTGATTTTATCCGAACACCTGATTCTTTAATCTATAAAGTTGTTGATTGTCGTGTACAAACAGCACGAAAGGGTAAGGGTATGGAATATCACCCTTGTAAATCGGTAGGTATATTAGAGCATGAGTTCTTCGCTAAAATAATTGACGACCGTATTGAGTGCGAAACAGTAAGCTGCTATCCGGATATAACAGATAATACATGTGCTTGTGCTTGGCGGTTTACCTTAGGTTGAAATAGTGAGGTATATTAAAACAAAAACAGCCATTAACGAACTTCAATGGTTGTTTTTGTTTAGTTATCAAGTATTGATAGCTATTTCTATAAAACGCATTAAGCAATTTTATCTTCAGCAGTCTTGTCGCTTTTAAGCTCAATAGTAGTTTTAGCAGCTTCTTTAGTAGCCATAATACAAGTTCCATCAAACTTGGCTCCGGCTTCTACAACCAGCTTTCCTGGAGTAAGACTACCAACAACTGTAGCAGAACCTTTCAGTACAGTCGTTTCCGAAACAATAATGGTTCCTTCAAAATGCCCCATTACATCAAGCATCTTAGAAGTCAAATCTCCTTTTACATATCCAGTTTCGCCGATAATAACTCGTCCGGCCGAATGGATATTCCCCTCTACGCGTCCATCAATACGTAAATCTCCATTGGTATCAATGGTACCTACTACTGTTGTACCACTTGAGATACGGTTTATGTTAGGATTGTTACCGTTGTTGTAGGTAGTGGGTTCTACGGTGTTAACTTTTGACATGACAAAATAATTTGGTGTTCTTGTGAAAAACAAATATACATTATGATATGCGATTTGACAAAGAAATTAAGACTTATAAACGTTATAAATAATAGATTCTGGTTAAACTCTTAGATGTAAACATTGTATTCACAGATAATTATATAATTTTCTTAAACAATTCTATTTTTAACAATTAAGCTATTTATAACATAAACTCTTCAACTTTGTGTGGTGTTATTTGTTCTTTTTGATAAGAATACTTTAAGTTCAAGTACTCGAAATAATACCATTAGATGATATGAATGCTAGTCGTATCAAATCAGATAGGTACCCGCATGTTGTAGTTGTCGGAGCCGGATTTGCAGGCTTAACCATGGCAAAGCAGCTGCGCAAGAAACGTTTTCGCGTCACTCTCATCGATAAAAATAACTATCACGAATTTGCCCCCTTATTTTATCAGGTTGCCACAGCACAGCTGGAGCCTAGCGCCATACTGTTTCCGCTGAGGAAAGAAATAAAACCATATCCGCGTAACAAGTTTGTAATGGCTAATATGCTAGGCGTAGAACCCGAAAGAAACGTAGTAAAAACCGATGTTGGAGATATAGGCTACGATTACCTTGTACTATCAACCGGTACCGAGAGCAACTTTTTCGGTATGGAGGGAGTAAAGCAAAATGCATTTGGGTTGAAATCCGTATCAGATGCTCTAGCTCTACCTAACCATATTTTACAGCTGCTTGAACGCGCCAGCTTCTGCGATAATGAAGATAATTGCAGGAAAATGCTGAACGTAGCAATAGTAGGTGGTGGCCCTACAGGCGTTGAGGTAGCAGGTGCTCTAGGCGAAATGAAACGCTATATTTTAAAGCGAGACTACCCTAGCATTAAGCCCGAAAATTTTCATATTATGCTTATCGAGGGGCAGCAAAGGCTTTTGGCTACAATGTCTGAAAAGGCAGGAGCGCGGGCACAAAAGTACCTTAGCCAGCTTGGTGTAGAGCTTATGCTTGGCAAAACAGTAGCAGATTACGATGGTCAGACGCTTAAATTTGCAGGCGGTCAAACAATAGAAACCCTCACTGTTATATGGAGTAGCGGAGTAATAGCCGGTCGAGTACAAGGCTTGGACGAATCGCTATACCAAAAGGGAAATCGCTTAAAGGTTGATGAATACAATAAGCTGGAAGGGAGCAATAATATATTTATACTTGGAGATATTGCCCTTCAGGTTGGACCTAAATACCCCAAAGGTTATCCGCAGCTGGCACCTGTAGCTGTGCAGCAGGCAAAAAGGCTTGCAAAAAATCTTGATAGAATACAAAAAAATAAACTTCTGAAACCATTCAGCTACAAGAATAGAGGAACTATGGCTATTGTAGGTCGTAACCGCGCGGTAGCCGATATTGGAAAGCTGCACTTCGGAGGATTTGTTGCATGGTTTATGTGGCTCTTTATCCACCTATTCTCTATCATTGGCTTTAAGAATAGGGTTTTAGTTGTAATAGACTGGGCCTTCTCATATTTTTTCCACGATGCCTCGTTACGACTTATTATAAGGCCAAAAGTTAGAACGAAATAGCTATAATAAGGAAAGCCTGTGTATAATACACAGGCTTTCTTAAGTTGAGACTAAAAAGCTACTTGCAGCTATCGCCATAATAACGTGCCATTTCCAGCTCGTCTTTAATTTCTTTCGAATCAATCTTGCTTACCAATTCAGGGCAATCTCCAAATAAATTCTTTAGCCATTTTCCTCCGCCAATAAGGGGCGACGATTCTAACTTTCCACCCGGTTTCTGGAAATAGCAAGTTTTAGATTCTTCGGGAAAAGCAGGCTTATATACATCAATTTTTGCAGAAGTATATACTCTTTTGAGCAGCTCACCTGAGTTGTATTGGTATATGTCTCCGTCTGCTGTAGTGATTGTCTTAACCTCTGATAGTTTTATTTTTTTACTATCATTAAGCGATACCCAGTAGTCTGCTTTATCCAGGCTAACAATTTGACCACCATCACTCTCATACATATTTCTACGGGTAATTAAGCATTTGCCGGATAACGATTCTCCGTTTTTCAGCTCTATTGTTCCATTTAGTTCTAAATATTTCGCATTAGAGAGCAGCTGGTCTATCGACACTTTAGAAGTGTAGCTATCGCTATGAGCCATTGGGGGTTCGGGTGTAAATTTTTTCTGATAGATTTCGTATATCCTGCCAATTTTTGCCTTAGCATCTTTCGAGATTTCTGTTGATTGTAGTTGTTCCATACAGCTCATTGCGCTCTTAAAATCATCGGTAAAAATATCTAAGAAAGCCAAGTTGTATAAAGCAACACCCTTAAGAAGGGATGCTTTATCGCCCTGAACAGTAGCTATTTCATTTTTCCAAAAATCCTTATGAGCTTCCAGCTCTTTTTTATACTCATAAGGGTCTTCTGTTTTTATGTTTTGAATGGCAGTAACCTCTGCATTCATCTTTTCTGCTTCGGGAAAACCTTTTGCCTTCTTAACAATAAGCATAGGCTCACCTTTCGTATTCACTTCATCTTTTACATCCTTATTGAACGATTGAAGCAAAACAGGAACAGCGCTATAATATGCTTCTTTAAACAGCTCTTTTTCTGCAACCTTAAGCTCATCTTTTGTTGCATACTTATCGGTTGAGAACTTAACACCAACAGCCTGAATCAAGTCGCTATAAATTTGCTTACCGTCTTTATCAAAAACTTTTATTTGTGCTTTTACATCTCCCGTAAAATCCGCAACACCTTTATCAAAGGTAACGAGAGTGATCTTTAACGACTTAAGCTCTGATATTATTTTAAAATCAGAATTAGACGGATTGCTTGTCCAATCGTAAAGAGGACCTGAATATCTGCCTCCATGAGTTTCCTGCAACTCGTCAGAATACGAGAATGTAAGTAGGTCGTATGTTTTATAGTTTGAATATCCGGCAATTTCGGCATAATTCGTCATCGGAATACGCACACTAGCCCAATCATCCGATTGAGCAAATACATTTGCTGATAGGAAAAGCAACAATGTTGCAATAATAATTTTTTTCATAAGTTAACTATTGGGGGTTGGTTAAAGCGTAAAAGTAGTAAAATACTGCTTAATTTATCACTAAAATCCACTAATACACCTGTAAAAATTCATACTTATTACCCACATGTTCTATAAAGCGCATCAAATCGCTATATTTTAATACGATTGATGCTGTGTTTATGCAAGGATGAAAGCTGATACGCTCGCTATTTTTCAGATTCTCGTCGAGAAACAGCTTTACATGATTTTCTGTATCGTTAATAAGCGCAAGCGGTGTAACCGAGCCTGGTTGCACACCCAGATATTTCATCAGCCGTTCAGGCGAAGCAAAAGACAGCTTACCCTGTTTCAGCAGCAGCTCTATGCTATGGATATCCATTTGGCGAGTATGCTCCAGCACCACAAGGTAATGCTTGTTTCCTTTGTGATTGCGAAAGAATAAATTTTTGCAATGCGTTGCATCAACATCAGCCCAATACTTCTTAGCCTCTTCTACCGTAGGTACAGGGGGGTGTTCGTAGTAATCAAATGCAATGTTCAGCTGTTTTAGTAATTCGTATAGCTTTGGATCTCCGTTCATAGTATTTTTATTCTTTTTCTTTACCAAACAGCTTACACATCAGCTCCTCTATCTTGCCAACCATAACCACCTCAATACCTTTTGATGCCGATGCGGATATCTTATGGTTATAGCTCGATACGAATATTCGTTTAAAACCCAATCGGGCAGCCTCCGCAATGCGCTGGTCTATATGAGGCACAGGGCGAATCTCTCCCGTAAGTCCGACTTCGGCAGAGAAGCAACATCCCGCAGGAATTGCGATATCAAGATTTGACGAAAGCACGGCGCTTACTACGGCTAAATCTATTGCCGGATCTACCACTTTCAACCCACCTTCAATATTTAAAAATACTTCTTTTGCAGCCTATCTAAAACCGGCTCTTTTTTCAAGTACAACTAGCAACATATTCATACGCCTAACATCAAAGCCTGTTGTAGAACGTTGCGGTACTCCATAGGCAGCAGTACTTACCAACCCCTGTGTTTCTATAAGGAATGGGCGAATACCGTCCATTGTAGCAGCAATAGCAACACCGCTAAGGCTTTCGTTACGATGC
>JAVBOE010000117.1:0-6574 GCA_031550925.1 Bacteroidales bacterium | reverse complement strand
CCTTTATCAACGCTAAACGATATGCTGTCAACGGCCGTGAAGCTGCCAAATGTTTTCGTAAGATTTTCGGTTACTATTACTTTATCTATTGCCATTATTTATCCCATTAGCTGAATAAAACAATCTTCAATAGTTGGCTGTATTGCATGTATCTCAACATTATCAATAACCGGAGCTATATCTGTTTTAAATGTAACATGTAAATATTCACCTGATATGTAGCATGATTTTACATCTGTTCTATGCTTAAGTTCATTCAGCAGATGATAGTTATTAGCCGATTTTGCCGCATATAGCTTATCAGGATAGCCGGCAATTATTTGATCGGGAACATTTATGTTCATAATTTCTCCGTTTTGCATCAGAGCAATTCTATCACAGAGGCTTGCTTCGTCCATGTATGGAGTTGAGACAAGTATTGTAATGCCCTGCGTTTTCAGCTTCTTCAGCATTTCCCAAAACTCTTTGCGCGATACCGGATCTACCCCTGTTGTAGGTTCATCAAGAAACAATGCTGTTGGCTTATGAATGAGGGCACAGCTTAATGCCAACTTCTGCTTCATCCCGCCTGATAATGCTCCTGCTTTTCGCTTCTTAAACGGTTCTATTTGCTGGTAGATATCTTTTACCAGCTCATAGTTTTTCTCTACAGTTGTGTTGAATACGGTAGCAAAAAAGTTCAGATTTTCTTCTACCGTCAAATCCTGATAAAGCGAGAACCTACCGGGCATATAGCCTACGGTTCTTCTGATTTCCCGATAGTCTTTTACTACATCCAACCCATCTACCGTTGCTGTTCCGCTGTCGGCTAGAATCAGCGTAGTAAGAATGCGGAAGAGCGACGTTTTACCTGCACCGTCCGGTCCGATAATTCCAAAGATTTCACCTTCTTTAGTTGAGAAGTTGATACCCTTTAGAGCCTCGGTTTTATCGTACCGTTTAGTAATATTTTGAACTTCTACCATGAAAACAAAGTTTAAGAGGGTTGAAAGTTTAAATAGTTTAAAGTCTCAAACACAAGAATAGCATTACAAAATTGCTATATTATTAACTATTAATTATTCATTATTAATTAAAATTTGCTTCCCCATACATACCGATTTTTAAATAGCCATCATTCTTTACGGCAATTTTTACAGCATATACAAGGTTTGCCCGCTCATCTTTTGTTTGAATGGTCTTGGGTGTAAACTCTGCTTTATCCGATATCCATGTTACCTTACCTGTATATTCTCTTTGGTTGCTTTCGCCAAAGTCGCTATAAACAGTAGCTGCCTGTCCTAGCTCTAGCAGCGTAAGCTGTTCTGATGTAACATAGGCCCGTAAAAAAAGCGTTTCTATGTCAGCGATTTTATATAGAGGACGAGCCGGACTACTTATTTCAAACGCTTCTGCATACTTCTTTAGAACAGTTCCGTTAACGGGATTAATAATTTTGCATTTAGCTAGCTGATCGTCAATTTGTGCAATCTGGACATCGACTGCTGCACTCTGCTCGTTCAGGTTTCCAATGTTTGTCTGTAACGAGTTCATTTGAGCAGCCAGCTTACCTTCTGCAACCTTAAGCTGTGCGTTTATCTCATCAAGTTGTTGTTGAGTTGCGGCATCTCCTTTTAAAAGATTTTCTATGCGATTTTTCTCTGTTTTTATGCGCGCTATTTCTTCTCTCGTGGACACAATCTGCTTATTAACATCGGGACGGCTTACCTGTATGGCTTTGCGTGAGCTTAACAGCTGCAGCTTTTTTAGGTAAAGCTGTATGCTGTCAATATAGCCAACTACAGCACCGGCTTCTAGCATTTGACCTTCTTCAACATCAAACACCTCTATAAAACCAGATGCCTCCGAAGAGATAAGAATTTCTGTTGCCTCGAAAGTACCGGCAGCATCGTAGTTAAACTTATTTCTGTTACAAGATGTAAGTAGAACCACCATAAGTAGTATTGGGAAAAATATCTTTTTCATTACATTATTAGTTATTCATTATTCACTATTAATTACCAGACGTTATTTTGCGGCTATACATATTCATTAAATACTCAATTTCATGTAGGGCTTTATTCTGTCTGGCCAAGTTTTCTGCATTAATATCCATTAAAAGGTCAGTCATTGTATATGCTCCATTTTCATACTTTGTTTCCGATGCACGCTTAATACTTTCGCGTAAACGAACAATCTCATCATCTTTCTGCATCAGCTGTTTATAGCGTTCTATTTGGTTGTCGGTTTGCTTCAGTTCCAACTTGGTGTTGAATAAAAATGTTTCTTGCTGAGCATCTACCTTCAGCTTATTTGTTTGTATTAAGCTACGATCATTCTTTTTAGTATATAACCATCCGATATTCCACGATATGTTGATACCAGCCATCAACAGGTGATCCATTTTACTGCTTGCCAAGTTAATGCCGGGGGTCATGCCAATTGCATATCCTGCAAGACCAATCTTAGGCATATATCGTGATGTGATAGCAGAATTCTGAGCATCATAGAGCTGACGTTGTTGTTCGTATAGCTGCAACTCAGGTCGATTGATACTATTTGAAGAAGCTATTTGAGCCGGAACGCTTAGCGTAGTTTCTGCCGACACCTCTTTATTAATCATAATAGAAAGTACCTGAACGTAGGCGTTACGCTGCGCATTAAGGTTGATGCGGCTTTGTTCCGAGTTAAGCATTTCAACTTTTATCGCATCCAAATCCGATTGATAAGCAGTACCATTCTGTCGCGCTATTTCTGCTCTCTTCAGATTTCGAGCAAGGTTATCATCTAGAATATCTACCTGCTTCAGCTGTTCGTCAATCAATAAAATTCCGAAATACAGCTGGTTTATGCGCTCGTTGATTTCGTATAACAGCACCTCTATATTCTGCTTTTCAACCTCGGCACTGGCCGTAGTAATCTTCTTTTGTGCACGCGTACTTCCCCCATCCCAAATGGTTTGGGTAAGATTTGCAATACCAACAAATTGATGGTTATGGCTTTCAGATGCTACGCTACCCATGCTTATTTCCGGCATACCTTCTATAAGAGCAGCCATGCCCGTTATGCTAAGCTGAGGCAGGTAGGCTTTTGCCGCGTTTGATAAATTCATCTCTTTCGATTTTTCAATCAGATTGAGCTGTTTTATCATCGGATAGTTTTCGCGTGCCAACCGTTGACATTCTTCTAAGCTCAGCTGTGCAAAGGCTTGAGAATGCATGGTTATAAATACGGTTAATACAATAAGAATTCGTTTCATCTGTTATTCTTTGATTTTTATATTTTGGTCAGATGGAATATCTATTATAGCTATTACGATGAGTGTACAATTTCCTGACCATGGATATTTCGGGATTGGTCATAAAGTATAGATTTTGATTTTATTTCACGTATAAATCAATGACTTACATTTTATCGTCTATACATTTTTAGCAATCCCGATATTTCATATAGCTTTGTCTAGATTTTTATTACTAACAATGAGGGCAACAATAGTGTTTAACATGGTTGTTAAATGGTGTGCAAAAAATTATGGCTGTAGAGACAGCAGCACAAGCCTTATGTTTTCATGCTTTCTCTGTTCTAAGATTACGTTATACTCCTCGTCTGTTACATGCCTAAGAATTTTTAGTAAAGGTTGTGCTACAAATGGAAAGATATTCAGCGAAACCACAGTTTGTATAAGATCAAAAGGGCTCATAGGACGGATTGTGCCTTTCTTGATTTCAGCATCCATCATATCTATTATAGATTCGGCAACTTTGGCGAAAATAGGCTGTGCTATCTCTTGCCATGTTTCACTGTTTTTCTCGTTGTTGTTTATTTCGTTAATGATGAATGGAGCAAGTTTGCGATTCTCTTTTATAAAATCGAAATGACGTCCGACTGCAATGCTGACTACCTCAGTAAACGATTTTCCGGTAACATCTACCGAAAAGAACGAGTTTGCCAATAACCTCACTTTATTCTGAAAAACGATATTAAACAGGTTTTCTTTTGTACGAAAATAGTAGTGAAGCATAGCATGAGTTACTCCTGCCTTTTTGGCAATTTCTGTGGTTTTTGTTGTAGCAAATCCCTTCTCAAGAAATACCTGTTCGGCAGCATTAAGTATGTTTTGCTCTGTATTTAAGTCTTTTTCGTTCATGTCTAACATTTTTGTCTAACAAACTTGTTAGTGCAAATGTATGGCATTTTTTCACAAGCACAAATTTTTCACAAAAAATATATTAAGTTATTGTTAGCTCTTATTGTAAACAAATGATATTTTAAAATGTTATGTACAGCTGTCATACTATTTATGTACTGATTACATATTAGTTGGGCGATTTATTTGTTTCTTTACAAGAAAAAGACAAAAGAAAAATTCACTATGAATAAGGCAATTGAGGTAGCGAGGCTATTAAATTATAAGTCAGAAAAGGTTTTTATTAATAAAAAGGAGCTGGAACAAACGGTTGATACGTTATATCATGATATTTTATTCCCTGTATGCTGCAATGATACTAGGTCTAGCAAGAAGCTACTAACTGTCTATTCCACTCTTTTGGAAAATATAGGGGCGCTTTTAGGTGCACAAAAAGCAGAAGAGCTTGTAAGAGCATTTGTACAAAAGTTGCCCGAGCTGCAAAAAAAGTTACATGCCGAAGCAAGCAACTATGTAAAAAACGACCCTGCATCTAACTCGGTCGAAGAGGTTATTTTGGCGTATCCCGGATTTTTTGCCATATCTGTTCATCGTATTGCCCACGAGCTGTATAAGCTGCAGATACCTATAATTCCTCGCATTTTCTCTGAGTATGCGCATTCTTTGGTGGGAATTGATATACATCCGGCTGCCCAAATTGGCGATATGTTTTATATTGATCACGGAACAGGCATTGTAATTGGCGAAACCTGCATCATAGGTAAGAATGTTAAGCTATATCAGGGGGTAACTTTAGGAGCCTTGTTTGTTAGTAAAAGTTCACAGAATATAAAACGTCACCCTACCATTGAGGATAATGTTGTAATTTATGCCGGAGCCACCATACTTGGAGGCGAAACTGTTGTGGGGCATGATTCGACCATAGGAGGTAACGTATGGCTAACACACAGCGTTTTACCCTATTCGCTGGTATATCACGAATCTCAAATAAAAATAAGCGATACACGCGATTACGAAGAGCCTATTATATACTACATATAAAACCTTAAAATAAACAGATTATGAAAGTTAACTCTATACTTGAACTTATCGGAAATACGCCACATGTCCGCTTATCTAAACTTTTTCCGGAACATGAAGTGTGGATGAAGCTTGAGCGTCAAAATCCAGGAGGAAGCATAAAAGATCGCGTTGCATTGGCAATGGTTGAAGATGCAGAAAAAAAGGGTGCACTAAAAAAGGGTGGAGTAATTATTGAACCAACATCCGGCAATACTGGCATAGGACTTGCACTGGTTGCCGCAATCAAAGGCTATAAAACGATGATTGTAATGCCCGAATCAATGAGCATTGAACGGCGTAAATTCATGTCGGCATTGGGTGCAGAGCTAGTGCTCACCCCTCGTGAACAGGGTATGAAAGGAGCAATAGAAAAAGCAGAAATGCTAAGCAAAGAAGTTGAGGGGGCATGGATTCCTCAACAATTTGAGAATCCTTCGAACCCATACGTACATAAAGAAAAAACGGCAGAAGAAATAGTAGCGGATTTTCCGGAAGGTTTTGATTATTTCATTTCGGGAGTTGGCAGTGGAGGACATATATCCGGTATTGGAGAGGTACTAAAAAGCAAGTTCCCGAAAATCAAAATTATTGCTGTTGAGCCTGAGCAATCTCCTGTTCTTAGCGGAGGACAAGCAGCCCCGCATCCTATTCAGGGAATCGGCGCCGGATTTATCCCCAAAATATTAAATACTAAAATAATTGACAGTATTGAGAAAATCGGTAAAGATGAAGCCTACGATTATGCTAGGAAAGTTGCTAAAGTAGAAGGCATATTTGTAGGAATATCAACCGGAGCATCGCTTGCCACCGTTGCAAATTGCTTGCAAAAAGCCGACAAAAAAACAAAAGTGCTAACTATAAACTACGATACCGGCGAAAGGTATCTATCTGTAGAAGATTTATACTAAAAGTAAAAGTTGGAAGAGGACTATAAGAACAAAGACTACTAGACATAAAGACAAAAAACTACCCGTCATTTCGAGCAAAGCGAGAAATGACGGGTAAATTGAATAACTTCTTAAGCAACTCCGCCGACTTTTTACATTGAATCCTTTCTCTTTTATCCTAAGACACTCTTTAAAGAGAGGCTCTGAAAAACGAAAAAAGGAGGGCACCACCCCTCCTTTTACACCTAACCTAAATTACCTATGAAAAAAACCACTCGTGTTTTACATTACAAATGTACTATCCATTCAAGCTAATGCTTCGCAAGAAGTGTTAACGAGTAATGTAAATAAGCAAGAAGTGTTATTTAGTCTTATACGCCAATTAAAAGCGAAGAATAAAGACTTTTGACAGCAATTCAGAGGTGTGAAAAGCAGAATGTCAACTAAAACAATACCTTAATTACAATAGCCGAACCGACACAAAGAGAGGTTACCTAAT
>JAVBOE010000009.1:0-5620 GCA_031550925.1 Bacteroidales bacterium | reverse complement strand
AAAGAAGGCTGCTCCAGCAAAAAAGGCAGTAGTAAAGAAAGCTGCTCCAGCTAAGAAAGCGGTAGCAAAGAAGGCTGCTCCAGCAAAAAAGGCAGTAGCAAAGAAAGCTGCTCCAGCTAAGAAAGCGGTAGCAAAGAAGGCTGCTCCAGCAAAAAAGGCAGTAGTAAAGAAAGCTGCTCCAGCTAAGAAAGCGGTAGCAAAGAAGGCTGCTCCAGCAAAAAAGGCAGTAGCAAAGAAAGCTGCTCCAGCAAAGAAAGTAGTAGCAAAAAAACCTGCTGCAAAAAAAGTTGCTAAGAAAAAATAGCTAGTGCTATTTAATAGATAAAGCCATGGCTAGGAATAGCTGTGGCTTTTCTATTTAATGTAAAGCTAAGTGTTTTTTAATACTATTCTTTTAGATTAATTATAACTTTGAGTGTTGAGCATAATAGAGAAAAGTTTGTTTATGTAGGATATGATTTTTTATTATTAGAAAAATAAATACAGATAAAATGGCTAAGAATGATAATTCGCAAAAGGTAGATTACCTTTTTGAAGTTAGTTGGGAGGTTTGTAATAAAGTAGGCGGAATACATACGGTTATTGCCACTAAAGTGCTCAGTATAGCAAAAGAAGTTAAGGGGGAGTATCTGGTTATAGGCCCCGATATTTTGCGCGAAACAGATGCTCACTCTGAGTTTATAGAAGATGCTCATTTATTTAGAGCATGGAGAGCAAAAGCAGCCGAAGACGGCCTGCGAATAAGAGTTGGGAGATGGAATGTTACGGGTAAGCCAATAGCAATACTTGTTGATTTTACAGACTTATTTGAGCAAAAAAACGATATTCTGAAAATGTTTTGGGACGAGTTCGGGCTCGATTCTATAAGCGGGCAATGGGACTACCTGGAGCCTGTCTTGTTTGGCTATGCGGCTGGTAAGGTAATTGAGCATTATACTAAGTTTCATCTGAATATGCGCCATAAAACGGTAGCACATTTCCACGAATGGATGACAGGTACAGGTTTGCTCTACCTAAAGAAAAATATGCCACAAATCGGTACTGTATTTACCACTCATGCAACGGTTCTTGGTCGCAGCTTGGCCGGAAACGGACAGAAGTTGTATGATGATATGGAAAGGTACAATCCTGATGCGAAGGCACAGGAGTTTAACGTTGTTTCTAAGCAATCGCTTGAGAAGCTGTCGGCGCAGCATGCCGATTGCTTTGCCACTGTTAGCGAAATTACGGCAAGAGAATGCAGCCATTTTCTTGGCAAAGATGTAAACTTGGTTACTCCAAACGGTTTTGAGAATTCTATTGTTCCGTCGGGAGAAGAGTTTGGTAAGAAGCTAGAAGAAGGAAGAGCAAAGCTTATAGAAGTTACTGAAGCTATGCTAAACCGGAAGCTGGATAGCAACAATACGCTACTTGTCGGTATTGGTGGGAGGTATGAGTTTAAGAATAAAGGTATAGATATATTTATAGAGGCACTTGCAAAGCTGAAAGGAGAAGAAGGCTTAACAAAAAATGTAGTTGGATTTATCCTTGTGCCTGCCGGCCATCACGGACCAAGTAAAGAGCTGTTACATAACATTAAGGAGAAAGATTCTCCGGTGCCTTTAACCAATCCTCATACAACGCACTATCTTATCGATCCCATGTCTGATCCGGCATTGAACGCAATGCAAAAATTGGGAATTGATAATGGCGCGGATAGTAAGGTAAGCATAATTTTTGTACCCTCTTACCTTAATGGCAATGATGGAATTTTCAACCTACCTTACTACGAGCTGTTGATGGGTTTGGATATTTCAGTTTTTCCGTCATACTACGAGCCATGGGGCTACACGCCGCTTGAAAGCTTAGCATTTAAAGTACCTACTATTACTACATCTCTTGCCGGGTTTGGACTTTGGGTAAACGAGCATTATCTCGAAGAACGCCCAAGTATTGCTGTTATCTCTCGCGATGACAGAAATAGCCTTTACGTGATAGAAGAGGTTGCGAAAAATATCTTGGCAACTTCTAAGCTTAATAAAGAAGAACAGCTGTGGTTGAAAGAGAACGCCGAAAAAGTTTCTACTACCGCATTATGGTCAAACCTCATTCAGTATTATCTCGAGGCATACTCCATCGCTTTGGAAGAAATACCTACACGTATTCACGATATGCCTATTCAGAAGCAGGAGGAGCAGCTATCTTTCCTTAATAAGCAGCTTAGCGTAGAAAAGCCCAACTGGGCGCGTTTGTTTGTTGAAAGAAGTATTCCACGATCATTGGTTGCCCTTGAGGAGTTGGCTAAAAACCTTTGGTGGTGCTGGAATCAAGATGCCATAAATCTTTTTTGCTATATAGACGAACCTGCTTTTATTAAGCTAGGTTGCAACCCGATTGCACTTCTTGATATTATACCATATAAAAAGTATCAGGAGTTGGAAAAAGACAAGGCTTTTGTTGGTATGCTAAACCATGTGCACGAAAGGTTTAAAGCCTATATGGATGAAAAGAAAACGATGACAGGCCCGCAAGTTGCATACTTCAGTATGGAGTATGGCTTACATGCATCGTTAAGAATTTATTCGGGCGGTCTTGGCATACTTGCTGGCGATTACTTGAAAGAGGCGAGTGATAAAAAATCGAAGATTACGGCAATAGGTTTGCTTTATCGTTTTGGTTATTTCACGCAAAGATTCTCGGCTGCAGGAGATCAGGTTGCTGATTACGAACCGCAAGATTTTACAAAAATTCCTGTTCAACCGGTGCGTGATAAGGAAGGGCACTGGCTAACGGTTGGCGTTGCTTTCCCCGGACGAACGGTATATGCACGTATATGGTGTGTGGATGTGGGACGAACGGAGCTATACTTGCTTGATACGGATTTTGAAGATAACCGTCCCGAAGATCGCAGCATAACACATCAGCTTTATGGTGGAGATTGGGAGAACCGCTTGAAGCAGGAAATGCTTCTTGGACTTGGTGGTATTAGAGCTTTACACCTTTTGGGTATAGACGCGGATGTTTATCATTGTAACGAAGGGCATGCCGCGTTTATAGGCTTAGAGCGTATTCGCGAGCTGATAGCCAACCGTAATCTTTCTTTTGCAGAGGCAATGGAGGTAGTAAGAGCATCCTCGTTATTTACCACGCACACACCGGTTCCGGCCGGGCATGATGCTTTCTCGGAAGATTTGTTGCGTAAGTATATTTCTCACTATCCCGAAAGGTTTCAGATTAGCTGGAACGAGCTGATGGGCTTAGGCAAAATTCATCCTAACAATCCGAATGAAAAGTTTTCGATGAGCTATCTGGCTGCGAATTTATCGCAAGAGGTAAACGGTGTTAGCCGTTTGCATGGTAAGGTTAGCCAAGAGGTGTTGAAAGATATGTGGCCCGGCTACTATCCAAACGAGCTACATGTGGGATATGTAACCAATGGCGTTCACTATCCAACGTGGACAGCACCTGAATGGAAAGTGATTTTTGAAAAAGAGTTTGGACCTGAGTTTAAAACCCATCATTACGATAAATCTTGCTTTGATAACATCTATAATGTGGATGACAGGGTGGTATGGGAGGTACGCAATACGCTAAAAAGTAAGCTTATTACTCATATTAAAGAAAAGCTGTCGGCCAAAGATGCCAATACACATCATACGCCGCAGCAGCTTGTAGAGATAAAAGAGAACCTTCGTCCCGAAATACTTACTATTTCTTTTGCACGTAGGTTTGCAACTTACAAGCGAGCACACCTTTTGTTTAATAACCTAGAACGGTTAGATCAGATTGTAAATCATCCAAAACGTCCGGTTCAGTTTTTGTTTGCAGGTAAGGCGCATCCGGCAGATAAGGCGGGTCAGGACTTGATAAAGAAAATCATAGAAATAGCTAAGCTGCCACAGTTCTTAGGAAAAATTATTTTCTTAGATAACTACGATATGGAGCTTGCAAAGAAGCTGGTACAGGGTTCGGATGTATGGTTAAATACACCGACACGTCCACTAGAAGCTTCGGGTACCAGCGGAGAGAAGGCTGTTCTTAATGGCTGCTTACACTTTAGCGTATTAGACGGATGGTGGGCCGAAGGTTATCATCCTGAATCGGGTTGGGCTTTACCGGAAGAAAAGATGTACGAAAATCAGGCTTTTCAGGATGAGCTGGATGCCGAAACGATATACAATATAATAGAGAACGAAATTGCTCCGTTATACTACCAACGTACGAAAGAAAGTATTCCTGCGGGATGGATAAAGTATATCAAAAATTCGATAGCCAAGATCGCGTCTAACTTTACCACCAACCGTATGCTTAACGATTATGAAGAGGTGTACTATAATAAGCTGAAGAAAAGACATCGCGCCATGCAGAAAAATGACTATCAGCTGGCCATTGAGCTGTCGGATTGGAAACGTCGTGTAAGCCGCGAGTGGGATAATATAGAAGTAATTTCTATTGAGCAGCCCGATGTATCGAAAGAACAGATTGTTATGGGTAAAAAATATTCTATTAAGGTAACATTGAATATTGGATCGCTTAGTCATGAAGATGTCGGGGTTGAGCTTGTGCTGGCAGAACAAGTCGGAGATACAACCCGGGTTGAAGAAACAAATCCGCTTAGATGTATCAAAGCAGATGGAAGTATAGTTGAGTATTCAGGAAAGTTTGATGCCGACTATCCCGGAATTTTCCTTATGAGTATTAGAGTTTATCCAACTAATCCGAAACTTCCAAATCGCCAGGATTTCAGCTTGGTAAAGTGGATATAGAGAATGTGTTAAGCGTTAATGGTAAATGGTTAAAGGGAAAAGATAATGTACAAATAGCTAATGTGCTATGTAGCGTTATAGCGAATTACCCCCCTAAAGGGGACTTCAAAACTGGCACTTCTAGAAAGTCCCCTTTAGGGGATTTAGGGGTTGGCGCAGAATATTGAAACCTTAAACTTTCAAATTTTTTAAACATTCAAATCTCTATACCTCGCTTCACAATTAACGCTTCACGACTTACAATAAATAAAAAATTGCTAATGCAAACATATTACTATCCGGATATACCCGGTAATCAGAGCCCTATTGCTACCACAGGTTTTTTTGATGGTGTGCATCAGGGGCATGGGGCTGTTCTATCAAAGGTTATGTCGGAGGCTGCGCGTCAGCAGCAAAAGTCATGCGTGATTACCTTTTGGCCGCACCCCAGAATGGTTTTAAATAAAGAGACGGAGAATTTATACTTACTCACAACACTTAACGAAAAGAAAGAGCTGTTGGCTAAGATGGGCATAGATTTATTATATGTCATTCCGTTTACAACAGATTTTGCACAACTTACTCCTGATATCTTTTTTAAAGAATTTCTGAAAGAGAAGTTTAATGTTACAAAGCTTATTGTTGGCTACGATCATCATTTTGGACACGATAGAAGTGCCGGATATGAAGGTATAAAGCAGCTTGGAGATAGGTATGGCGTTGAGGTTGAAAAGGTGGAAGCCAGTAAGCTCGACTTTGTAAATGTAAGCTCAACCAAGATACGCGAGGCTATTATGGAGGGTAGCATCACATTGGCAAACGCCTTGCTAGGGTATATATACCCGCTAACAGGTAAGGTTATAGAGGGGTTGAGAATAGGGTCGAAGATAGGCTAT
>JAVBOE010000124.1:0-10954 GCA_031550925.1 Bacteroidales bacterium | reverse complement strand
TAAATATCTTTCGTACTTAGGATTAGCTAAAAAGCAAAGCTGTTCGGGTTTTCCTTGCTCTATGCGAGCAAACGATTTCACAATGGTTTCAGGGTTTCCCTCTACCTCTCCTTTTAAATATTCGGCAATAACGCTTGCTGTATATTCCATGATATTTTTGCTTTAAACCACAAAAATAAGAAAAACTCAACGTAGAAAGCTTTCGTCCTATTAAGTATTTGTTTTATTTTTGTTCTACATCAAAATCTTTCCTATGGCACAAAAGTTAATTACTCTTTCGGAGTTTATTCTTCAACGTCAAGCAGAATTTCCTTATGCAAAGGGAGAGCTGACAAGGTTACTTCACCACCTGGGAGTAGCTGCCAAATTTGTGCATAAAAAAGTGAGCAAAGCCGGGCTGGTTGATATCTTAGGTTCGATGGGAAACACGAATGTCCAAGGAGAAGACCAGAAAAAGCTGGATGTCTTTGCGCATGATGAGTTTACCGCTATGATGCTTGCCAGCGAAGAGTGCTGCGGCATTGCATCAGAGGAAAGCGATGGCATAATATACTCCGATAATCCTCAGGCAAAAGGCGGTGGGTATATTCTCTGTATGGATCCGCTGGATGGTTCGTCGAATATAGATGTTAACGTTTCGGTTGGTACTATATTTTCTATTTACCGCCGTATAAGTCCACGTGGACAAGAACCTGTTATCGAAGACTTTTTACAAGCAGGTGTACAGCAAGTTGCTGCCGGATATATTATTTACGGATCGTCCACAATGCTTGTATATACAACAGGTGCAGGGGTTTATGGCTTTACGCTGGACCCTTCAATCGGAGAGTTTTGTCTTTCGAATCTTAGCATGCGAACGCCCAAAACCGGAACGATATATTCTACCAACCAGGGTCATTTTACTCATTTTCCCACAGGGATTAAAGAGTATATTAAGTATTGTGAAGAAAAAGATGAGGCAACAAACAGACCTTACAACTTACGGTATATAGGCAGCTTGGTTGCCGATTTTCATAGAAATATGCTAAAGGGAGGAGTATTCATTTACCCTCAAACGGCAGCAAATCCTAACGGTAAGCTAAGGCTTTTATATGAGTGTAACCCTATTGCATTTTTAGCAGAACAATCGGGCGGAAAAGCATCGACAGGCTATGAGCGTGTGCTATCAATAAAACCGACAGAAATACATCAGCGTATTCCGTTTATTGTAGGCTCTACCGAAATGGTAACAAAAGTAGAAGAGTTTTTAAAGCTGCATCCTAACTAAAAAAGCAACATTTGGCTATTCGTACATTTCTTCTATCGGATCAACTAGTAGAGTAGTCCCGTCTGTCCATTTTATCCAACCCTCTTCGGGAAAAAAGGCTTTATTGTCTTCGCCGTAGATATGTAATTTCGTAACCTTAGCCCATTCTCCATCTAGAGCCACAATACTAAAATCGCCAGAGTGTTTAGAAGAGTACAAGAGTAAACCACTAGGAGCATCATAAATCTGAGGAGCATCTACAGAAACAAACATTACTCGTTTAAAATAGTCCTCCCACAACTCTCGAAGAAACCAAAAACAATCTGACGAACCACTGTTATGATCCATTTGCCAATACGCTTCTCCAGTAGTGTATAACGCATGGTATTCGTCTTGCTTAATCACGGCGCTTTCAAACGTATCTTCATCCAAAACAACTTCAAATCCATTATTTGTTAGTGATGCCATTCTGAAAACCAACGTTGGTGCAAAATATACAAGACCACAGCTAATATTATCCTTTGCCTCATGCTCCGAATCGCCTTTGTAAAAATCCATGGGATTGACTGCATTTGCGCTTGTTCTTGATACCATAAAGGCTCCTTTTTGTTCGCCTGACTTGTGTCGAGAGAAAAGTAACGTATCAAAAGGAACTGTATCTTCCGCTGTTCTATATAGTGGTATGTCTCTATTAAGGCTTACTCGCAATCGACCTACTCCGATTGTTTTTGCAATGATATTACCTTTTTCACTTTTACTAGTTACCGCTTCTTTCTGTTTGGTACCACATGATATAAGCACTAATGCCGTAAAAAATAACGCTACCAATTTCATATGCACAAGTTTAGTATTAAACAATAAAAGGATTAACAATTTTTGTGCCAATCCTTTTACTTGTTTTATTTTATACTGCTAGTAGTAAACCTCTTCAATAGGTGTAAGCAGGAGGTTTTTACCATCTGTCCATTTTATCCAAACCTCGTCGCGTACTCCGTCTTTCTGCTCGCCGGTAAGACGAACTTTTAGCCACTGCTCTATGGCATACACGGGCTGGAACGAGATACTATCGTTAGATGATAAAACAAAACTACCATCAGGATTATCGTACATCTTAGGATTAGCAACACTTACAGCGGATAAACGTTTTAGATAGTTTGCCCACGACTCGTATAAAAACCATCCGGGAGCAAACGTTTCGCTACTGTGGTTCTGCGACCAGTAGGGTGTTCCGGTGGTATAAAGTGTATGCTTCTTATCCTTCTTAATAATGCATGTTTCAAACGTTTTCTCATTAAGAACTATCTCAAAGCATCCTTTTACAAGGTTTGTAACCCTAAACACCAACACCGAATAATTATAGGCTTTTCCTGCTTCAACATTTGCTGCTGCCTCGTTGTATGAGTCTCCCGGCTGAAATATAAAAGGGGTAATATTAAGCTTTGATTTGGTAGTCATCATAAACTTACCTTTATCCACACCGTCAGCAATCTTGCTAAAGATAAGGGTATCAAAGGCACGAATATCATCAGCCGATTTGTATAAAGGAATAGAATCGTTCAGGCTGATTTGCAATCTGCCAATGCCAATGGTGGGCTCTACTCTCTGGGTCGATTTGTTTTGAGCCCAAACGTTGCTCGCGGTAAATACCAGCAGAGCTATCAGTAGTAGTCTCGTTTTCATAGAATATATTTTTGGTACGGCAAAGATATAAGAAAAAACAAAGGCTTGACAAGTGTATGCCAAGCCTTTATAACTAATTAGCTGTTCTGCTACTTCTTTCTGTTTGCAACATACTTATAGCTTTTACCCGGATAAACGGCTTCGCTACCTAGCTGCTCTTCGATACGAAGCAGCTGGTTATATTTAGCAATTCTATCAGAGCGTGATGCAGAACCGGTTTTAATAAGTCCTGTATTCAATGCAACCGCAAGGTCTGCAATAGTTGTATCTTCGGTTTCGCCAGAACGATGGCTCATAATTGCGGTGTAAGAGTTAAGGTAAGCCAAGTTCACAGCATCGATAGTTTCGCTTAACGAACCAATTTGGTTAACCTTCACAAGGATAGAGTTCGCAGTCTTGCGGTCGATACCCATTTGCAGGCGCTTTACGTTAGTTACAAACAGGTCGTCTCCTACCAGCTGGCAACGGTCGCCAATAGTATCGGTAATCAGCTTCCAGCCATCCCAGTCGTCTTCTGCCATACCATCTTCGATAGAAATGATAGGATACTTGTCAACCCAAGTTTTCCAGTAATCAACCATTTGAGCAGGAGTAAGCTTTTCGCCACTTGATTTATGCAGGTGATAAACTTTTTCTTCTGCAATATAGTACTCAGACGAAGCCGGGTCAAGAGCCATGTAGATGTCTTCTCCCGGACGGTAACCGGCCTTCTCAATCGCTTCAAGAATAACAGTTACAGCCTCTTCGTTTGATTTTAGGTTTGGAGCAAATCCGCCTTCATCACCTACGTTAGTTGAGTAGCCTTGCTTCTTAAGAACCGACTTTAAGCTATGGAATACTTCTGCACCCATACGCAATGCCTGACTGAATGTTTCGGCACCAACAGGCATAATCATGAACTCCTGAAAATCGATAGAGTTATCGGCATGCGAACCTCCGTTAAGAATGTTCATCAACGGAATAGGAAGGGTTCTAGCATTAACACCACCTATGTAGCGATAAAGCGTTTGTCCGGTAATTTGAGCCGCTGCTTTGGCACAAGCCATAGAAACACCAAGGATAGCGTTTGCACCCAAATTTCCTTTGTTTTCTGTTCCGTCAAGAGCAATCATTGTAGCATCAATGCCACGTTGATCCAGCACATCCATGCCAAGGATTTCGTTGTTAATGGCTGTATTTACATTCTCTACTGCCTTTAAAACGCCCTTTCCAAGATAAACGCTCTTATCGTTATCGCGTAGCTCTACTGCTTCGTGAACACCTGTTGAAGCTCCTGATGGAACTGCTGCACGGCCAAGAACGCCCTCGTCTGTTAATACATCTACTTCTACCGTAGGATTTCCTCTTGAGTCAAGAATCTGACGTGCATGAACATTAATAATCTGTGACATAACTTTTGTTTTTATTTAGATATTAGACTAATAGGCAAAAAGCCCCCACCCTAACCCCTCCCCCAAAGGGAGAGGAATCACTCCCTCCCTTTGGGAGGGTTGGGGTGGGCTACCATAAAAAAGGAAAGTAAACAAACTTTCCCATGTTACAAAAGTAGTAAATTTTACAATCCGATTTAAGGAAGAAGGAACAAAGAGTATAGAACAAGAACTCTATCTCAGCACCCCAAACTTTAGCGTTATCTTCGCACATCCCTCCCGTCATGTCAAACGTAGTGAGACATCTCCTGAATAGAAGTACTACACTCAATAACGCATATAGTAAAAGCCCCCCTTTAGGGGATTTAGGGATAA
This sequence comes from Bacteroidales bacterium, assembly GCA_031550925.1. Lineage (GTDB taxonomy): Bacteria > Bacteroidota > Bacteroidia > Bacteroidales > UBA932 > JAIRNF01. The sequence continues at coordinate 6,283 of JAVBOE010000124.1, read as the reverse complement.
ATACAGATACCTAATTTTCAAAAACAACAAAGGGATAGCATTGCCATCCCTTTGTAAATATTGCTATTGTTTCTCTACTCTTCTTTAGGAGTTTCAGTAGCTGCTTCAGGTTGTTCTTCAACCTTTGCTTCAACTTCTGCCGCTTTAGCCTCTTCTGCTTTTGCTTTCTTAGCAGTTGTTTTCTTAGGTTCTGCAGCAACAGCCTCGTCAGCTTTCTTAGCACCGCTACGGCCACGACGGGTTGTTTTCTTAGCCTCTTTCTTAGGCGTTGCCGATGCCAACATTGCTTCGTTAAAGTCCACCAGCTCTATCATTGCCATTTCAGCAGCATCACCCTGACGGAAACCAACCTTAAGAACGCGGGTATATCCACCCGGACGGTCGGCAACCTTAGGTGCTACGTTACGGAATAGCTCTGTAACTGCATGTTTATCTTTTAAATGACTGAACACCATACGACGAGAGTGGGTAGTATCGTCCTTCGACTTGGTAATCAAAGGCTCTACATACGTTCTCAGCACTTTTGCCTTAGCCAAAGTGGTCTCGATACGCTTGTGCATAATAAGCGAACTTGCCATGTTAGCTAACATTGCTTTACGGTGTCCTGCTTGTCTTCCCAGATGGTTATTTTTATTATTATGTCTCATAGCCTTTGCTACTCTTTGTCAAGTTTATACTTTGCTACATCCATTCCGAATGATAGGTTGTTTGCTTCCAACAAATCATCCAACTCCGATAGCGATTTCTTTCCAAAATTTCTGAACTTAAGAAGATCGTTCTTGCTAAACTTAACCAGCTCTCCTAAGGTCTCAACCTCTGCTGCCTTTAAGCAGTTTAATGCTCTAACAGAAAGGTCTAGATCAACAAGGCGTTGCTTAAGCAGCTGACGCATATGCAGTGATTCTTCGTCGAACTCTTCACTCGTTACTTTTTCTCCCACATCTACCGTAATCTTTTCGTCAGAAAACAGCATAAAGTGATAGATAAGAATCTTCGCAGCTTCTTTCAGCGCATCTTTTGGATGAATTGAGCTATCTGTAGTTATTTCAAGCGTAAGCTTTTCGTAGTCGGTTTTCTGCTCAACACGGTAGTTCTCTACTGCAAACTTTACGTTTTTAATAGGCGTAAAGATTGCATCGATAGGAATAATACCTATTTCAGCATCGGCCGGCTTGTTTTCTTCTGCAGGAACATATCCTCTACCCTTACCAATGGTTAGCTCGATCTGGAGCTTAACGTTTGGCTCCATTCTACAAACCACTAAGTCGGGATTAAGAACTTTAAATGCAGAAAGAGATCCTGAAAGTAAACCTGCCTTAAACTCGTTTTGACCGGTTACAGTAAGGCTTACCTTTTCAGCATCAACGCCTTCAACAACTTGCTTTAATCTTATTTGTTTCAGGTTAAGAATGATATCTACCATATTCTCGATAACACCGGGAATGGTGGCAAACTCGTGATCTACACCCGAAATCTTTACCGAGGTAATCGCATATCCTTCCAAAGAAGAAAGCAGGATACGCCTCAGTGCGTTCCCGACAGTAATACCGTAGCCCGGTTCCAATGGCCTAAACTCAAAGCGCCCGAATGAATCGGTCGAATCGAGCATAATCACCTTGTCAGGTTTTTGAAATGCTAATATTGCCATAGTTTTTTTATTAATTGGATACTTCGGTTCTTTTTCTAAACATAGGTTGTACTATGGTTAAGTACAGCTCGCTACTCATTACTTCGAGTACAACTCCACTATCAGCTGTTCGTTGATAGTTTCGGGGATCTCTGTTCTTTCGGGGCGGTTGATAAGCTTACCGGTAAGGCTTGCTGCATCCCACTCTAGCCAAGAATGTTTGCTGATAGAACCTTTCCCTACAGCGTCTTGAATAACTTCTAGTGATTTAGATTTTTCGCGAACACCAATAACCTCACCTGGTTTAATACTGAGTGAAGGAATGCTACAAACATTTCCGTTTACAGTAATATGACGGTGTGATACCAGCTGACGAGCAGCGGCTCTGGTAGGTGCTATACCAAGACGGTACACCAAATTATCTAAACGACTTTCGAGAAGAATAATCAGGTTTTCACCTTTACGTCCCTTCATACGTGATGCTTGCTCGAACAAGTTGCGGAACTGACGCTCTAGCAATCCGTATGTATATTTTACTTTCTGCTTTTCTTGCAGCTGAGTACCGTACTCCGATACTTTTTTTCTTTTTTTAGCCAAACCATGCTGTCCCGGAGGATAGTTTTTCTTTTCGAAATGCTTATCTGGTCCGAAGATCGGTTCGCCGAACTTACGCGCAATTTTGCTGGTTGGTCCTGTATATCTTGCCATTTCTCTTAATTTGAATGATTAACAACGTAGGTTATACTCTTCTTCTTCCCTTAGGACGACATCCGTTGTGTGGAAGCGGAGTAATATCAACTATTTCGGTAACCTCGATTCCGCGTGAGTGAATGCTACGAATGGCTGATTCTCTTCCCGATCCTGGGCCCTTAACGTAAACTTTTACTTTACGCAGACCTAAATCGTGAGCTACTTTAGCGCAATCTTCGGCAGCAGTTTGAGCAGCGTAAGGAGTGTTCTTTTTAGAACCTCTGAAACCCATCTTTCCTGCCGACGACCAGCTGATAACCTGACCATCGTTGTTCGTCAAAGAAATAATTATATTATTGAAGGTTGAGTGGATGTGGGCCTGCCCTACAGCCTCAACTTTTACAACTCTTTTTTTAGTTGTTCCCGGTTTCTTTGCCATTGCTACTTACTATTTAGTTGCTTTTTTCTTGTTAGCTACAGTTTTCTTTCTACCTTTTCGGGTACGAGCGTTATTCTTAGTGCTCTGTCCACGTACAGGAAGACCAATACGATGACGGATTCCTCTGTAGCATCCAATGTCCATTAAACGTTTAATGTTTAGCTGAACCATTGAGCGTAGCTCTCCCTCAATCTTATAGTTCTCACCAATAATGCTACGGATAGCAGCAATTTGGTCATCGTTCCAATCCTTAACTTTAGTATCGAAGCTGATACCTGCTTGGCTAAGGATCGAGCGTGATGAACTTCTACCTATCCCGAAGATATAGGTAAGTCCTACCTCGCCTCTTTTATTCTTTGGTAAATCAACACCAGCAATACGTGCCATATTATAATTTTAATGTGTTTTTACTGAATTATCCTTGGCGCATTTTAAACTTTGGGTTCTTTTTGCAGATAACGTATAAACGACCTTTGCGTTTTACGATTTTGCAATCTTCGCTGCGCTTTTTAATAGATGCTCTAACTTTCATTTTATCGTGTATTTGTTGGTCGGCCCACAAGGGTCAACAATTAACCAATTTACTTATACCTAAAGGTTATACGGCCTTTCGACAAGTCGTAGGGAGACATCTCTACCTTAACCTTATCGCCGGGCAAAATTTTAATGTAGTGCATTCTCATTTTACCGGAGATATGGGCAATAATAGTATGTCCGTTATCAAGTTCTACGCGAAACATTGCATTCGACAACGCTTCTACGATAACTCCGTCTTTTTCTATGGCCGATTGTTTTGCCATTCAGTTCTAACTAAATTACTTAAACTTTTTGTTGTAATACTTCTTCAACATACTTAAAAGTAGAAAGCACATCGGCTTTACCATCTTTTATAGCAACTGTTAGCTCGAAATGAGCCGACATTTTTTTATCTACCGTACGTATTGTCCAACCATCGTCTTCCATGTAGATTTCTTTCTTGCCCATGTTAATCATGGGCTCGATACAGATAACCATACCGTCAACCAACTTCGGACCATGACCACGCTTACCGTAATTTGGTACATCGGGACGCTCGTGCATGTTATGGCCAATACCATGACCTATCATCTCACGAACTACCGAAAAACCGTGCGCTTCGGCGTACGTTTGTACAGCATTTCCGATATCGCCCATTCTGTTTCCTGTTTTCGCCTGCTCTATGCCCTTAAATAGGCTTGTCTTAGTAACTTCAAGAAGCATTGCTGCCTCAGGAGAAATCTCCCCAACCGCGAAGGTATAAGCCGAATCGCCATAAAAGCCTTTAAGCTTGGTGCCACAGTCAACCGAAAGAATATCGCCTTCCTCTAAGCGGTGATTGGAAGGGATACCGTGAACGACAACGCTATTTAAAGACGTGCAAAGGGTATTGGGGAAACCGTTGTATCCCAAAAAACCCGGCTCGGCACCATGATCGCGAATGAACTCTTCTGCCACTTTATCGAGCTCAAGCGTAGTGACTCCCGGTCTGACATGTTTTGCAAGCTCTGCCAGCGTTTTCGATACTATGAGTGCATTTTCCCGTAGTATCTCAATTTCCTCGTTTGTCTTTAAATTTGCCACTAAATATAAAAGAACTTAAAAAATCTATAAACGGTAGGCTATGAGCCTGAACGTCCTTTTATTCGTCCGGTTTTCATCAAACCGTCGTAGTGTCTCATCAACAGATGGCTCTCTATTTGCTTCAGCGTATCAAGAACAACACCTACCATAATAAGTAGAGAAGTTCCTCCGAAGAACTGTCCAAACTGAGGGTTAACACCCAAAAACTTTTGAGCCAAAGCAGGTAAAATAGCCACTAAAGCCAAAAATATTGACCCCGGCAAAGTAATTCTAGACATAATAGAATCTAAATACTCAGCCGTCTTCTTACCCGGTTTAATACCAGGGATGAAACCACCATTCTTCTTCATATCATCTGCCATATTGGTTGGATTAACCGTAACAGCAGTATAGAAGTAGGTAAATATAATTACCAACATTGCGAATGTAAAGTTATACCAAAATCCGGTAAAATTACTAAACGCTACTGCAACGCTACCCGTTGCATCGAATCCCGATAGCAACATTGGGATAAACATCAATGCCTGAGCAAAGATAATAGGCATAACTCCAGCAGAGTTGATCTTTAACGGAATGTACTGACGTACACCACCATACTGCTTATTACCTACGATACGCTTTGCATACTGTACCGGAACTTTACGTACACCTTGTACAAGAGCAATAGTTGCCATAAAGATAATAAACATCACAACCATTTCTACGATAAACATCAGGATACCACCTGTTGTTGCGCTGAAACGAGATACTAGCTCAGAGAATAAAGCAAAAGGTAAACGGGCTATGATACCTACCATAATAATAAGCGATATACCGTTTCCTAACCCTCTATCTGTGATTCTTTCTCCCAGCCACATGATAAACATGGTACCTCCAAGAAGAAGGATAGTTGATGTTACGTTAAACAATGTTCCGCTTACTAAAAATGCGCTAGCAGGTATCTGGCTGTGTAAGTTTGCCAAATAAGCCGGTCCTTGAAGCAAAAGGATACCAATGGTTAGGTAACGCGTATATTGATTAATCTTACGACGTCCGCTTTCTCCCTCACGCTGTAGGCGTTGGAAGTAAGGCACCATAATTCCCAACAGCTGAATAACAATTGATGCTGAGATGTATGGCATAACACCTAACGCAAAGATAGAAGCGTTACCAAACGCACCTCCCGAGAACATGTTTAACAGACCTAACAGACCTGAAGATGCTTGATCTTTCAAGCCGCTAAGCGCTGTAGCGTCAATTCCCGGAAGCACTACAAAACTTCCAATACGAAAAATAATCAGAATCAGAAATGTGTAGATAATCCTGTTACGGAGCTCCTCTATCTTAAAAATATTCTTTATGGTTTCTATAAACCGTTTCATAGGCTATAGTTTTGTGGCTGTGCCTTGCTGTGCTTCAATAGCGACTATTGCCGATTTTGAAAAAGCATGAGCGGTTACGTCTAGCTTAATGGTTAGCTCGCCGTTGCCAAGGATTTTTACTAGGTGATTTTTAGAAACAAGGCCTGCGTTCAACATCGTATCGATGGTGATTTCAGATACGCTCAGCTTTTCGGCTAAAGCCTGTAGAGCTGATATGTTGATCGCCTTGTACTCTTTACGGCTCATGTTATTGAAACCGAACTTAGGCAGACGACGTTGTAGCGGCATCTGTCCTCCTTCAAATCCAAACTTGCGCGAGTAACCCGAGCGAGACTGAGCACCTTTATGTCCTTTTGTAGATGTGCCTCCTCGACCGGAACCTTGGCCGCGGCCAATTCTCTTATCTTTATGAGTTGAACCCTGTGCGGGTTTTAAATTACTTAACTGCATGGTTGTAGTTTTATCTGGTTACTACTTTACTTCTTCAACTTTCACCAAGTGTCTTACTTTAGCAATCATGCCTAACACTACAGGTGTACCTTCGCGCTCAACGCTGTGGTTCATCCT
>JAVBOE010000029.1:0-28359 GCA_031550925.1 Bacteroidales bacterium | reverse complement strand
AGAAATATGGCAATAAGAAATATGAATAAGCTCATTATCCAGCCCGACAACCCTTCACGGTAAAACATTATAGAAAACGACGCAAATACAAGGGCTGAACCCATGTCGTGCTGTAAAAAGATTAACAGTACAGGAATAAGGATAAGAGCCCCAATTTTTGCCATACTCGATATTTTACCAAGCTTAAAGTTGTGCTCGCTCATCAGCCTAGCTAAGGCCAAGGCTGTAGCAACCTTAGCCAGCTCTGCAGGCTGTAGCCTCACAGAACCTATGGCTAGCCACGACTTTGATCCATTAACCTCAACACCAAAAAATAGCACAAATACCAACAGCAATATTATGGCTGCATATATATAATTAGCGAATATAGAATAAAACCTAGCATCGAGAATAAGCATAACCATAGCAACACCCAAACCTGCAAAAATCCAAATAAGCTGCATGCCGTACCGTTGCGACATATCAACGATACTGCTATGATCTTCATCATATACAGCGGCATATATGCTTATCCAACCTATAAGCACTAAGGCCAAGTACACAAGTACTATCGACCAGTCTAAATTTGCAAGTATGTTTTTTTCTCTGTTGCTCAATTTACTATAATTATTTTCTACGTCTTTTCTGATATTGCTCTCTTAAATCTACCGAAAGTACATTACTTTCCATCCATTTCCGTCCCTCAGAAATTTCTCCTAGTAAATATTTTTCAACTATCAGACTAGCAAGCGGAGCAGCATACCTACTGCCAGAACCTGCATTCTCAATATAAACAGCCAATGCTATTTGGGGATTTTCTCTAGGAGCAAAACAAAAGAAAATAGAGTTATCTTCTCCCTGTGGATTCTGTGCCGTACCCGTTTTACCACACATATCAATTCCCGGAATTTTAACCCAAGCAGCTGTTGCTCCCATACCTGTAGGACTATTTACAGCAAAGTACATACCTTCTGTAACAGGCCCATAATTCTTCTGATCAACCAATGCATAGTGCTTTTCATTAAAAACAGAAGGTATAGTGTCTGCACCTTCAATTTTTTTTATTACATGAGGTATGATATAATATCCCCTGTTTGCAACAGTTGCACATAGGTTTGCCAGCTGCAGCGGAGTAAGCCCTACCTCTCCCTGTCCGATAGCAAGCGATATGGTTGTAAGAGAGTTCCATCTCCTTTTTCCGTAATTTTTGTTATATCTCTCAACGCTTGGCAGAGTACCACTTTTTTCTCCCACAATGTCTGTACCAAGCTTACGTCCTAACCCAAATGCATCAGCATATTCGAGCCAACGCTCCAAGCCTTTTTCTATGTTTCCGCATTTCGGATTATCAACAATATTTCTATAAACATGACAATAGTAGGCATTGCAAGACATCATTATAGACTGCGGCAAGTTAAGCGGCGACGGATGTGCATGGCATCCCACACCTCTGCCTACCTTATATCCCATAGAACATCCGTAACGTGTTTCGGGATATACCACCCCTTCCTGCAAACCCGCTAGTGCCGTAAATATTTTAAATGTTGAACCAGGAGGATATGGAGACATCAATGCCCTATTAAACATTGGATTAAAACGATCAACACTAAGTTGAGCATAGTTTTTTCCCTTATCCTGACCTGTCATTAGCTCAGGAGAAAAGCCGGGGCTCGAAACCATTGCTAATATCTCTCCTGTCGAAGGTTCTATGGCAACAATTCCGCCTATTTTATTGATCATTAGCTGTTCTGCATATTCCTGCAAATCAGCATCAATAGTGCATACTATATTTTTTCCTGCTACTGCAATACTATCGTTTTTACCATCATTAAATGGTTGTTTTATACGATTATGAACATCGCGAACAAATATACTAACGCCTTTTTTTCCTCTCAGAACCTCCTCATACGCTTCTTCTATTCCTGTTCTCCCAACATAGTCGCCCTGCTGATAGTAAGGATTTTTGTCGATTATGCTCTTATCAACTTCGTTAACGTAACCTAAAAGGTTTCCAGAAATATTCCGAACATAGCTGCGATTCGTTCTGGCTTGGGCATAAAAGCCCGGAAATTTATACGACTTTTCTTGAAACAAAGCGTACGTTTCGACAGGAACTTGCCTCAGAAACGGCATTTGTTGATAGCTTATCTGTCCCTTTTTTTTCTTTTCCATTTCTTCAAGAAAAGAAACCAAAATTTCCTTTTCTATCTTAAGCGTTCTACAGATCTCAAGCGTATCAACATCTTTAACCTCACGAGGTATTACCATCACGTCGTAAACCGTTCTGTTTACAACCAGCTCCTTTCCGTTTCTATCATAAATTAAACCTCTTGCTGGGTATTGAACTTCGCGATGGAAAGCATTATTGGTGGCAGCAATCTTATAGTAATCGCTAAACACTTGTAACGATAGTATCTTCAATAGCAACACTACTGCGACAAGTATAAATACTACAATGATAATATTTCTTTTCTCTATGCCAACTTGCATAACAGATCAGGATTGACTACGAGGATTTCTAAAGAATGCCAGCTCTATCAATATTATAAAAATAATTGAGACGAGCGAGCTCAACAATATATGCAGCAATAAATATAAAATATTATAGAATTTAAAGGTTTCTAGCATGAATAGTGCCGAATGATGTATTAAAACTAGAATAGCTGCATACAACAAGAATGGGCGCCAACCCATAGTATAAATTGTAGTAGTAGTTATCTGTTGATCGGTATCGTCTTTGGGCTTGAGAACTTTAAATACAAATCGACGCAGGTATCCTATCAACGTACAGGCAAAGGCATGAAAACCTAATACATCTGTGGTAAAAAAATCGACCGATAGCCCCAGTAAAAACGATATAAGAAGAACTCCGGAAGGTGCATAAGAAAACGGAAGTATAAGAATAAATAGTATATATACATAAGGAGTAAGAAGCGTTCCTACCTGAATATTATCGAATACAAACTCTTGCAGCAGTATCAGTACAATAAAAAGCAGCGTATATTTTATAAGACTTACGTTCATCTTATGCTTCGATTAAGTAATGAGTCTATTTCGAAAAAACTTTCAGAATAAACCACATATACATTTTGTAAGCGTTTGTAATCAACGCTTAAATCTATTCTTATATCATGTAGGTTACCACTTTTTTCTTCAACCGATTTTACCGTTCCAACCATTACGTTAGGCGGATAAATATTAGAGTTGCTACTGGTTACAACAGTATCGCCTATCTGAACATCGATATGCCGTTGAACGCCTGTTAGCAATGCTTCTCTGTAGTCTAAACCATTCCATGATAGCATCCCTTCAGCGTTGCTACGCAGAAGACGAGAGCTGATATTTGAATGCGGATTAATTATGGGTAATACCGAAGCATAGTTTTTCGAGACTTTTAGTACCACACCAACCACACCATCAGAAGAAATAACCCCCATATCCGCTTCTACCTTTTGGTCGTGCCCAACATTTATAACCAATAAATTTTGATCTTTATTGGTAGATGTATTTACAATACGGGCGGAGATATAGCTAAAGTTTGTTCTCTTAATCGAATCATACTGTTGAGTGGTTCGTAAGGTATCTGCTGCAAGGTAATGATTCAGCTGATTACGAAGGTTCGTATTCTCTTCCTGTAATAAATCGTTTTCTTTTTTTAGCGAAAAATACGTTGTCAGATTATCTATTTGATCATAAGCCCATGCTCGCGTAGAGGCTGCCACTCCCATTACTTTAGATTGCTGGTAGTTGGTGGTTTGAATCATAAGTGCAATTGACACACCAAGCAGCAACAAAAAAAGCAGCAGCGTATGATACTTTACAATAAACCGAATCAGCGCATTCATCTATATGCCTACCTTTTTAGGAAGGGGAATCTGCCTATATTTTTTAATGCGATACCTGTACCTCTTGCCACAGCATGCAACGGATCTTCCGTAACGTAGAAAGGTATATTAATCTTTTCTGTTAAACGTTTATCAAGACCTCTAAGAAGAGCACCACCACCGGTAAGATATATACCACGCTCAACAATATCGGCATACAGCTCGGGAGGAGTCTGCTCTAACACATTAAGTACCCCGCTTTCAACCTTAGATAACGATTTATCAAGACAGTGAGCTATCTCCTGATAGGTAACAGGAACCTCAACCGGTAGTGCCGTCATAAGGTTTGGACCACGAACAACATAATCAACCGGAGGTGCATCAAGATCGGTAAGTGCCGAACCTACAGCGATCTTAATATCCTCTGCCGTTCTCTCTCCAATCTTAATGTTATGCTGATGACGCATGTATTGCTGAATATCTGATGTAAAGCCATCACCAGCAACACGAATACTCTTGTTGCAAACAATGCCTCCTAGCGCAATAACAGCAATCTCTGTAGTACCACCACCTATGTCCACAACCATACTTCCTTCGGGTGCTTCAACATCAATACCGATACCAAGCGCAGCAGCCATAGGTTCATAAATCATATAAACGTCACGTCCGCCGGCATGTTCAGAAGAGTCGCGCACAGCACGGATTTCAACTTCTGTACTTCCTGATGGAATACATACTACCATTCTGAGCGAAGGTGTAAACCAACGATTTTTAGGGCTCATCATTTTAATTAGCCCGCGAATCATCATTTCTGCAGCATCGAAATCCGCAATCACTCCATCGCGAAGCGGACGAACGGTTGTAATATTTTCGTGCGTTTTACCGTGCATTTGTCGCGCAACTTCGCCAAACGCTATCGCCTTACCGGTATTGCGATCAACAGCAACTATTGAGGGCTCATCAACAACAATCTTATCGTTATGTATAATGATGGTGTTGGCGGTTCCCAAGTCCATCGCTATTTCCTGAGTGAGAAAAGAAAAGGCCATACGTTGTATCTCTTTTATATTTGTTTGATTTGAATAATTTTAATGCTTAAAATGACGAGTATGTGTAAAAATCATCGTCATATTGTTATTGTTACAATAGTCTATCGAATCCTGATCTCTCACAGATCCGCCGGGTTCTACCACTGCATTTACCCCTGCATTATGTGCAATTTCAACACAGTCTGCAAAAGGGAAAAACGCATCAGAAGCTATTACCGCACCCTCTAACGAAAGATTGAATGACTGGGCTTTAGCAATAGCCTGCTTTAGCGCATCAACTCTTGAGGTCTGCCCTACTCCGCTTGCCAATAGCATCCCATCTTTTGCTAAAACAATAGCGTTAGATTTAGAATGCTTAACCAGCTTATTGGCAAAAAGTAGATTGGCAACCTCTTTATCTGTCGGTTTTTTATTTGTTACTATATCATATCCATCTGCTCCACCCAACTTCGTATCTCTATCTTGAACAGCAACGCCATTAAGCAATGAGCGAAATTGAACGGTAGGCAGCTTTATATCTTTTACTTTAAGAATAATTCTATTTTTCTTAGACTCTAATAACACTAATGCCTGAGCATCATAATCGGGAGCAAGAATAACCTCAAAGAAAAGCTTATTGATTTCTTCTGCACAAGCCATATCTATTGGCTTGTTTGTTACTATTATTCCACCATAAGCCGAAACAGGATCGGCGGCAAGAGCATCCCTCCAAGCCTCTAATAAATCAGAGCGCGAAGCACAACCACATGCATTATTATGCTTCAGTATTGCAAATGTCGGCTCGCTAAACTCTTGTATTAACGATAACGCAGCATCTATATCTAAAAGGTTGTTGTACGAAATATCTTTACCATGCAGCTTTTCAAAAAGATCATCAATATTTCCGTAAAAGCTGGCTTGTTGATGTGGATTCTCTCCGTAACGTAACGGCATATTTTTCGCAACGCTTTGCTTAAACGCAGGAATCTTTGTATTACGATTCATATACCCAAAGATAGCTGTATCATAATGGGATGAAACGTTGAAAGCCTGTGCTGCAAACCATTCTCTATCTTCGAGAGATGTTTCTCCGTTTTGCTCCTTAAGTATTTTCAGCAAATCGTTGTAGCAATTACTGGAAGGAACTACCAATACCTTGCTATAATTCTTGGCAGCAGCACGAATTAACGATATACCACCTATATCTATCTTTTCTATAATCTGGCTATGTGTACCACCTTGAGCCAAGGTTTCCTCGAATGGGTACAGATCAACCAGCACTAAATCGTATTCGGGAATTTCGAAGCGAGCTAAATCCGCAGCATCACTTTCGTTATTATCTCTGCTTAAAATTCCGCCAAAGACCTTAGGATGCAAAGTTTTTACGCGTCCTCCAAGAATTGACGGATAACCCGTAATATCTTCTACAAAGGTTACATCTACTCCTAAGTTTTTAATAAAAACGCCTGTCCCGCCTGTTGAGTATAGCTTAACGCCCAAACGATTTAACTCTTTAACTATAACATCCAGCCTGTCTTTACTATAAGCTGACAAAAGTGCTGATTTTATTTTTCTCACTTAAACAATTGGTTATTATGACTCTACCCCACTAAAGAAATACTTCTTTACAAATCAGGGATAAAATTACAATATTTAAAGCAATGTATCTCACTTTATAAGAAAATTTCGTACTAAATCTATAATTTCATTAAACTTCTGTATCTTGTCAACGTTTTTGAGATGAAAAAGCTAGCCATAAATATAGTTATAACCATCAAACTGTTAAGAGAAAGCTTTGCTTTCGCTTTTAGCTCTATCGCTGCTAATAAGCTGCGTACTTTTCTTTCATTGTTGGGAATTACCATCGGTATTTTTTCCATCATCACCGTATTTACAGCTGTTGATGCTCTTACCAGCTCTATAGAAGACGGGCTTTCTTCTTTGGGTGGAAATGTTATCTACATTGAACGCTTTCCTTGGGCAACTGAAGAAGAAGGAGAATACCAGTGGTGGAAATATCGTCAACGCCCGCCTAATACCTATGATGAATACCAGTATATAAAGAAAAATATCAAGTATGCCGAAGATGTATGCTATTTAATAAACTTTGGAAGACCGTTAACTTACAAAAGCAACCAAATTGAACGAGCGCAGGTATGGGCTACTACTAATGAGTGGGAAAGGATTGGTGCATTTGAGGTTGAACGAGGTCGTTATTTTACACAGCATGAATCAAGTTCCGGTATGAATGCTGTAATTATCGGCAACACTGTTGCTAAAGACCTTTTTGACAACGAAGACCCTATTGGTAAAAGTATAAAAGTAGGAGCGTTTAAAGCCAACGTTGTTGGTGTGCTGAAGCGTCAAGGGAAGAGCATGTTCAGCATGATTGACTACGACAACATCGTGATGGCTCCTTATACTTACGGGAAAGTAATGACAGGTAATGCCCGAAGAAGTGGTGCTGTTTGTATTAAAGCAAAATTGAATATACCCAACGGCGAAGTGGTAGGCGAGCTGAAAATGCTTATGCGGAAAATACGACGGCTATCGCCTAGCCAAGAGGATAACTTTGCCATTAATGAGCTAAGCTCACTGGATAGTCAAGTAGGGCAAATTACCGATGTGCTAAACATTGTAGGCATTGTAATTGGTGGCTTTGCTATGATTATCGGAGCATTTGGTATTGCTAATATTATGTTTGTATCTGTTAAAGAGCGCACCAATATTATTGGCATTCAAAAAGCCCTCGGTGCGAAAAACTATTTTATTCTTACAGAGTTTCTATACGAGTCGGTTCTTCTTTCCATACTTGGCGGTATTTTTGGACTACTTCTCGTATATATAGGTGCATATATCGTTACCAGCTACTTCGGTTTTGAGCTGGTATTATCTATCAAAAATATTGTTATCGGATTGGGCATTTCTGCAGGTGTAGGATTAATTGCCGGATTTATTCCTGCCTACTCAGCATCTCGCTTAAATCCTGTAGTGGCTATTCAATCAAAATAGTTAGCAATATCAAAGCATACAAAATGAATGAATTATAAGTTATACTCTAACTATGCCGAGCGATTGTTCTACTACTTCAAAAGGCTTTTTATTCTTCTTATAGTTGGTCAGGTTGTATGTATTATTGCCATCGAAGATGATGCTACACTCACGAAAATCTTTTTTATATCACTGATCTTCGTACTTCTTGTAAGTGTTGTACTAGAACATGTCAAAAGAAAAACATTTCCCAAAGTTGAAATAACCGATAACAAAATTTATATACAAGTCGGGAGAGATAGCTTCAACCTCACTCCTGATAAAGTCGTAAAAGTTTATTGCGATGTTGTTTTTTCAATTAACCACTTACCATTAAGCTATGACAAAGGAATTATTTTTAATATAGGAGCTGACCAAATTAAACTCTACCTGAATAAACTCTCCGTAAATAAAGTAACAACCATACAGTCTATTGTAGAGTTTCACAAATTGCAGCTAGTAGAAAATAAAAACACCCTATACAACCCGATTATCATAGAAAATCGCTCTTTGCGACCAATAATGGCTGTCTGCATTGGAGTGCTTGTTGTGTTCTGGTCGCTTATAGGCTATGTTGTTGCTCAGCAAGAAGTGTACATAGGCAAGCTGTTACAGTGTGTCGGCGCATGTATAGCTATGATTATACCTATGCTGCTTGTTTACTCAAACTCTTTAGTAAAAATAGAGTACAAAGGAAAGTTATACCTTACCACATTCTTGGGAAAACGAATAGAAATGATCTCTCGTGATATTTCAAGAATAGATACACAAAAGACAAGTAGAGCTGGAGATAGCAGGGTACGCTACCTTAATATTTATCTAAAAAATGGCAAGCATAAAGAGTACAAGATATTATTAAGTGTAGATGAAGATCGAGTTAAATTCCACGAACTATCAAAATATCTAATGGGAGAAAATACTAACCCTGACTTGCAATAAAAGGCTCTACAAAATTTGTAAGCTCTACAAAATCTTCAACACTTAACCTTTCCGGACGTAAATCTAAGAATGTATGAGGTGGTAAAATCTCATTCCCAACTAATGGTTTCAGAGAATTACGGATAGTTTTACGCCTCTGGTTAAAGGTTGTTTTTACAACTTTAGTAAAAAGCTTCTCATCACAATTCAGCTGCTGAACATCGTTACGAATAAAACGTATAACTGCCGATTTTACTTTTGGGGGAGGTACAAATACGTTTTCGTGAACGGTAAATAAATACTCAACGTTATAAAAAGCCTGTATCAGCACACTAAGTATTCCGTATGTTTTGCTACCGGGTTTCTCTGCAATACGCTCGGCAACTTCTTTCTGAACCATACCAACCAACTCGGGTATTTGGTTACGATTCTCCAGCACCTTAAAAAATATCTGAGATGAGATATTATAAGGGAAATTACCAATTACAGCAAACGATTCTTTAAATAGCCGACCTAAATCCAGCTGCAAAAAATCGCCCTCAATAAGCTGCGGTGTTAGCTGCGGAAAATGCTGCTGCAAATAGGGAACAGAATCTCTATCTATCTCAATAGCGTAAAGGTTTATATCGGAACGTTGCAACAAGTATTCTGTCAACACACCCATACCGGGACCAATTTCAAGCACTGTTTTCTGATTCCCCGAGAGACTATCTACAATGCGTTGGGCAACGGTTTTATCGCGAAGAAAATGCTGACCAAGAGATTTTTTAGGGCGAACGTAATCAGATTTGTAAGACATCAATTCTACATTTTACTAGTTCGCCAACTCCGACATAAACTTAATACGAACTAAACGAATTTCTTCTTCGGTATAGTCTGTTCCAAGCTCATCCTGCGCTTCATCTAATGACTCAGATGTCGCATCGTTCATAAAGTAATCGTAGATATCATCGCGCTTATCTTCGTCCATTGCCTCGTCTATGTAGTAATCAATATTGAGCTTGGTGCCTGAGTTTACAATAGCTTCTATTTCTGTAAGCAGGTCTCCAAATTCCAGATTCTTTGCGTTTGCAATATCCTCGAAATCCAGCTTCTTATCAATGCTTTGTATAATAAAGACCTTTATACCCGATTTATTTACTACAGACTTTACAACCATATCCTGCGGACGAATAATCTCTTTTTCATCCACATACGACTTAATAAGGGCAATAAACTCCTTACCGTATTTTTTGGCTTTACCCTCTCCTACACCCTGGCAATTCTTCAGTTCGTCCAGCGTAATAGGATAATGGGTTGACATATCTTCGAGCGAAGGATCTTGGAATAGTACAAATGGCGGTAAGTTCAAGCGTTTTGATAAATTGCGACGTAAGTCTTTTAGCATAGCAAAAAGTTCTTCATCGGCTGCTCCCGCTGCTTTTCCCCCTTGAGGTCCTCCTATTACATCATCATCATCATCGCCTTCTTCATACTCATGATCCTCTGTAAGCATAATAGGGTAAGGCTTCTTTATAAACTCCTTACCTTGTGGGGTAAGCGTTAAGAATCCATAATTCTCAATATCTTTTTGAAGCAGGTGATGAATTAACGCTTGGCGAATAACAGCATTCCAAAAATGAATCTTTTTATCTGAGCCATCGCCAAACATTGGCAACTCATGGTGCTTATATGATTTAATAGTTGAGTTTAGCTGACCAACTAAAATATTTGCAATATGATCTGACTTAAACTTTTCTTTTACAGCCTGCACTGTTTCGAGTACCATTTGAATATATTCTTGTCCCTCGAACCGAGTTTTTGGGTGCAAACAGTTATCACAATTTTCGCAATTCTCTTCGGTATATTCTTCGCCAAAGTAATGCAGTAACATCTTACGCCGACATAGCGCCGACTCCACATACGATACCGTTTCCAGCAACAGCTGCTTTCCTATTTCTTGCTCAGAAATAGGCTTTCCCTGCATAAACTTTTCCAACTTCTGAATGTCCTTATAGCTGTAAAAAGCAATGCATTGTCCCTCACCCCTATCTCGTCCGGCACGACCGGTTTCCTGGTAGTAACCTTCAAGGCTTTTAGGCATATCATAATGAATTACAAACCGGACATCAGGCTTATCTATACCCATGCCAAAGGCAATGGTGGCAACAATTACATCAACTTCTTCCATCAAAAACTTATCTTGATGATCGGAGCGGGTTGTTGAGTCCATCCCTGCATGGTATGCCAAAGCCTTGATACCGTTTACTTGCAACATTTCTGCAAGTTCTTCTACTTTCTTACGGCTAAGACAATATATAATGCCCGATTTTCCTTCGTTATTCTTTATAAACTTAATGATTTCCTTTACGGCATTAATTTTCGGACGAATCTCATAGTAAAGATTCGGACGATTGAACGATGACTTAAATACGCTGGCATCCAACATGCCAAGATTTTTCTGTATATCGCTCTGTACCTTAGGTGTAGCCGTTGCCGTAAGCGCAATTAAAGGAGCCGTACCTATTTCGGTAATTATAGGACGAATGCGGCGATACTCCGGTCGGAAATCGTGCCCCCACTCTGAGATACAGTGCGCTTCGTCTATAGCGTAAAAAGAAATTTTAAGCTGCTTTAGGAAAAGTACGTTTTCCTCTTTAGTAAGAGACTCGGGAGCAACATAAAGCATCTTGGTTTTTCCATCCAGTACATCCTGCTTTACCTTTGCAATCTGGACTTTCGTAAGCGAGGAGTTTAAGAAATGAGCAATTCCTTCTTCCATCACAAACCCGCGCATTGCGTCCACCTGATTCTTCATCAATGCAATTAGCGGAGATATTATTATTGCCGTCCCTTCCATAATCAGAGCCGGTAGCTGGTAACACAACGATTTACCCCCCCCTGTAGGCATCAATACAAAGGTATCGTTACCCGAAAGTACGTTACGGATTATTACTTCTTGATTTCCATGAAAAGAAGTAAATCCGAAATATTTCTTCAAATAGCTATTTAATGAAATATCTGCGCTATTCCTTGCGCCTTTAGTATGTTTATTTTCCTCCACTTTAATATTGTACAACTTTACTTCTTGCGGTCAAAACAAATATAGTTAAATAAAATTATATTTAAAACCGCATAAAATGGCTTTTGCCAAAAAAAGGAACAAATCTCGAACTTTTATAGATAACTACAAAACAAAAAGCCTAAAAGTTTATTTTATTTACCTTTGCAAAAGCCTACAATAAAGATAAGTCTATTTTTCAAAAAAAATACAAAGCTAACACTTAAATAATACTAATGTCCGGAATTGATTTTAACGATATTAAGCAGCTGGCTGTTCAAACAATACAAACAGAAGCGTCTGCCATCAATAAGATGGCCAGCTATATTGACGATACTTTTGCAGAAATTGTTAGCCTTATATATAAAGGTAAGGGAAGAGTTATTATTACAGGTATAGGTAAAAGTGCTATTATTGCTCAAAAAATAGTGGCAACCCTAAATTCTACAGGTACGCCTTCTATATTTATGCACGCTGCCGATGCTATTCATGGCGATCTTGGTATTATTCAGCCTGACGATTTAGTGATTTGCCTTTCAAAAAGTGGAAATACGCCCGAAATAAAAGTGTTGATCCCATTAATTCGAAGCCTTGGTAGCAATAAAATTGTAGCAATGGTATCGAATACAGGCTCATATCTTGCAACTCATGCCGACTATGTTTTAAATGCAACCGTATCTAAAGAAGCTTGTCCGCACAATTTAGCTCCAACAACCAGCACAACAGCACAGCTGGTAATGGGAGATGCACTGGCTGTATGCCTTTTATCGCTTCGTGGTTTTTCAGCTGATCACTTTGCGCGAGTTCATCCCGGTGGTGCTCTAGGGAAAAAACTATATATAAGAGTAAGTGATATTATTATCAACGCCAAGCCAAAAGTCAGTATTGATGAAAAGATCCGTCCTGTGATTGTAGAAATATCATCAAATATGCTAGGCGCAACAGTCGTAGTAGATAAAAAAGATAAGCTGGTAGGCATAATTACTGATGGCGATTTACGTAGAATGCTAGAGAAAAATAAGGATATAGAGACGTTGAAAGCAGAGGATATTATGTCTCCTAATCCGAAAACCATTGATTACGATAGCTTAGCAATTGATGCTTTCAACCTAATGGAAAAATATCAAATCTCTCAGCTGGTCGTTACTCAGAACGAAACGTATATGGGAATGGTTCATATCCATGATATTTTGAGAGAAGGGATAGTCTAAAACTGTATAAAATATAAGCAATGGCAGAGAAAAAAGAGAACAAAGTTGTACAAGGAATTATTGGTCTTGTTTTTATTGTACTAATGGCATTTTTTGTTCCTAAACTATGGGATAATTCTGATGGAAAAAACAGCAATTCTATTGATAAATCGCTAAAGCAAGCCGTAGATAAAATAAATGAACAAGCACCATTTATGATTGATGCCAACACCAGATTTGACGAGATGACCATTGTAAGTAGCAGAACCCTACAATACAACTTTACGGCTGTTAACCTAACAAAAGACGATGTGGATGTTGAAGAGTTTGAAGATTATTTGGTAACAATGGCGGCAAACCAGATGAGAACGAACCCACGAGCAGAACGATTCAGAAAATTAAAAGTTACCGTAATATATTCATACGTTGACATGAACGGTGATTTTATCTGCGATGTTACCATAACACCCGATATGTATCAGTAAAAATGGGAGAGCTAAGTAAAAACAAAATAGCGCAAAGTCTTCTCAGTTTTACTATTCTCACGATTGCAATTGTGTTTATTCCTAAGCTGTTTTCTCAAAAAGAAGCAACCGAAATAGACGGAGAGCTGGTACAAGCATCAAGCGCATGGAATATGCAAGCACCTTTAATACTTGATGATGGTATTCAAATAGAAAACCATGTTGCTCTGCTTGGGAAAAACATTCAAGGTACTGTTACATTTTCATCGTTGCAAAAATCTGAAATTGACAAGGATATGCTCAAGAAGTTAGAAGCACAATTAATTCATAATATTAAAACTGCTTCTTTAATGGATACCTTTCGCAAAAAGAAAGTCACAATAACCTATTTTTGTAAAGATATATATGGGGTCCATATTTGCGACATTAAGCTAACACCCAATATGTATAATTAACATTCAGAAATAAACTATTTACTTAGCTTTACACATAGATTTTAATAGATTATATAGTTACTATGCGATTATATTCGGAAGATTTAGTAAAACGATACGGCTCCAGAACAGTGGTTAAAAGCGTATCTGTAGAAGTTTCGCAAGGAGAGATTGTGGGGCTGCTTGGTCCTAACGGTGCAGGTAAAACAACTACATTCTATATGATTGTAGGCTTAGTTAAACCTAACGGTGGCAAAATATTTTTGCAAGACGAAGAATCCGGTGAAGTTTCTGAAATCACCAAAGAGCCTGTATATAAACGTGCACAGCGTGGCTTAGGTTACCTTGCTCAAGAAGCTTCTGTTTTCCGTAAGCTATCGGTTGAAGATAACATTCGCTCTATTCTTGAAATGACAAAGCTTTCAAAAGCAGAGCAAAAAGATCGTCTGGAACTACTACTAACCGAATTCGGATTGCATAAAGTTCGCAAAAGTTATGGAATTCAGCTATCTGGCGGCGAGCGTAGGCGCTGCGAGATAGCCCGTGCATTAGCTATCGACCCTAAGTTTATCCTGCTCGATGAGCCTTTTGCCGGTGTAGACCCCATTGCGGTAGAAGACATTCAGCATATTGTAAGAACGCTAAAGGATAAAAACATCGGTATCATTATTACCGACCACAACGTACACGAAACGCTTACCATTACAGACCGCTCGTATTTATTATACGAAGGCTCTATACTAAAAGCCGGTTCGGCCGAAGAGCTGGCTAACGATGAAGAAGTGCGTAAAAAATATCTTGGTCAAAATTTTGTATTAAGATAAACGTTAGAAATGGCTGTACGAGTTGAGCTGAGTAAAAACAAGAGCTACGTAATGCTTCCCGGCTTTGTTGTTGTAGGCATAATTTCGTTATTTCTTTTGCTTTCGGCTAGCGGTATTTTTCCTGTAAAAATAGCGATAGAACCTGTGGCCCTAGTCATATTTTCTTTGCTGCTTATTTCTTCTGCCTACTTCATTTTCTTAACCATACGAAAGCTGAACAATAAACGAGCCGGGCTTATTGCCAATGACGAAGGCTTTACATACAATGCCACTGTATTGGGTGCCGCCCTTGGGTTTATTAGGTGGAAAGATATAAAAAACCTAAACACTGTTGAGGGTCTTGGCAACAGCTACCTTTCGGTAGAGGTTTATAACCCAGAAGAATACCTTAAGAAAATAACCTCCGGTTTTCTAAGAAAACAAACCCAGAAAAACATTTACGAATCCGAAAAGCATAGGGGCATTTTGCTAACCGTATCGGCTAACGGACTTCAAGAATTTAGCTTTAAAGACTTAGAAAGACTCTTAACCAGTAAGCTGAACGATTTTCGTAAAAATCAGCAGAATAACGAAGCATAGAACAAAATCTGAGATTTTTTTGCATCATTCTTTTCCAAATCAAAAAATATACTACCTTTGCACTCTCAATTGCGGGCATGGCGTAATTGGTAGCCGCGCTAGACTTAGGATCTAGTGTCGTAAGACGTGGGGGTTCGAGTCCCTTTGCCCGCACAAAAAGAAAACCTGCGACAACCTCGCAGGTTTTTTAAATATCAGCAAATAGCAAGTATAATAATTAGTTAGCTACCTCCTTGTTAATACTATAGCAAAACTTGCCAGTTTTTCTTACCTTTGCACCCTCAAACAGAAATAAATAAATCAGATACACATAACATTATGAACGTTGTACAACAACCTTTAGGCGAACAAACCGCCGTTCTTAAAATTGAAGTAAGCAAAAACGACTATCAGGATAAAGTAAAGAAAGCGCTTAACGATTATCGTCGTAAGGCAAACGTTAACGGATTCCGTCCGGGTATGGCGCCTATGTCTATGATTCAAAAGATGTATGGTCACTCTGTACTAATTGACGAAATCAACAAGCTGGTTTCTGATGCGCTTAACGATCATATTACCAACGAAAAGCTGAACATTTTAGGCGAACCCATTCCTTATGAAGAAGGACAGCCACCTATTGATTGGGAAAATCAGGAAGATTTTGAGTTTAACTACGAAATCGGTCTATCTCCCGAAGTTGAAGTTAAGCTGAGTAAAAGAGATAAGCTACCTAAATATGTTATAGCTGTTAGCGAAGAAGACAAACAGCGTCAGCTGGAAAACATCATGCAACGCTATGGTAAATTTGTTGATACAGAAGAAGCAGGCGAAGACGATTTGCTTAAAGTTGATTTAGCGCAAGAGGGCGAAAACGCCTTGAATGTTGAAGATACCTACGTTTCGTTAAAGGTGCTTACAGATGCAAAGCTTAAAAAACCTTTCCTTAACAAGAAGGTTGGAGATGTTGTAAAGGTTGATGTAAAGAAGACGTTTACTAACGAAGCCGATCTTGCGGCCCTGCTAAAAGTAAAGAAAGAAGACCTTGAAAACATCGATCCGAAGTTTACAGCAACAATAAAAGAAGTTCGTCATTTTGAGAATGCCGAGCTTAACCAAGAGCTATTTGATAAGCTATACGGCGAAGGCGAGGTTACCAGCGAAGAGCAGCTGATGGAGCGCATTGAAAGTGAAATTCGCCGCGCTTATGACGAAGAAGGTGAATACAAGCTGCTACTTGATGCAAGAGATAAGCTGGTAAAGAAGGCAGACATGAAGCTGCCCGAAGAGTTCTTGAAACGCTGGTTATTAGTTATAAACGAAGGTAAAGTAACTCAAGAACAAATTGACCAGGAATTTGAGCATTTTGCAGACGATCTACGTTGGCAGCTGATTAAGGATTCTATTGGTAAAGCCCAAGAAATTAAAATTGAAGAGCCGGATATCATGGAGCACGCTAAACGTATGGCTCGCTATCAATTTGCACAGTATGGCCTAAATAACATGCCCGACGAACATCTTGAAAATTTTGCAAAACGCCTTTTAGAAGACCAAAAGCAGCTTAAAGGCATTGTAGAAAAGGTGTACGAAGAAAAGGTTATCGATTACATAAAGAGCACCGTAAATCTTGAAGAAAAAGAAATAAGCGTTGAAGATTTTGGTAAGCTATTTGAAAAGAAATAACCTTAATCTAACATAAAAAAAGAGGGCGTGCATTGGGATTTTTCCTATTTTGCATGCCTCTTTTATCTTTTTCATTTTTTGATTGTTATTGTTAGAAATAAACTATAAAATTTACGCTATGGCAAAAATGAATGAATTCGAAAAATATGCAGTAAAACATGCAGGTATAAGCAGCCTTAACCTTCATCGTTATACATCATTATATAGTGGCTATAATGCTATATCCAACTCTATTACCCCTTATATAATTGAAGAACGGCAGATGAACGTTGCCGTAATGGACGTTTTCTCCCGTTTGATGATGGAGCGGATTATATTTCTTGGTACCCCTATTTATGATGATGTTGCCAACATTGTTCAGGCACAGCTACTTTTCCTCGACTCTACAGACTCTAGCAAAGACATACAGATATACATTAACAGTCCGGGCGGTTCGGTATCTGCAGGTTTAGGAATATACGACACTATGCAAATCGTAACACCCGATGTTGCTACAATCTGTACCGGTATGGCGGCATCTATGGGTGCGATTCTACTTACTGCTGGCGAAAAAGGAAAGCGTTCGGCGTTAACGCACTCGCGCGTTATGATTCACCAGCCTATGGGTGGTGCAGAAGGACAGGCAAGCGATATTGAAATTACTGCCAGAGAAATTGCCAAAACAAAACGCGAGCTATACGAAATATTAGCAAAACATACAGGTAAGTCGTATGAAACTATTGAGAAAGATGCAGATCGCGACTACTGGATGAAATCGAATGAAGCGGTAGAATATGGTATGATAGATCAGGTATTAACAAAATCAATTGTATAACAAGCTACAATGGACGAAAACAAGTGTTCTTTTTGCGGAAGGCCAGAGCATGAAGTTCAGCTGCTAATAACCGGAGAAAACGGATTTATTTGCGATTCATGTACCGAACAAGCTTCTGCTATTGTAAAAGAAGAGCTATACAATCGTAAGCCTAGCAATGGTTTCAATGAACTTCAGCTACTGAAGCCCATTGAAATCAAGGAATTTCTTGACCAATACGTTATAGGACAAGATGAGGCCAAGAAGCACCTTGCTGTTGCGGTGTACAATCACTACAAGCGTATTCAGCAACCTTTTTCGGGTGATGATGTTGAAATAGAAAAATCAAACATCATTATGGTTGGCGAAACAGGAACAGGTAAAACACTTATGGCCCGCACCATTGCTAAAATGCTGAAAGTTCCGTTTACCATTGTAGATGCAACAGTACTTACAGAGGCTGGCTATGTAGGCGAGGACGTTGAAAGTATTCTTAGTAGGTTGCTACAGGTAGCAGACTACAATGTACCTGCTACCGAAAAGGGCATTGTTTTTATTGACGAAATAGATAAAATTGCCCGTAAAAGCGATAACCCTTCCATAACTCGGGATGTATCAGGAGAAGGCGTACAGCAAGGACTACTTAAGCTTCTGGAGGGCTCTATTGTAAATGTTCCACCACAAGGCGGACGTAAACATCCCGACCAACCCTTTGTAAAGATTGACACCAAAAACATTCTGTTTATTTGCGGAGGCGCTTTTGATGGCATAGAGAAGTTAATAGCCTCTCGATTAAACACCAGAGCAGTAGGTTTTGGCGCTAGCCTTAGCAGTAGTAAGGTAGATAAGAACAACTTCTTGCAGTATATTTCGCCAACCGACTTAAAGTCTTTCGGGCTTATTCCCGAAATTATTGGTCGTTTGCCGGTGCTTACTTATCTTGAGCCTCTAGATAGAGATACGCTAAAGCTGATTCTAACCAAACCTAAAAACGCCATTATTAAGCAGTACCAGAAGCTGTTTAAGATTGACGGCATTAAACTGGAGTTTGACGATGATGTTTTAGACTACATTGTAGATAAAGCCGTAGAGTTTAAGCTGGGAGCACGCGGACTTCGCTCTATTTGCGAAGCAATTATGACAGATGCCATGTTTAACGCTCCGTCAAAAAATCACACAGAAGTGAGGATAGACATGCACTACGCAAAAAAGAAGCTGGACAAAGTAAACGATGCTTTATTTAAAGTAGCATAATAAGAAAGGCTCGATACATTTATCGAGCCTTTCTTTTATATAATAGCTACAACATAGCTTACCATTTAGAAAAACGACGAATACGATTAGCCACCTTACGTAAAGGTCCCACATAACGCTCTAACTTCTCGCTATAAATATCTCCGATCTTAATAAGAATTCCCGTTTCTTCCACTCCTCCAAAATGCTCATTAATAGCAGTACCAAATACTTTCATAGATGGAGAAAGATTCATGTAAGAATTAATTAGCGGAGGAATATGTTCTCCTAGCAGACGAACTTGCTTTGAGAGAGCTTTATAATCTTCCTGATATGTTTTTCCTGTAAATATGGCCTCCATCTCATCATTACGAGCCTTTGTTATTAAAGGTTTTATCGGTATCACCAGCCCTTCATTGTCAGAGAAATGTTTACGTAAAAAGTATAGTAGCATGTTACGGCCTTGCTCATTATAGGTAACATACATAGTAACTTTTCCGAAAAAGTATTTTATATTGGGATACTTCAACACCAATGCTCCCAAGCCATCCCAAAGGTTGTCAAGAGCGTAAATACCTTTATGCCTTAAACGAGAGCTTTGATACTCGGGCTGAACAAAAGAACGCCCCAGCTCTATTGTATATGGAAGATACTCATCAATAAATTTTTGCGAGAATATAAACAGTTCCGACGTAGCTAGCTGGTCAATCTTAATACCTTTGCACACAATATACCTATATCCTCCAATAATTTCTTTCGCTTTTGGATCCCAAACAATTAGCTGCTTGTACGGATTTTCTTGAAGGTCGAATTCATCAATGTCTATGCTTTTTCCCGTACCTCCTCCTCCAGAACGAAATGCGATTTCGCGCAAGCGTCCTATTTCGTGCATAGTGTTAGGAGAGTCGTGCGCAGTTACCACATACAGCAGATTACCACCCCTACTGGTATGACGCACAAATTTTTCTTTAGTAAGCTCGCCTTCGATTAAATGCTTACTGACCGGCGCAATTATTGCTTCCATCCTACATTCTAATAGATTTACAAAATAAGCTCACAAAATCTAATATTCAAACAAATTACTTCCTTATTTTGTTGGGCAAGCTGTAAACAACACTCCTTAAGTATGCAGCCCATTCGGCTGCCGATTTACTTTTATCAAATGTTGTATAAGGAATAGATGGACCGACTATTAAGTTAAAATGAGAGTTCCGTTGCTTAAATAGCTCATCCGAAAGATAGAACATGGCAATATTTGCTTTTATGCCAAAAAACCGTCCAACACGATCGAGGTTGTAGAAGAAATTAGAGTTGTGCCCTTCAAAATAGATGGGGACAATATCTCGTTCGTATTTTACAGCTTTTGTAACTACATTCTTTTTCCATTCCAGATCTTGAATTTTTCCTTTTATCTTCCTAGAGCATAACCCAGCCGGAAAATATAATATTTGGTTATCCGAAGCATAGGCTTCATCAATCATATCTGCATAATCTCCCGATTGTCGTCCAAGCTTATTTACAGGGACAAATACCGATCTTAAAGGCTTCAAATTATAGAGCAAATCGTTTACAATAAAGCGTACCTTATTATCGTAGTGAGCCCCCATAGCACTAATAAGTACCATCCCATCAAGTCCCCCCAGCGGGTGATTTGAAACAAAAACATAACGTTTACCATCATTCGGAGGTAGAAGTTCGGGGTTTACAACCGTATGCTTTATTCCAAGATAATCCAACGTGGCATCGTCAAAAGCAACCCCATCTAAATGGCCGAATGTGGTAAGAATATAGTTTAGCTCGTCAACATGCAACGTACGCTCTATATAGCGCACCACAAAACGTGGTAGCCACTTTGCCAACTTAGGACTTTTTGACTTCAGTATTTTAGGTACATCTAATAAAATTTGCTCGTCACTCATTTATTCTTAGCTATGTTATGTTTATCCAATTTAGCTGTGTTATCTCCTGATACTTATTTGCTTACCTCTCATTATTAACAACGCTTAAGGTTACCCCTGTTGTTAATAACTTTTATTTAATTCTCATTTAATCAGTTAATTACGATTTAATATGAAAAAGTTATTAACATGTTTAAACATGTTTTAAACATATATGGCTCCATCTTGTTAATATTTTCAAGTGGAAGTAAATGTCACAAAGTGGGAGAGATTGGAAGAAAACACTAATTTTGTTTCCTGAACTCTAAAACATTTTAAGCAAATCCACTTTAATCACCTTGTAAAGGTACAAAAACAATGGCAAAGACGAAATTCTTCATTGGTAAATATGACTGTAAGCTCGACGAAAAAGGTCGGTTGGTTTTTCCATCCGATCTAAAGGCTCAGCTTGCTGCATTTGAAGAAGTAAGTCTGATTGTAAGAAAAGACATACAAATGAAATGTCTTAACCTGTACACGCAAGAGTCGTGGGAAAAAGAAGCCGATAGAATAAAAAGCTTGCTAGATCTCTTTGATCCCGAAGACAATGAAATGTGGATTGACTTTATACAGGGTAGAGAGCTAGTTACTCCCGATGAAAAAACCGGACGTATTCTTGTTCCGCGGCATTTGCTAGAGGATATTGATGCTGTTAAAGAAATGGTGTTTGTGGGCACAGACAACATCATTAAGCTATGGGCTAAAGAAGAGTATGATAGAATTAAAGCGAAAAAGAACGACAACAAGCTTGCTACTACTCTAGCCGAACGATCACGTAACCGGAATAAAGAATGACCCATGGCCTTACAACCTACCTTCAGCAATACCTACCACACGCCTGTTCTTCTTGAAGAAAGCGTTGAGGCACTCTCTATAAAACCGGATGGTATATACGTTGATGTAACTTTTGGCGGAGGTGGCCATTCGCGTGAAATCCTAAAACAGCTGGGAGAAAAGGGAAAGCTAATTGCGTTTGATCGTGATGGTGATGCCCAAGCAAATAAAATAGACGATCCGCGCTTTACATTAGTAGCTAACAACTTTAGGTTTCTTCATAATTTTCTTCGCTATCATAACATTAAAGAGGTTGACGGAATATTGGCCGACTTAGGAGTATCGTCGCACCAGTTCGATGAAAGCGAACGAGGATTTTCTTTCCGTTTTGATTCGCCGGCAGATATGAGAATGAACCAAGAATCTGATTTTTCCGCTCAAGAGCTGCTGAAATCATACTCTCAAGATAAGCTGCAATACATATTCAAAACGTACGGAGAGCTGAGTAACGCATCACGTCTAGCGAAAGAAATTGTAGCTAAAAGAAGTGAAAAAACTATTAGTACAACAATAGAGCTGATTGAGATAGTAACCCCATTGCTGCCAAAAAAAGATTTAAATACACAGCTGGCAAAGTTATTCCAATCAATTCGTATAGAAGTAAATAAAGAAATACTAGCGTTAGAACAGCTAATGCTTCATTCTCTTAAAGTACTTAAATCGGGCGGACGATTAGTGGTTATAACATACCACTCGCTAGAAGACAGGCTGGTAAAGAATTTCATGAAATCGGGAAATTTAGATGGAAGTATCGTAAAAGACTTTTACGGAAATGTAGAAACTCCATTTACTCTTTGCTCGAAGAAAGCAATTACACCAACAGAAGAAGAAATAGTAAGAAACAGCAGAGCGAGAAGCGCCAAGCTAAGAATAGCAGAAAAGAAGTAATGGCAAAACAAGGGGAAAAAGAAAAACAAGTAGCAAACGAGACTCGCTCTCAAAAGGGTTTTGTCTCAGGCCGGGCTATTGCTGAATTTCTTCAGCACAACCGCTGGTATATCTTGCTTGTATTTGTACTTGCGCTCTTTTACATCTCATATCGTTTTTATGCAGAGCAGACCTTACTTAAAGCCCAACGGCTGGAAGCAGAAGTAAAAGTACGACACGTAGAATACATCCTAAAATCAGAAGATTTAATAAAAATACATAAACGCTCGGAGGTAATAAAGAAGATAAAAGAGTTAGGATTAATTCAACCAGATGAACCACCAAAACGAATAAAAGCAAACTAACGGCAAATGAACGAAGTAAAAAAAATATTACGCCGCTTAAGCTTGTTTTACTGGCTAGCCTTCTTACTAGGCATAATAATAGTTAGTAAAATAATATCGTTGCAGCTATTCGAATACACACCTAATGAACCTCCTCCAACCGAAATAAGCGCTATGAGAGGTAATATACTCGCTTATGACGGGCGTGTGCTGGCCACCTCTCAAACATTATACGAGATACGTGCCGATTTTAAAACAGAATGGATACAAAGAGATCTCAAAGAGCCAAAAGATGAACAAAAAAGAAAATATAGAGATAGCCTTCTTAGAGAGCTGCCTATTGCCCTAGCCGGCTATTTTAAGGATAAATCTGCAGAAGAATATAGAAAAGAGATAGACAGAGCAATAAAAAGCACTTCAAAAAATACGAAAAATTTTAGAGAAGAGAAAATAGCACCAAGAGATGTAAACTATCTGGAATTACAGGAAATCAAGAAATTCCCGTTGTGGTCTAGGGCGCAAGGACAAGGAGGTTTTTTGCCAAAAGAACATAACAAACGAGAATATCCATATCAATCGGCACGCCGTACTATAGGAGACATAGACACCGCTAAAAATATTTCTTTTGGAATAGAGGGCTATTTTGACGAATACCTACGAGGAAAACCAGGGAAACGGACAGTACAAAAAACAGATCAGGGATGGGTACCCGTAAACAGTCAAGATGATGAAAAAGCTATAGATGGATATGATGTAGTAAGCACGATAGATATAAACATTCAAGATGCGGTAGAAGTAGCACTAAAAAAACAGCTGCAAGAAAATGATGTGTTTGAAGGTGGCACTGCTATGGTAATGGAAGTTGAAACCGGAGAAGTAAGGGCAATTGCAAACTTTAAGAAAAACGCCAACGGAACATTTGGAGAAACATATAACTATGCCATATCAGAACGTAGCGACCCCGGTTCAACATTCAAGCTGGTTACGCTAATTGCGTTACTGGAAGACGGGCATGTAGATTTAAATACAATAGTTAATACTGAAGATGGGAAATTCACATACAATGGCAAAACATACGAAGACGAAATGCCTCCTCATGGTCTTATGCCCCTTTTAAAAGCAGCAGCAAAATCCTCAAATGTGGCCTTAGTCAAGCTAGCCATTCAATACTATAAAGGAAAGGAAGAAGAGCTTGTTAAGCATGTTAAACGCATGGGATTAGATTCCCGTTTCAACTTACAAATTAAAGAAGAGGAAGGACTTCCACACATTCCATTTATCCACAAAAAAGGTTCATGGTCTAATATATCATTGACACAAACAGCTGTTGGATATGAAGTAATGCTTGCTCCTATTCACACACTTGCGCTATATAATGCTGTAGCAAATAATGGAAAGCTGGTTAAGCCAAAGTTTGTAACCGAAGTACAGCAACACGGACAAACTGTAAAAACATTTCCAACAGAAGTAATATGCAGCTCTATTTGTTCGTCCTCAACCTTACAAAAGGTAAAAACTATTTTAGAAGCTGTAGTAGAAGAAGAAACGGGATCGGGAAAGCGGGCTAGAAGCGATATATACCAAGTTGCAGGAAAAACAGGTACTGCACAAATTCTTTTTGAGCATACAACAAAGGATAACAAAGGAAACCCCATAAAAAAAATGGTGTATGGAGTAAAGGAAGAAAAGGAGGGCGGAAAAAAAACTGTCAATAAAAAACATCAGCCATCATTTGTCGGATATTTTCCTGCTGATAATCCAAAATATTCGGCAATTGTAGTGCTATATACCAAAAAGACGACACAAAATTTCTACGGTGGAACATGGGCTGCACCTGTATTTAAAGAATTTGCAGATGTAATATACGCCTCTCATCCCGAGTGGCACGATGCAATAAACAAGTCGAATATTTTTGCTGATTTACCTAAAGTAAAAGGAGGCAAAAGCGATGAAGTAAATTCTGTATTGAATGAGCTGGATATACCTTCAAATATAGCGGCAAATACCGAATGGATAAGAACAAAAAGTTCTGATGGAAAAATAGAAACGGTAAATACAAGCGTAGGAGAAACTGTTCCTTCCGTTATTAGCATGGGCTTAAAAGATGCGCTGTATATACTGGAAAATATGGGGTTGAATGTACATTATACAGGTAAAGGATCGGTAAAAAGCCAATCTATACAACCCGGAACAAAAGTAGTAAGAGGGCAAAATATTACGTTAACACTTGAAGTATAAATGAAATTAAGCGATATAATAAAAAATATTGAGGTGCTGGAAACATTGAGCAGTACCAGCATTGAGGTGCAATCGCTTGGCATCGATTCTCGTAAAGTAGAAGCAAATCAGCTGTTTTTTGCTATCCCCGGTACTCAAGTCGATGGCCATAAGTTTATACCAAACGCTATAGAGGCAGGCGCTGCTGCAGTTGTATGCGAGCATTTTCCTGACGTAATCAATCCGGCTATCACATATATTAAAGTTGGCGATAGCAATAAAGCGCTGGGGCTTGCAGCATCGGTGTTTTTCAATAATCCATCTGAAAAGCTGACGCTAGTGGGCGTTACCGGAACAAATGGAAAAACCACAACAGCAACTTTACTACACGACTTATTTTCAAAAGCAGGATACAAAGTCGGGCTAATCTCGACCGTTGTAAACCTTGTTGGAGAAAAAAAAATAGAAGCTACGCACACTACTCCGGATGCTTTACACATAAACAGTCTTTTGAGCGACATGGTGGCAGAAAGTTGCAGCTACTGCTTTATGGAAGTCAGCTCTCATGCCATTGTTCAGGAGCGTATCGCAGGATTAACCTTTGCAGGAGGAGCATTTACAAACATTACACACGACCACCTAGACTACCATAAAACATTTGATGAGTATATAAAAGCAAAGAAAAGATTTTTCGACCTACTACCATCCAATGCTTTTGCCCTAACAAATGTTGACGACAGAAATGGTATGGTAATGGTGCAAAATACAAAGGCAAGCGTAAAAACTTATGCCCTAAAAAGCATGGCAGATTACAAGTGCCGTATCATAGAAAGTGGATTCGATGGGATGCAGCTAAATATTGACAATGTGGATATGTGGACAGAATTCATTGGAGAATTCAACGCATATAATCTACTTGCGGTATATGCCATTGCTCGCTCACTTGGGCTGGAAAAAGAAGAAGGTCTCCGTATTCTCAGCTCACTAAAACCTGTTTCGGGAAGATTTGAGTGCGTTCGTTCTTCATCTGGGATTATTGCAATTGTTGACTATGCACATACTCCGGATGCATTAATAAATGTGCTGAGTACAATTAACAAGATTAGGCAGGGCAACGAGAAGCTAATAACAGTAGCAGGTTGTGGCGGTAATCGTGATAAGACAAAACGTCCGGTAATGGCTGTAATGGCAGCTGAGAATAGTGATGTTGCGATTTTAACTTCCGATAATCCCCGCTTTGAAGACCCAAATACCATTCTGGAAGATATGAAAGCCGGACTATCAAAAGAATTACGAAGCAAGGCATTGTTTATAACAGACAGACGAGAAGCCATACGCACCGCTGTTATGATGGCAAAACCAAAGGATATAATACTAATAGCCGGTAAAGGTCACGAGCCTTATCAGGAAGTAAATGGGGTAAGACATCATTTTGATGATAAAGAAGAAGTTTTGATTGCATTTAAAGAAAAGGAAGAATAAAACACCATTAAGCATATGTTATACCACCTATTTGATTACATAGAGAAATCATGGGAT
This sequence comes from Bacteroidales bacterium, assembly GCA_031550925.1. GTDB lineage: Bacteria > Bacteroidota > Bacteroidia > Bacteroidales > UBA932 > JAIRNF01. The sequence continues at coordinate 1,626 of JAVBOE010000029.1, read as the reverse complement.
TTTCCAGGGGCAGGCGTGTTTCAGTATTTATCGTTCCGCTCGGCGATGGCAATTATATTTTCGCTGCTCATTGCATTGGTTATCGGTAAGCGAATAATACGTATGTTGCAGCGCAAGCAAATAGGTGAAGAGATTCGTAACTTAGGACTAGAAGGACAGCTGCAGAAAAAAGGCACTCCGACAATGGGAGGTATTATCATCCTTCTCAGCATACTCGTTCCCATTCTTCTTTTTGGCGACCTTACTAACATATATGTAATCTTAATGATTATATCAACTATTTGGCTTGGTGCAATCGGTTTTTTAGACGACTACATAAAAGTATTCAAGAAGAATAAAGAAGGGCTAAGTGGTCGTTTCAAAATTATCGGACAAGTCGGGATAGGGCTTATCGTTGGTTTAACAATGTATTTCAGCGAAAGCATTGTTGTTCGCGAACCCTCAACAATAAATACAAACAGTTCTACCGTAAATACTATTGCTGAAGAAAATGGAAGAGTTGAAGTTGTAAAGGAGGGAGACGAGGTGATGATTCAGCTCAAGGCCCCTATTACCACCATTCCATTTGTAAAAGATAACGAATTTAACTACGAATGGCTTGTTCCGGGTAATGGAGAGAGTGCACGCACTTGGAGCTGGATAGTATATGTTATTGTTGCCATTTTTATTATTACTGCTGTGTCTAATGGTGCAAACCTCACAGACGGAATGGATGGCTTAGCATCAGGTATTTCTATTATAATTGGCATAACGCTAGGAATTTTGGCATACCTATCCGGTAACGTTATATATTCCGACTATTTGAATATTATGTATATCCCCGGCTCCGGAGAACTTGTAATATTTATGGCCGCTTTTGTAGGAGCATTAGTCGGATTTTTGTGGTATAATTCTTACCCTGCACAAGTGTTTATGGGCGATACAGGAAGCCTTGCTATTGGCGGTATTATTGCCGTATTCGCATTACTAATTCGTAAAGAATTACTCATTCCTATTTTATGTGGGATTTTCTTTGTAGAAAGCCTATCTGTTGTAATACAGGTGTTCTACTTTAAATATACAAAACGTAAGTACGGTGTAGGTAAACGGGTCTTTAAAATGACTCCATTGCATCACCACTATCAAAAAGAAGGAAACGCAGGAATAGATGCCATAATACAACGCCCTATAAAACCACTACCTGAATCTAAAATTGTTGTAAGATTCTGGATTATAGCTGTGTTATTGGCTGTATTAAGTATAGTTACATTGAAGATAAGATAATAATTACGCAACCCTATAAGGTATGAAGAGACTTGTTATCCTGGGAGGAGGAGAAAGCGGAGCGGGTACTGCTGTACTGGCAAAAAAAGAAGGCTTTGATGTCTTTTTATCTGATAAAGGCACCATAAAGCAGCCATACCGTTCTATGCTTGAGGAAAATGCAATTCCTTTTGAAGAAGGATTGCATACCGAAGACCTCATCTTAAATGCTGATGAGGTAGTTAAAAGTCCCGGCATACCTGATAATGCACCAATTGTACTGTCTTTAAAAGAAAAAAATATAGGGGTAATATCTGAAATAGAATTTGCTGGTAGATATTGTGAAGCCCGAAAAATATGTATTACCGGAAGTAATGGAAAAAC
>JAVBOE010000099.1:0-18329 GCA_031550925.1 Bacteroidales bacterium | reverse complement strand
GTTGGGTACGAATGAGTCTATCGAAACGCCATGCAACGTAAAAGGTTTTTTAGAGAACTTAGATTGCCTGGTAAAGGGGTTACAAAAAGCCAACCCGTCGGCTGTGTTTATTTTAACTACGCCTGCCGAAAACTTTAGACGCCAACAGCGTACACGCATACCTAACGACCGAATAATTCTGATACGCGATGCTATTGTAGAATATGCCGCGGTAAACAAGCTTGCTTATTGGGATTTATTTGAAGTAACCGGCGGAAAAGGCTCTAACAACAAGTGGAAACAAAACGGACTTTTAGGATACGACCAAATACATTTTAGCGTAGAAGGCTACGAGCTACAAGGTAGGCTATTCTTTGAGGCATTCATGAAATCATACTATTCGTATGTGGGAGAACATAGATTGGAGTAAGCTACTCGAACTTCTGAAATACAATAAAGAAGCTCCGTTGATTTTCAGCAGCGGGATGTTTCTCTTTTTGTTCTTCTTCTTTACCTTATTCTACAACCTACTAAAGAAGCGCCCTACAGGAAAGATAGTATATGTAATCCTGTTTTCTTACTATTTTTACTACATGTCAAGCGGTATGTTCTTTCTGCTGCTTGCGCTTACCACAACTGTCGATTTCATCCTTGCCCAACTCATAAGCAGCTCAAAAACAAAGCAACGACGAAAGCTGTTTCTTGTCTTAAGCATCTGCTTTAACCTGGGAATGTTGGGCTTTTTTAAGTACACCAACTTCTTCGGAGAAATTATAACATCCTTATTAAACGAGCCTTTTAAGGGATTCAACATTATACTTCCGGTGGGTATATCGTTCTTTACCTTCCAGTCGATGAGCTACACTATTGACGTGTATAGAGGCAACATAGCTCCGCTAAAACGATGGATTGACTATGCTTTTTATGTTTCTTTCTTTCCTCAGCTGGTTGCCGGCCCTATTGTTCGCGCCAAAGATTTTATTCCGCAAATACATAAGCCCACTCTTGTAACCAAAGAGATGTTCGGCAGGGGAGTATTCCTCATTGTCATAGGCTTGTTTAAAAAGGCTGTTATTTCCGACTATATAAGCGTAAACTTTGTTGACAGGGTTTTTGATAACCCCGGTATGTTTGGCGGGCTTGAGATTCTTTTCGGACTATATGGGTATGCCATACAAATCTACTGCGATTTTTCGGGCTACTCTGATATGGCAATAGGTATAGCGTTACTATTGGGTTTTCATTTTAATATCAACTTTAACTCGCCCTACAAATCGCAAAACATAACCGAGTTTTGGAGGCGTTGGCATATATCACTCTCCAGCTGGTTGCGCGATTACTTGTATATATCGCTAGGCGGTAACCGCAAAGGAAAAATAAGAACGTATATCAACCTTGTTATTACCATGCTGCTGGGGGGGCTATGGCATGGAGCGGCATTACGTTTTGTACTATGGGGCGGAATACACGGTGCAGCCCTTGCCGTACATAAATTTTACCGAACGTTGCTGCCTAAACGTGATGCATCATACGTTGTACCCCGATGGAGACGGGTGCTGAACATCTTTATTACCTTCCACTTTGTAGTATTTGTGTGGATACTTTTCCGCAGCAACGATATGGAAGCAGCAGACACGTTATTTAGCCGCTTGTTTACTCACTTCCACCCCGAGATTATGTGGGAGTTTATAAAAGGATACACCCCTACTCTTGTGCTTATGATTACGGCCATTTTGCTGCACTTCTCTTCGGATAAGCTGGAGGCGAACACACAAAAAGCATTTGTACGCGTTCCGTTATTGGCAAAGGCTTTAATCATTGTCGCGCTGGTTGTCTTTATCTTCCAGATTAAATCGGCAGACGTACAACCGTTTATTTACTTTAACTTCTAAGAGAAGCCCCCAAACCCCCAAAGGGGGCTTTTTGGTCTGTTCGTTATTACATTTTCATACTAATAAATCAGCACATTATCTTTTTGCAGTACTCATATTGCTACAAGCTGTATCCTTCTTTAAGCCCGCTTGGGGGTTTGGGGGCTTCTACTAAAAATCACTCATATCAACTTTTAGCATACCTAAGAAGCGCGGGTCAAGTGGGTCGTGCTTTCCTTTACTATCGGTAAACTCGTTCTGCTCCCATGCATGTATGGCAGCCCGCCAATCTTTCATAGGGTTACGACCAACACGCCAACCGTTGCTCTGATAGTAGCTTACAAACTTCTGTGCCGATATGCTGTTACGGCGTTCTTTGCAGTAGGCTTCTACCTCTTCTACGGTAGGCTTTACAAAGGTTTGACGGCTTACAGACTCAGGCTGTTCTTCGGACTTATCCTCATCGTTACCAACAAAAGAACTATTGGTAGCGGGCGGATGCTTACCCTCTTGTTTAGTTTTATTTTTGTTTAGTTTATTCTTTATAGGGTTACCAAGTTCGTTACCCTCTGTGTTACCATTTACGTTACCTTGTATGTTACCAAGTATGTTACCCTGTATGTTACTTACGGTAACATACAACAGCTCGTAAATAGCAGCCCTTTTGTTTCTACATCCTTCTTTAAACCGTATTAGTCCTCTTTGGCTTAATCGGTTGCGAAGATCTATCAGTGCCTTACGGCTGATGCCGATCTCTGCGCAGATTATGCTCGTTGGCAGCTCAAATGGGTTAAGCCACATTCTTCTATTACACTCGTTGAGAAGGTAATAGTAAAGGTCGGCTTCGTAGGCGCTCATGCCTCTTGCCCTGCGTACTTGCCAGAACTGGTTTAATAGCTCGATGTAGTTCATGCTGCGGTTTTTTAATTCTACAGCACAAAGGTAGATACAAAACACCTCTCTATACATAAAACTATGTGTAGAGTTTTTGACATGGTTTTGACATTGGGGGATAAGAGATCGTATTGTGATGTGCGATATGAGATATGCGAAAAGAAAAACGGCACGTCAGCGAGAACCGTAGTTTACCGAAGTTAAATCTCTTGACTCAAGGTACTACTACTCAGCCCCTAAATCGCCTAAAGGGGGGCTTCTGTTTGCGCCAGCCTAAGCCTAAGGTAAAAAGAAGCAGGATGCTTTCTTCAACACCCTGCTTCTATTCAGGAGATTCCTTCCTTTGGTCGGAATGACGTGTATGTTTTGTCTTTAAGTCTTTTGTCTTTATTCTTTATCGCAATACGCTGTACGCATATCACAAATCGAGTTAGCTTATTCCTTTAAATATTCTGCTCCAACGTATGCTCTTGGGAAACGATTTATTCTGATCGGACGAGAACCAAATAAACGATGCTTTACCAACGACATGATCTTCGGGTACAAAGCCCCAGTAACGTGAATCGAGCGAGTTATGGCGGTTATCGCCCATCATAAAGTAGTAGTCCATCTTAAACGTATAGCTGCTGCTTGGTTGTCCGTTAATATAAATGGTGCTGTCTTTTACAGCCAAATCATTCTCCTCATATACATCAATGATGCGTTGGTACAGCGGAAGGTTTTCCAGCGTAAGCTGAACAGTAGCTCCTTTCTGCGGAACCCACAACGGACCAAAGTTATCATCTGTCCAAGGATAGCGGGAATCAAACGGGAAAATTGAAATTAAGCTGTAAGCAGCATCACGGTCTTCTTGCCTCACAACTTCAAGCACATTGCTAAACGCTTGTACCTGCTTAACATTCTCGTCATTTAGCAGCATATAGTATGAAAAAGTTTGTGGATAATAGACCCTATCTTCAGCTCGAATACCTAGCTTCTCCAGCTCAACAGGGTTAATCTCCTTACCGTTTGTTCTTACGGTATAGGCAAACTGCCTATCTTTAATCTCGCCCTCTTTTACTCCGTCCACATATACATCACCGCGTATAACTTGTATAGAATCGCCCGGAATACCAACACAACGCTTTACATAGTTATCTCTTCTATCAACAGGTCGCGCAATGATTTCGCTTCGTTTTGCCATTTCTTGGCTACCATATTCGTGTATCAGCTTCTTTTGGTTAAAGTCATCAATTACCAACCCCTTCTCTCTATCCAGCGCTGCTCCTAATTTTTGAGCGTAAACGCTAAACCCATATTCGCGCACTAAGGTATAGTAATCTCTATCAGGATTACTTAGCGCAACAGTATCTCCGTGCGGAAAGTTAAACACTACCACATCGCCGCGCTTTACATTCCCAAATCCGGCTAAACGTTTATACGGATTCTCGATCCAATTTACGTACGATTTAGTATGCTGCGTAAACGGCAGCGTATTATGCACTAACGGAAAAGATATGGGAGTATTGGGCATCTTAGGCCCATACGCAACCTTACTTACAAAAAGATAATCGCCTATCAGTAGCGTTTTCTCCATCGAGCCTGTTGGAATAACGTAAGCTTCGATAAAGAATAAGCGAATCAGAGTAGCGGCAATAAGCGCAAAGATAGCGGCATCAAGCCAATCGAGCCATGTGTTACGTTTTTCTCCTTTTTTATACCTCTTTTTCCAAAATGCCCACTTTACTTTTTTACTGATGTAAATATCGAAAACAACAATAAGTCCTAGCAACCACCAGTAGTTACGGAGCCAGATAACCCAGAGTAAATAAATAAAAGCAACAATGCCAAACTTAATCCATTTGTTTGAAAAAAACTTACGAATAGCACCCATAAAAGTTGATAGTGGTTAAAGGGTTTAAATGCCTAAAGATTCAAAAATATAAGTAGCTTAAATCTCTCTCTGAATCTTTTGAATTATTTAAATTTTTTGAATCTCTCTGAATCTTTTCTCTTTGTTCTTTGTTCCTTGCTCAGCGTTACTTCATCAACGCATCTGCCGGAATAGACAGCGTTTGCCCCAGCTGTAGAACAGGTATGCGGTCTTGAATCAAGACTTTTTGTCCGTCTAGTAAACGCGCTAAAACCGTTTGCGGAACACGGTAAAAAATCTGTGCCGTTTTACTTGCGCCTCCGGTATCTATGCTGGCTGCGCTTTTCTCTGCTTCCAGCTCTAAAATAACAGGACGACCTGCCACGTTACTGGATGGCAGTACCCCTTGTGTTTCTGAAAAACGGAACGCGATGTATGATTGCTTACCCTGAGTAGCGGTGGGGATTACATCAAAGTAGTAGGTTTCTATTCCGCTATACGTTTTACCAATAAATAGCGACAGGTATTCTTCTTCAAGACGTTGAATTTCTTCTAACGCTGCTCTCAAACCATCGCCACTAGGGATATTATCCGAATCGCCGGTAATAAGCTCTATTCTTTTTTTACGCAGATTGAAAATTGTATTGGCTACTTCTTCCGCCTTTTTTTCGGTATTCTTCTCTACCAGCTGATCGCGCTGAACCGGAACACGCACAAAGCCCGAATCGGTTTTTACCGAGTTGTAAAAAACTGCCGATTCGCTTGCAAAGTTAGGCTCCGAATTCATATCATAGAATGATAGCCTACTTGTTGGCGGGTTTGAATAGCGAGCCTGCCCAAAATCGCTATCTTGATAACCGATTGGAAGGATAAGCCCTTCTGATGTAAACGCTAAAAAGTTGGCACTGGCATTCTTTGTCGCGCTAATGTTTAGCATATAGGTCTGAGAAGGATCGGATTCGCGAACAGGCATCATGCTAATGCTTTCTATGGTGTAGTTTGCCGCTCCTCTACGCGGTGGGCTTACAGAAAGATACTTCTGTGCGTATGATGCATACGGACCTTCGACATAGCTCTCTTTAACCACTTCAACCTTTAGCTTAACAGCGGTGCGTGGCAATGAGTACACAACAGAGCCAGGCATAGGCTGAGACGAACCCGAAAGCTGACTTACTTGCGCCATTGCCCCTAACGCCATTAGGCTTAACATAACAGAGGTAAATAATTTTTTCATCTGCGTTATTTTAGAGTTTATCAAGAGTCCCCTCCCTTTTCCTCCCCTAAACGGTGAGGAGATGCTCCCTCCCTTTGGGAGGGCTGGGGTGGGCTTCCTTATTCTTAATTTGCACATTATACAAAACAAAGATAGTAAGATTATAAAACCTAACAGATATTAGTAAGATTATTTAAATCTTAATTGAGTATCGCAATGCATAAATATGATGTTAAGCTATTAATAAATATCTTTGCTTAACGGGAAAATAGCAAAACAGCTACGATTTACCTCAATCTTAGTTAATTTATGCCAAAAACAACGAAGTTGTTTCATTATCAGCTAACTTTGTTGCTTAAGCTTCCTAAGACAAGGAAGATAACCAGCTAATTTTTGAAACGCCTAACAAAAAATATCCTTAAATTCAGCAAGGCCTGCTGCTTGGCTACGTGCGCTATACTAGCTGGTACAGCCACATATGCACAAGATCCTATTTTCAGCTTACAGCAAACCAGTCCGATGAACTATAATCCTGCTCATGTTGGAAATACAGACTTTACTCGTGCTATCATAGGGTATCGTAACCAGTACCCTGCATTCAGCAGTGCCTTTACTACTTATTCCGCATCGTTTGATACCTATTTTGATGCTATAAATAGCGGTGTTGGCGTCTCTATCATACACGACAAGATGGCCAAGATATTCACCGAAACCACCATTAGCGCGGCATACTCTTACAACCTAAAAATAAGCGATGTAGTCTTTCTGAGGGCAGGGCTGCAGGCGTCATTACGGTTACAATCTCAAGACCCCGGCAGCCTGGTTTTTCCGGATATGGTTAACCCCAACGGCTCAATAATACCCAATCCATTTCCCTACAACAGCTGGAATACCAACTCGTTTGACGTAGGAGCCGGTCTTGCACTTATGGCCGGACCACTAAAAATTGGAGCAGGTGCTTTTAACTTCAGCGGTAAAAAGCAAAATTCGTATAGTGGTATCGAGCTGCCCAATCCCTTTAGGCTAAACGCATACGCCAGCTACGATATTATGCTTACCGAAGGTGGGCAAAGCAGCAGCTCTCTCGATTTCAGCCAGCTAAGTATAAGTCCCGGTGTACAATTTCAGCAACAGTATGACTATCAGCTGCTGACCATTGGTGCTTTTTTTAAGGCAGGACCACTATTTATTGGACTGCACGAAAGACAAGATATTGAATTTGAATCGTTTGCTTTAACGCTATCTGCCGGAATCGAATTCCAGCGTTTCGCCTTAGGGTTTAGCGGAGATATTTCGCAGCTTGGCGATCCGTCTAACGCCATTAAAACATCAGCTTTTGAGGCAAACCTCAGCATTAAGCTTTGGGAAAATAAGCAGCATGCTTACTCCGGTCGCAATCCTCGGTATGGCAATGGTAACAGGGGTTACACAAAATCATCCGGAGGGATAAGAGTAGATAATCCGGGGCTTGATAAGACACGGGTAAGACGCTACAGATGCCCTTACTAATCTCCTTTTTCAGCTAAAGTAGAATTTCAGTTCCGATTTACCTTGCGTTAAAGAATGCAAATAATGCCCCCTACAACAAGCATTTTCTTATCACAATTAGATTTATTACCTATCTTTGCAAGATATTATGTAGAATATTTTATTTAAAGCACCTGCTTTATGAAGCTTAAATTTATACTTTTCTCACTAGTACTCATTCCTACGCTATCAGGCTGTGGGCTTTTTGGTGGCGGCGGTAAGGGCGATTCTTCGCAAGCAACCGGATGGAAATATAACGATCCGAAGTATGGCGGATACGAAGTAAAAACAGCCTACCAACAACCAACCGGTCCAAATCTTGTATTTGTTGAAGGCGGACTATTTCTTATGGGACGCGTTAACGAAGATATAGACTATGCATGGAATAACTCTCCTCGAAGGGTAACCGTAAACTCGTTCTTTATTGACGAAACCGAGGTTAGAAATGTTGACTATAGAGAGTACCTGCATTGGCTCAGGAATGTGTATGTATCATACCCTGAGGTTTACCAAAACGCGTTACCCGATACGCTTGTATGGCGTAACCCCATGTCGTTTAACGAGCCTTACACAGAATCATACTTGAGGCACCCTTCATTTAATAACTATCCGGTGGTAGGTGTTAGCTGGGTACAAGCAACCGACTACTGTATTTGGAGAACTGACCGTGTAAACGAGCTTCAGCTTATAAAATCTGGCGTTTTGAAGTTGGATTTTGAAAGTCAAAAAGACGAAAATAACTTCAACACAGATGCATATCTTGCAGGACAGTATGAGGGAACTGTAGGCAAAAACTTACGGGACCTAAGAAGCACCGATAGAAACGCAACAAGAAGAGTTACCAACGATGATGGTATCCTACTTCCAAAATACCGTCTCCCAACCGAAGCAGAATGGGAATACGCTGCAATTGCGCAGCCTGAAAGTACTTTTGACGAAAGAGTTATTGAGCGTAAAATATATCCTTGGTCGGGTTCTTCAACCAGAAGTCCTCAAAAGAAAACACTTGGTACATTTATGGCTAACTTCCAACGCGGAAGAGGTGATTTGGCAGGCGTAGCAGGAGGTTCGAGAAACGATGGATATGCTGCAACAGCTCCTGTACGTACTTTCCCTCCTAACGAATTTGGCTTATATGATATGGCCGGAAACGTTAACGAGTGGGTGTTGGATGTATATCGTCCATTAACGTATGATGATTTTGCCGAGCTAAGTCCATTCAGAGGTAACGTTTATACCGAGCTGCAAAAAGATGGCGAGGGTAACGCTCTACCAAAAGATCAGCTGGGTAGATTACAGCGCGATACTATTGGATACGTTCCTAATCGTTATAACTATAACGTAGGAGATAACCGTAACTACAGAGATGGAGACCCATTCTCGTCTGTAGATGGAAATATGAAGGAAACGAACCCCAAGGTTATTTCCGACTCTGATCGTATGTATTTCCAAGGAATGGGAGTAGATGACGCAGGCATGACAACCCTTATTAGCGATCATTCGCGCGTATATAAAGGTGGATCATTTTTAGATAGAGTTTACTGGTTAAGTCCGGGTTCTCGTCGTTTCTTAGACGAAAGAAGAGCCGCCGTAGATATTGGCTTCCGTTGCGCTATGGATGTACTAGGAGATCCGGCTGCTTTAGCAAAAAGCAAAAACAAAAAGAAATAGCATAACAGGCATACAACCTTAAGTAAAAACCCCTATTTTTAGGGGTTTTTCTTTTATTAGACAATAAGACTTGAAGACATATAGACTGATAAGACTTTTTTCTTCAAGTCTTTTTATCTTTGTTCTTTTGTCTTAAAGCCTATAATTTGCACATACCATGAATAGCATTGCCCATATCTATGCGCTCTTTCTAGAGCATCCGAGCGTAACTACCGATAGCAGAGCGGTAAAACAAGGAGATATCTTTTTTGCTCTTAAAGGAGATAGCTTCGATGGAAATAAGTTTATTCCAAATGCCCTAGAAGCAGGTGCCAGCTATGCCATAAGCGATAGTAAGGAGTATGCTGAAAATAGTCAAGTGATTTACGTTCCCGATGTGTTAGAAGCATTGCAGCTGCTGGCACAGTACCATCGTCAACAGCTAGCTATTCCTATTTTAGCCATTACCGGCAGCAACGGAAAAACGACAACAAAAGAGTTGGTAAGCAGAGTGCTGGCAAAGAAATATACCATATCGGTAACTAAAGGTAACCTTAACAACCATATTGGCGTACCGCTGAGCCTACTGCAAATGGACAAGTACACCCAATTCGGTATTATTGAAATGGGTACAAACCACTTTGGCGAAATTACCACACTCTGCAAAATAGCACAGCCAAACTACGGGCTGATAACCAATGTAGGCAAGGCTCATATCGAATTTTTTGGTTCGTTGGAAGGCGTTGAAAAGGCTAAAGGCGAGCTGTATGATTACCTCTCGGCAAATAATGGTACACCTTTTTATAATAGCGACAACCCCATTCTTGTCAAAATGATTAGCGAGCGAACATTTAAAGATACTGTTGCCTATAACCATGAAAAAAATGGAGCAGAACTAATCCCAAGTGATACCGACAACCCATTTCTTCGCTTTTCTTTAAACGGAAAAACAGTCAACACACAAATGGTTGGCGACTACAATTTAGACAATGCGATTGCTGCACTAACAATGGCTAAATGCTTTGGTATTGCAGAAGAAGATGCTATTGCTGCTATTGAATCGTATAAGCCCGACAACAACCGTTCGCAGCTGATAAATACAGGAAAAAATCTTGCCATTCTTGATGCCTACAACGCTAATCCAAGCAGCATGGAAGCAGCGATTCTTAACTTTAGCCAACAACAGCTGAATAATAAAATGCTAATTCTTGGCGATATGCTCGAACTTGGTAACAGCAGCAGAACCGAGCACCAGCACATTATTGAGCTGATTGAAGAAAAGGAGTTCAATAAGGTATTTTTAGTTGGTAAAGCATTTCAAGCGGCTGATTCCAATAAAAAGTTTACATCATTTTCTACTACCGATGAGCTGTGCCAATACCTCAAAAAACACGAAATAAAAGGGTATAGCATACTAGTGAAAGGTTCTAGAGGAATACGTTTAGAAAAAGCTATCGAATATATCTAGAATACGTATCCTATAAACAGGAGGGCGCATTAGTATATACTCTAATGTGCCCTCCTGTTTAAGTAAAAGCAGCTATCGTTAATGCTATTTAACGATAGAGTGTTTATTTATATGACATCTTAATACTTAGCTATAGGAAATTGGGTACTTTTGTGCTAAATATAAAAATGTTAACAAATGAAAAAAATTATTTTAGCTACAATCTTATGTTTTGCTATCTCAAACGGGCTTAATGCACAAGCTACTGGAGAAACCTGGTCCCTTGATAAAATAAAAATTACTGAAACAACTGCTAATGATACCATATACCGCGAAATCACCGATACGCTCGAAGCTCTCTTGCTTGGTCTTTTAGGACCGGAAGAAATTGTATTCGTATCAGCTAACGAGCTTAGCTATAAAAGAATAGGAGGCGATGATTTTGAGATATTCCCATACACAAGGAATGGTAAGGCTCTAGAAATAGAGCTAACTGAATGTTCTATAAAGCTTGATATGGAAATTATAGAATCAGAGATGAATTTATCTGAGAATAAAGATATCAACGAAAATCATACTGTAACAATTACATATAGCTATACAAAATAATGAAAAGACTTATCTACTACATATTAGTATTGATTGTTTCCTCATCCCCTATTGTTGCTTTGGGGCAAGGACAATTTACTACAATTGGAACAGATTTCTGGCTAGCTTATAACAGTACCGGAACATACTATGAGCTGAAGCTTGTCAGTACTTCTGCTTGTACTGTTACGCTAACTTTTACAGACGGAACTGTACCTCAACGCACCATTAATATTACAGGAGCAGGTGTTACCAGCTATGTTTTTAACCATACAAGCGGCGATAGCTATAATGAGATGAATGCTGTTAGGAATACATCCGGTACTTCAAATAAATCTGTTCATATTACATCTACTGCTCCGATAGGTGTATATGCAATTAATCAGCAGGCGGCATTAACCGATGCAACCTCCGTACTACCTGTAACAAATTACGGCACTAAGTATATTAACTTTGATGGTATAACGCTGGGTGATCATAAATACCTTGTTATCTCTCCTGAAGATGGTAACAACATTCATATTAACGGAGGTGCTGCCATACTACTTGGCAAAGGACAGGTGTCTGCTAAAACATCTTCCACTCAGCTATCCGGAGATGTTGTTACGTCAGACAAGCCTGTTGCTTTTATTATGGCCTCTCACCAGCTAAGAATTCCAACAAGCGGCACAAGCTATACAGACCAAGCCTTAGAACAACTTCCTCCTGTTGCTTCGTGGGGAAAAGAGTTCTTAGTTCCCGTTACAGAAAGACGATCGGAATTTGTTCGTGTTATTGCCTCAATGGATAATACAACCATTACTTTTGCAGGAACAACTTACACACTAAACGCAAACCAAACACTAACCGGTGGATTGATTGAGATAAATACACCCACTTATATTGCTGCAGATAAACCAATAGGTGTTTGTACCTTTATGGTAGGTTCCGGCTATAAAGGAGGGTATGGAGACCCTGCCATTTCATGGGTTCCATCCATAGACCAGCATATGAAAAGTGCTACTATAGCACCATTTGCTCCATTGGCTGTTCCAAGTACCTCTACCCAGCTAAATGCTCACTGGGGACAGGTTGTAGTAAAAACAGCCTATAAAAATGATACCAAGGTAAACGGAGTAGCGCTTAGTGGTGGTTCATGGATTGATGGACCGGCAGCATCAGGATTATCTGTTTACAACATGCCCTTCCTACAAGCTGGTGGTGGCTGGACACAATCGTACACATTTACAAATGACAAAGGACTTGTTTTACTAGGGTATGGAACCGGCGATGCCGAATCGTATCAATATCTGGCAGCCAGCTCATCAAGAAAGCTTGATGCTTACTTTACTATCAACGATCTCCACTACGAGGATGCGAACCTTGAAGTTCCATTTGATTGCGGAACACCATTCAACTTTAAAGCAACCATAGAGTATGATATGAATTTATCTGCCACAGATGGCTACATTCGTTGGTTTGTTGACGGCACTGAAGTATTGTCGGCTAGAAATCAAAAAACATGGACACAGTCGTACATGTCGGCCGGAAATCACGTAATCATACTTAGAGTCACAGATGAATACAATCAGATTGAAGAAATGAAAACAACGCTGGCTGTAGCATGCTCCACAGGGATAAGCCCGACACCCGTTACCATAAATGAAGGAGCATCTGTTGTTCTGACAATTGCTCTTGGTTCCGGTAAAACACCTGTAGCTGCTACCTTTAACCTGTCTGCAGTCGCTCCCAGTGATGCAGATCCGTTGTACTATTCTTTCCCCTCAACTGTAACTATGCTGGCAAATACCAGCTCTATTTCCTTTACCGTTAGCACTACTATTAATAACATAATCAATGAACCGGATAAGCTACTAAAAATAAAGGCAAGTTCAACCGATTATCCTGATATGTATGCTGAGATTACCATTAAAGATGTATCTACTGCAGCACAACGTACAATCAGCCTCAAAGCAGATCCTCTTTCTATTAACGAGCTGCCGGGAAGTGCGCCAAACATATCTACAGTAACGGTATCTCTTCCTCCAGATGTAAAGTCAACAACAGCTACTCGTGTTACTCTATCGTACACAGGAAGCACTGCCACATATGGGGATGATTATAGCCTGAACAAAGCTGAAGCTACCAGCTATATTGATATTCCGGCAAACCAAAATAGCGTTACATTTACTGTTACAGCTAAGCAGGATTATCTAATAGAGGGTGACGAAACGGTTGTGGTTAAAGGAACGGCTCCTAGTAACTTTACGATGTCTGCAAGTGCCAATGGTGCTACTATTACTATCAAAGATATGACATCAGGCGAGATCATAGTAAAGAATCTAAATGATGGTGCTGAGCCCTCTACTAATGGAAAGTTTTGGATAGGATTTAAAGATGAGAATATTAAGAGTACAAAAACAGTAGTGGTTAACTACACTTTATCAGGAACTGCTGTAGAAGGAACCAACTATGAGAGCCTTGCTCCATATAAAGCAACAATACCAGCTGGAAGTAATGGCGTTGTAGTTGAAGTAAAAACAAAAAATAACTTTATAGTAGAAGGGTTACGAATTGTAACAATAAAGCTAGATTCTATTGACTAAAAATATAGAGCAAACTTCTTATTTATTAAAAGAGAGAAAGCCGAAAGTATAACTTTCGGCTTTCTCTCTTTTAATTATTTACTATCAACTTTATTGCTGTCCGGCCATACGTTTATATGTATTGTGACGCCATTTAGCATTTTCTTCCGTTGCCTTAAACAGCTCTTCTGCCGCTTGGGGGAACGTTTTTGCTAATGAGCTGTAGCGAACTTCTCCCTTAAGGAATTCTTGGAACTTAGTCCAATCGGGCTCTTTGCTATCTAACGTAAACGGATTCTTTCCTTCTGCTTCCAGCATTGGGTTGTAGCGGAACAACGACCAATATCCTGATTCAACTGCCAGCTTCTCTTCTTTTTGCGAAGCACCCATGCCTGCTCTCAAACCGTGGTTTATACAAGGTGAGTAAGCAATAATAAGTGATGGGCCATCGTATGCTTCAGCCTCTTTCAACGCATTGAAGAACTGGTTATGATTTGCGCCCATTGCAACTTGTGCAACATATACATAACCATAAGAAGCAGCCATCATGCCAAGGTCTTTTTTACGAACACGCTTACCTGATGTTGCGAACTTAGCTACAGCACCTGCTGGCGTTGACTTTGATGATTGTCCACCTGTATTAGAATAAACCTCCGTATCAAGTACCAGCACGTTTACATTTTCGCCAGATGCCAATACATGGTCTAGTCCACCGTAACCTATATCGTAAGCCCAACCATCGCCACCAATAATCCACTGCGAACGCTTAGCCAAATAATGGCTTAGGTTTGCAATCTCCTTACAAGCATCGCATGTGCATTTAGCAACTAGCGGGGTAATCTTATCCGCAAGTTCGCGTGTTTTAGTAGAGTCATCACGATTTGCAACCCACTCGCTGAATAAACCTTTCAGCTCTGCCGAGCACTCTGTACAATTCTGTGCATCTTTCATCAAATGCTCTAAACGATCGCGCATGCGCTCACTTGCTAAACGCATGCCAAGACCAAACTCTGCATTATCTTCGAATAGAGAGTTTGCCCATGCCGGTCCACGACCTTCTGCATTTGTAGTATATGGAGATGAGGGAAAAGAACCGCTATAGATTGATGAACAACCTGTGGCATTAGCAATCATCATTCTATCTCCGAATAGCTGAGTAACCGCCTTTACATAAGGAGTCTCTCCACAACCCGCACAAGCTCCGGAGAACTCAAACAATGGTTGAGAGAACTGGCTGTTCTTTACGCTCTGAGATTTACTTGCAACCGTATCCTTATAACCTACTTTATAATGCATATACTCAAAACGAGCCTGCTCGCCCATTTGACTTTCAATAGGCTTCATCACTAAAGCCTTTGTTTTAGCAGGGCAAACATCGGCACAGTTACCGCAACCCGCACAATCGAGCGGTGTAACTTGCACGCGAAATTTGTACTCTTTAAATACCGCGTTAGCTTGTATTGCAACAGTTCCTTCCGGTGCAGCAGCAAGCTCTGCATCTGTCAGTAAAAATGGACGAATAGCAGCGTGAGGACAGACGTACGCACACTGGTTACACTGAATACAGTTTTCTGATTGCCACTCAGGAACATGAACTGCAATACCACGTTTTTCGAAAGCAGCCGCACCCGATGGCATAGTACCATCTTCATATTCGTTGAAAACGCTTACAGGAAGATCGTCTCCCATTTGAGCATTTACAATATCAGCAACCTGTTCAACCCATTCGGTTGGTTTCTCACGTTGAGGTGATTCTACAACAAATTTATCGTTTAGCTTAGCCCACTCTTCGGGAACTTCAACCTTTGTAAACTCAACACCACGATCAATAGCCGCATTATTCTTGCTTACAATATCTGCACCCTTACGTCCATAGCTCTTTTCAACCGCAGCCTTCATTTCAGCAACAGCCAATTCAAATGGAATTACGTTAGATATTTTGAAGAATGCCGATTGTAGAATAGTGTTGGTACGGTTACCAAGACCAATGCTAGACGCTATTTCGGTAGCATCCATAATGTAGAAGTTGATTTTTTTCTTTGCCAACGTAGCTTTTACAGAATCCGGCAGACGTTTCTTTGTCTCGTCAACATTCCATAAGCTGTTTAGCAGAAATGTACCACCCTGCTTAATTCCGCGTAGCATATCGTATTTAGATAGATATGAAGGAACGTGACATGCAACAAAATCGGGAGTAGTAACTAAATATGGCGAATTAATTGGCTTGTCTCCGAAACGAAGGTGCGAGCAAGTAAATCCACCTGATTTTTTAGAATCATATGAGAAGTAAGCTTGACAATACTTTGGAGTAGTTTCGCCTATAATCTTAATCGTGTTCTTATTTGCACCAACTGTTCCATCAGAACCAAGTCCGTAGAACTTAGCCTCAAATGTTCCTGCTGCTGCCAACGAAACCTCTTCTTTCTGAGGCAACGATTTGAATGTAACATCATCTACAATACCAATAGTAAAACCATTCTTAGGTTCGTTCATGCTCAAGTTTTCAAACACTGAGAATATCTGAGCAGGAGTAGTATCTTTTGATGAAAGGCCATAACGACCACCAACAATTACCGGAGCGTTAGGCTGTCCATAGAATATATCTTTTACATCCAGGTAAAGAGGCTCTCCGTTTGCACCGGGTTCTTTTGTACGATCAAGAACAGCTATGCGCTTTGCAGTCTTAGGCATTACTGCCATAAAATACTTGGCAGAGAACGGACGGTATAAATGAACAATAAGTACACCAACTTTTTCTCCCTTTGCATTCAGATTATCTACTACTTCCTTAATAGTATCGGTAACAGAGCCCATTGCAATAATTACACGCTCTGCATCTTCTGCACCATAGTAGTTAAACGGTTTATACTGGCGTCCTGTAAGCTTACTCATTTCATCCATATAGTATGCAACAAGGTCGGGAATAGCATCGTAAAATTTATTTGATGCCTCGCGCGATTGGAAGTAAACATCAGGGTTCTGAGCTGTACCTCGTGTTACAGGAGACTCCGGATTTAATGCACGCTTACGGAATGCAGCAAGAGCATTACTATCAATTAATGCTTTGAATGCGTCAGCATCAATCTCTTCAATCTTTTGTATTTCGTGCGATGTACGGAATCCGTCAAAGAAATGACAGAAAGGAATACGACCTTTAATTGCTGCAAGATGCGCAACTGCCGCCAAATCCATAACTTCTTGTACTCCGCCTGATGCAAGAAATGCAAAGCCTGTTTGGCGAGCAGACATAACATCGCTATGATCGCCAAAGATTGATAGCGCCTGTGCTGCTAAAGCACGCGCAGATACGTGGAATACGCCGGGTAGCAATTCGCCCGAAATCTTATACATATTCGGGATCATAAGTAGTAGGCCCTGCGAAGCTGTGAACGTCGAAGTCAATGCACCCGCTTGCAACGACCCATGAACAGCACCTGCTGCTCCACCTTCCGACTGCATCTCAACCACCTTAACGGTTTCTCCGAAAAGGTTTTTCTTTCCGTAAGCTGCCCATTCGTCAACATATTCAGCCATTGTTGATGATGGAGTGATTGGATAAATTGCAGCCACTTCACTAAACATATATGCTACATGAGCAGCAGCATAATTGCCATCGCAAGTGATAAATTTCTTCTGTTTCGTCATGTCTATTTAATATTATTTTTAATATTATTAGTATTGATTTTAAATTGAAAGTTTAGGGAAAACAAAGGTAAGAAAAATAGTATATGGCTAAAATTATAATGTGGCAATATATTGGCTATCAATATATAAAAATTAACAACAAAATGCGATAGTTAATAACAATTTTTCACAAGAGAAAGACTAAGCAATTACAAATTGCTCGACATTGCATAACATACCCAATAAATCATAATCATATAGATATAAATATGCTATTATTTATTATAAAACGGAAGTAAATACTTACAGCTAAT
This sequence comes from Bacteroidales bacterium, assembly GCA_031550925.1. Classification (GTDB taxonomy): domain Bacteria; phylum Bacteroidota; class Bacteroidia; order Bacteroidales; family UBA932; genus JAIRNF01. The sequence goes on along the minus strand of JAVBOE010000099.1, from coordinate 806 downwards.
TTATCTAAACCGCGAAGCGTCCAGCTTAAGCATAATGAAAAGAAGGGCAGTAAATGTCCATAGCGAAGAGCCTCCATAGCTGATAAACGGCAAAGGAATACCAATAACAGGTGCAAGTCCAATGGTCATAGCAATATTGATAAAGAAGTGGAAAAATATAATGGAAACGACACAATAACCGTAGATACGTGCAAATGTAGATTTTTGCCGTTCGGATATCATTACCAACCTGATTAATAGAACGAGGTATAGCATAATTACAACAAATGCTCCAATAAACCCCCACTCCTCTCCAATGGTGCAAAAAATAAAATCGGTACTTTGTTCCGGAACATAGTTATAGCGCGTTTGCGTTCCCTGTAAAAATCCCTTTCCGGTAAAGCCGCCGGAACCAATGGCTATTTTTGACTGATGTACATTGTAGCCTGTATCTTTTAAGTCGATGTTCTTACCAACCAGATTCTCTATTCTTACGCGCTGGTGAGGCTCAAGAACGTTATCTACTACATAATCTACCGAGTAGGAAAATGCCACTGACGCAATAAAAAATGCAATAATAACATAGAGGTAACGAAGCTTATTCTTTAAGGCCTGTAGCAAACCAAACAAAATAAAGACCCCGCAACAAGCAAGTGCTATAATTTCGTTGCTAACTTCTATATCAAGTAGGTCTGCTATTAGCCCACCACCTATGTATATACAGATAAATACTAGCGCTAACGATACTGCCTGCATAAAACGACGGCTCAAAACAGCATATACTACAAACGATGCCCCTGCAATTATTAAATAGATAACATAGGATT
>JAVBOE010000122.1:0-31656 GCA_031550925.1 Bacteroidales bacterium | reverse complement strand
CTCCTCTTTAATACCTTGCCCTTCGGTGTTAATTGTTTTTTGTGTAAAGTTTATGCCTAAGCCCAAAGCGCACGAAATTGCTATCATTACAATGAAGTAGGGCATCATGGCGTGGAAGAGGTCGGAGCTGAAAATAAAGGTAAAAACGAATACACGGAGATACATCATACCTATAGCTAACAGAATAGCTGCTGCATACTGCGGAATAAGCGGCTCGGGTGCATTTTTTGCTTTTTTACCAAGAATAACAATAGTTGCCGTGCTGCTATATAAACCACCTAGTACACCCGACATAATAATACCCGAACTTTTAAATACAAACCGTTTTAGCAGGTATCCAACATACGAGATAGTGGATACTACAACCGTTGCCAACCATACGCTGTAAGGGGTTAGGTTTATTTCGGGAACAATCCGTTCGTTGGGTAGTATAGGGAGTATAATGCCGCTAATAAAAAGAAATTTCGCCAGCGTAATAAACTCGTTCTCGTTTAGCTGTTTTGCAAAGTTGGTAAATGTTTCCTTCATTTCGGTTAGCAACAGTGTTGTAACTACTACCAATATTAGCATCCAGAAGGGCTGAGTCATAGCTATGGGGCCCAAACAGTATGTGATAAGGGCAGTAAGCATGGCCGTCATTCCAAACGACTTTTGTTGCTGTATTTTAAAGTAGTAGCTTATACATAGGAAGAGAATCAGCGCTATTCCTCCACCTCCGAATAGTACCCACGATTCGTCTAGACGATAGAGCAAAAAGCCAAGTACACCAATAAGTGTAAACGTTCTGTCTGAACCAAAGTATAGAATGGCTTTTTTCGACAACGATACTCTACGTTGAGACAAACCTATCAGTAATGCTGATACGGCAACTATAATAAAATAGAGCAAATCAGGTGGAAGAAAATCCAGCTGTTCATGTATCATGGTTAGAGGGTATATCATGGCTAAAGAATTAATAAACAAAGATAATTAGATAATGGACAAAAGACTACTAGACAAAGGATAAAAGAACAAGGACGATAGAACAAAGACTTAAGTTCAATAACAACGACAAGTGTCATGAATTTTTCAATGTCCTTTGTCTAGTAGTCTTTATGTCTAGCCGTCTTTTATTCGCCTTTCTTCCAGTTTTTATATGGATTTGAAACTAGGTTTGCGTTTAGATATCTGGGGTTGTTGGTTACTTCTTCTCCAATCCAGAGCGGTAGTTCAAACCTGTAATCTTCACTGGGTATTTCTATTTCGGCTACTACTAGACCTTCATTCTCACCGCTGAATTCATCGATTTCCCAAACGTCTTTTCCCCATTGTACTTTGTATCTTACTTTCTCGATGAGTGGTTTTTCGCAAAGTTCTGCCAGCATTTCTTCTGCGTGGCTAACGGGTATTTCGTATTCATATTCCAACCGTGTAATAGCACTTTGTTGCATACCTTTTATGGTAATATATGCTTTGCTGCCTGCGATTCGTACGCGCACAACCTTATCCGGCAATCTACAGATGTAGCCTTGCTTATAACTTTTACCTTCACCTAGCTGGCGGTAGTCGTTATTCTTTATCAGAAACTTCCGTTCTATTTCTTTGGGCATTGGTTAGCGAGAATTTTTTTTGTGGTGCTTTCTTTAGTGTAAATGCAAAGATTGCTCCTTCTCCAGGCTTACTTATCACATTAATTCCTTGGTTATGTATTTCGAGTATGTGTTTTACAATTGATAGGCCTAACCCGCTTCCTCCGGATTCTCGAGAACGGTGTTTATCAATCCTGTAAAAACGCTCAAATATGCGCGGAATTTCTTTTTCTTCAATACCTATACCGTTATCCTTTACTTCTATAAATATACGTTCGGGGATATTAGAAAACGAAATAGATGTCGTTCCATTTTCATTTCCATATCGAATTGAGTTTACCACAAGGTTTGTAAGTACTTGAGATATTTTCTGACGATCTGCTTCAACCATTATCGAATCGCTGCTGACATTTGCTCGTTTAAGTTTTATATTTTTTTTCTGAGCTTCCATTTCTAAGCTTTCAAGTGTTTCGTCCACCAGCTTTACAATGTTGAAGTTTTCAAGGCTCAGCTTCTCTTGTCCGCTTTCAAGCCGTGTGATAGCATCAAGATCTTCCAAGATGTTTATTAAACGGTTAATGCTTATTTCTGTTCGCTCAAGATACTTTTTACTTATTTCGGGGTCGTTAATTGCTCCGTCGAGTAGCGTAAGAACATAGCCCTGTATGTTGAAGATAGGCGTTTTCAGCTCATGCGAAACATTGCCGATAAAATCTTTTCGGAACTGCTCCATCTCGGTTAGAATTTCAATTTGCTCCTCTTTTTTCTTGACCCATAGAGCCACCTGCTCCTTAGCGGCATCGATAGAATAGCTGGCTACTTTTTCTTTAAATTTTTTCTTCGAAAGATCTACGCTGTAAATGGTCTTGTAAATCGGTTTGATCTGCTCCATTATAACACCTATAAGCGTACCTAACGTAATAAGGTAGACAAGGGTAATTACCGCAATGGTAGTTAGTATTGACCCGATTATAGTGGCCTCATGGCGCCTCGACATAAAGAGCGATAGCACCATTATACCTCCGGCCATAAGCGCTATGGCGAAAGATATTGTACGTATTGTCGGACTTTTCATACTTGTAAAGTAATCAGCCCCTCCCAACCTCCCCAAAGGGCAGGAGTTTAAGCGGCTTCAGTTTCTTAACTTAATTCATTGTTTCAACATTTTAAAAACCCCCTTTGGGGGTTTGGGGGCTGCTATTTCTGCATATATCTGCTCATCAGCTTGGTAATATACTTGCCAACAATATCAAACTCAAGGTTTACAACGGTTCCTTTCTGTATGGTATGGAAGTTAGTAACCTGATGGGTAAACGGAATAATAGCAACTTGAAATGAATTATCTTGCGAGTTTACCACCGTAAGGCTTACGCCGTTTACACAAACAGAACCTTTCTCAACTGTGATATTACCAATAAACGGATCGTATTCGAATGTGTAGTACCAGCTACCGTCTGCTTCTTTTACTTCGGTGCAGGTTGCAGTTTGGTCAACATGGCCTTGCACAATGTGCCCATCTAGCAATCTATCCATAGTCATGCTGCGCTCAACGTTAACCTTATCACCAACTTTAAGCAAACCTAAGTTCGACTTGATGAGTGTTTCGTATATGGCTGTTACGGTATATGTGTTATCTACTAACTTTACCACCGTAAGGCAAACGCCGTTGTGCGCAACGCTTTGGTCTATCTTTAGCTCATTTGCAAACAAGCAGCTAAGGGTTATGTGCAGGTTCTCCTGCTCTTTTTCTAGTGCAACAACTGTTGCGGCTTCTTCTACTATTCCTGAAAACATTATTTAGTTATTGTTAAATCTATACAAAAGTTATGTTGTTTGAATATCTTTGAAGGTACTTAGAAATGCCATAGGGATATAATCTTCAAAATCATACATTATTTTGTCAATAATTTCCAATTTTAGTAATGATTCCGATTTCTTCTTTATACTGTTTAGTTCATTAAATATATTAATTAACGCATCTTCCAATTCATGACCATTATATTGTAAATACCATTTTGGGAGAGTTAATTTTATCCCGTTTACATATTCACACTCAACAATATCTTTCAATCCATCATCAAAAAGAGTGCCTTTTACTAAGTCTAAAAAGTGATCAACTATTTGTTGTAATTGAGTTTGGGTAAGTTTTTTAATATTCGAGTACTTGAAATCGTTATCAATATTAATAAAACCTCCGACTTTTAACCTAATCAATAAAAATGAAACTAGTAAGGGGTCAAAAATTAAGTTTTCTATACTATATCTTTCTTCTTTTCCATTTATTTTAATGTAGTTCTCCTCTTCTTTTTTGTTTAAATCCCAGTCAATAATACCATAAACAAACTTGTTTCCAGCCTCTCGTAATAGAGTAGTTACATTTATTACTTGGTTACAATTAGCAATCTTACCGCCATGTTTATCTGTTCTAGTATCACCTGATGAAATGAATGACAAAGAAATTTCAGGAACTAGAAGTTCCTTAAGATACCCATATATTTTTTCATAATAACTAACATCGTTATCGCTTTCTACGAAAACTTGCCTTCTGTTTTCATAAAGGATGCTAAAGGATGGGATGTCCTTTGTTAGAATGGATAATGCGGAATCTTTAGTTGTTTTCTCTATAACTCTCGTTGTGGGATTTATCGTGTATATATAATCTTCTTTAGATAAAGCAACTGTTGCAGGAGAGTGTGTCGTCATAATTACTTGTACTCCAAATTTGTCAACAAGAACATTTTTAACTACATTCATAAACTGCTGAGACATTGATGGATGTAAATGAGCGTCAGGCTCATCAAGTAGCATTAGTTTTGGAAAAATTCTTTTTTCTTGAGAATTATATAAATAAAAAACAAGAGAGAATAAAACTTTTTCTCCTGATGATAAATCATTAAAATTTACTTCTTCTTTTAAAATTTGATGAGTTAATTTTAATTGAAAAGAATCTTTAACTCCACTGTTTGAAGGATCATTGATGTCAAAGGGAAGTTTAGATTCTCTAATAATTTCTCGTAACACAACCCATGGCTTTTCTCCGATTTCATTTTTAATGTCATCTTCAGCCATTTTTTTTATAACCGAATCAATCTCATATAACCTATAGTTGTAAAATAGTTCTCCAATTTTCTGGCTAAGTTGACTTTCTTGCTCAATTAATAATACTTCTGGGAAATAGTTGTAAAATTCAACTTGAGAAATATCATTTTGAGATTTTCCTGTTTTTCTTAAAACTTCCTGAAAAGCATGATATAATTTAGCCTGTCCCAATCTATGTGGGCTCGTATGATTTTCATGTACAAAAAGATTATAATATTCATCCATTTGCATTTGAACAGTAGATAGGCTAACAGGATTGGTGTTCTGAAGTTGCCATTCGCTTTTGATAAAAATGACTTCGTGAGGATCTATATCTTTATTAATTATAGAAACTTTTTCATGTTGATCATTATTCACAATAGAGTTGTATATCAGTTGAAGTAATTGAGATTTACCGGTTCCATTAGGACCAGTTATTACTGCTAGACTGGGTATGTCTGACCAATTGAAACTTGTTATTGATTTATACTTCCCTTCAAATCTTATATCCATAATTAATCTTTTTGTCCTATCTTTTTATCCTAGAAAAAACGCTCAGCGGCAATCTTTTGCCAAATCTATCTTCCAGCACCAGCTCGCCAAACTCTCGTTCTTTTGCTTCGCCAAAAATAGAGCGGGTTAAGGTGTCTGCAACTAAAGCAGAAAACCCGTTAGAGTATAGATTTAGCAGCAAGAAGCTGTCTTCTTTTGCCAGTACGGTGTTACAATGATTGAGCATTTCGAGAATGTTCTCGTCCAACTTCCACTTCTCGCCATCTATGCCATGACCGTATGCGGGAGGGTCGAGTATTATGCCGTTGTAAGTATTACCTCGCTTGGCTTCACGGCGAATAAACTTCATAGCATCGTCTATTACCCAGCGGATATTATCCAGCTTGCTCAGCTCCATATTTTGCCGGGCCCATGTTACCACCTGCTTAACAGAGTCGAGGTGTATAACGTCTGCGCCTGCTGCTTTGGCCGCCAACGATGCACCACCTGTATAGGCAAAAAGGTTTAACACGCGCGGTGTAGGTGTCTTCAGCTGCTTAACGGATTTGTAGATATACTCCCAGTTCGGTGCTTGCTCCGGAAAAACGCCTACATGCTTAAACGAAGTAAGTCCCAGTCGCATCCGCATTTGTAGCGATTGGTGGTTGTAGTCAATTGTCCACTGCTCAACCATTTTAGGCTTGTTGTTCCATGTGCCGCTATCCTCTTTTCCCGATTTGCCAAAGCCTGCTCCATTGGTAAACGTGGTATCTGTCAGCTTAGCCCACTCTTGCTCAGTCATAGATTTAGCCCATACGGCCTTAGGCTCCGGACGACGGAGAATGTATTTGCCAAAACGTTCAAGCTTTTCAAAGCCTCCCGAGTCTATCAGTTCATAATCCTTCCATGCAGAAGAAGGGCTTAGTACTTGTAGTTGCTTATTGTTCAAAATGTTTAAATAAAATGGTTTATCTTACACAAAGGTAAGTTTTTCGGCTGTAATGTGTAGGGTTATACAAACGATAACGGCTAAAAATGGTAAATTTGACCTTTATTTAATATAACCATGCCTGTATATTTACTTGACGAAGAGCCCGTATTTCCTCATCCATCACTGGCAGATGACGAGGGTTTGCTGGCTGTAGGTGGCGATTTATCGCCCCAACGATTGTTACAGGCATATGCAAATGGTATATATCCATGGTATTCTGAGGATGATCCGATAATGTGGTGGTCGCCAAACCCTCGCTGTATTTTATATCCCCATAAGCTGATAGTTTCCGATAGCTTACGCAGGAAGGTAGAGAAAGGTGTTTTTGATATACGATTTGATACGAACTTTGCGGCTGTTATTTCTGCTTGTGCTAATGTTGAAAGACCCGGTCAGTATGGCACATGGATAACCGATGAAATACAAGAAGCATACGTTCGTTTACATGAGTTGGGCTTTGCTCACTCGGTCGAGTCTTATTTAGACGGAGAGCTGGTTGGTGGCTTGTATGGTATATCGCTTGGCGATGCTTTCTTTGGCGAGTCGATGTTTCATACGGTAAGTGATGCTTCTAAGGTAGCATTTGTGCATTTGGTGGAAAAGGTTAAATCGTGGAAATTTTCATTTATAGATAATCAACAGGTAACATCTCACTTGCTAAGCCTTGGTGCTGAAACTGTTACAAGAGATTGTTTTTTGGATATGCTTGAGAAGATCATGCAAAAAACAACTCATAGGGGAAGTTGGACTGACTCTCTAAAAAGTCAATAGCCCGTCATTTCAAACGCAGTGAGAAATCTCCTGAATAAACGCACAATACAAGTCTCACGAAAAAACATCTATAATTCAATGTACTGCTACTATAGAGGAGATTTCTCACTACGTTCGAAATGACATAGTTTTTTAACGCTCAAAATCCTTGTTCAATAAATGTTGTATCTTTGTAAGTCAACAAATATAAAGAGTTATCAAAGTCATGCTAATCAATAAGCTAATACTCTCTGTATCTAAAAATCGATTTAAGCAAATCGACTATTTCTGCGAGCATCCGTTTGAAGCGCAGGAAAAGTTATTTTGTTATCTTATAGACAGGGCAAAGGGCACAGAGTTTGGCAAGCAGCATAATTTTGCATCAATAAATAGCATCGAGTCTTTTCAACAAAACGTTCCACTGTTTGAATACGAAGACATAAAACCTTTTATAGATGAGATGCGTAAAGGAAAGGTGAACATTCTTTGGCCTGCAAAGACAACATGGTTTGCTAAATCTTCGGGTACTACAGGCAGCAAAAGCAAGTATATTCCGGTTACTAAAGAATCGCTATATGGCTGCCATTTCAGGGGGTCGAAGGCTGTTGTGCTTAGTCACCTTCGCCAATATCCCAAGTCGAAAATGCTGAAAGGTAAGAGCCTTACGTTAGGCGGTAGTCATGCTATAGACGAGTTGAACAGCAGCATTAAGGATGGTGATTTATCTGCTATACTTATTCAGAATGCTCCTTTTTATACCACATTTTCTCGCGCACCTAAAAAAGCAACGGCACTTATTCCCGATTTCGAAACTAAGTTGAAGCGTATAGCCGAAGAAACCTCAAAGCAAAACATTACTAGCTTTGCGGGAGTTCCCTCTTGGAACCTAGTAATGATGCGCTATATATTAGAATATACAGGCAAACATAACTTGCTGGAAATATGGCCTGACCTCAGCTTATTCATGCACGGAGGAATTGCTTTTGGCCCTTATAGAGAGCAGTTTCAGGCAATAATTCCTTCGTCGCAAATGTTGTATAGAGAGACTTACAACGCATCTGAAGGATTTTTTGCACTGCAAAATGATTTAGCAGATCCGGGTATGCTGCTAATAATGGATTCTGGAGTATTCTACGAGTTTATACCGATGTCCGAATTTGGGTCTGCTAATGCTTCTGCGTTAACGGTTGCGGATGTTAAGACAGGCGTAAACTACGCGATGGTTATTTCTACCAATAGTGGTTTGTGGCGTTATGTAATAGGGGATACGGTAGAGTTTACTTCGCTTTATCCGCATAAGATAAAGATTACCGGACGTACCAAGCATTTCATCAACGTTTTTGGCGAGGAGCTGATGGTGCATAATGCGGAGCAAGCACTTTCTGCCACGTGCGAGAAAGCCAACGCTATAGCTAAGGAATATACAGTTGCGCCAATCTTTATGGAAGAAAAAACCAAAGGTGCGCACGAATGGGTAATTGAGTTTGAACGTGCACCAGCTGACTACGAACAGTTTGCCGATATTCTGGATAAAGAACTTACGCTTGTTAACTCAGACTACGAAGCCAAGCGTGCTAAAAGCGTAACGCTGAACAGGCTTAAGCTAACACCTGTTCCAAACGGAACATTCTACGAATGGATGAAGCAACGCGGTAAGCTGGGTGGACAAAATAAAGTACCACGCCTATATAATTCTCGTGAGTATGCCGATGAACTGATTGCTTTGGCAGCAACGATAAGGTAGCTATTGGAGCTTACCCGAAAGTATAGCTATTTCTATTGTTGGAGATATTTTTTCGTATAGAATATTGTAAACGGCATTAGCAATGGGCATATCAACGCCATGCTTCTTATTTATTTCGTAGATACCTTTTGCCGCATAGTATCCTTCAGCAATCATATTCATTTCAACTTGTGCGGAACTAACGGAGTACCCTTTACCTATCATCGTTCCGAATAAACGGTTTCGGCTGAATTGAGAGTAACAGGTAACCAATAAATCACCTAAATAAACCGACTCGCTTGTATTACGTGTTGTAGGGTATGTTTCGTTTAAAAAACGCTTCATCTCTAGGTGCGAGTTGGCTATAAGTACTGCGCTAAAGTTGTCGCCATAACCTAGTCCGTGACAAATACCTGCTGCAACCGCATATACATTTTTTAGGATAGAGGCATACTCAATTCCATAGATATCTTTACCGGTAATGGTTTTAAGATATGGTGTAGCAAACAGCTTTGCTAACAATTCCGCATTTTCTTTTTTCTTGCAGCAAAAAGTAAGGTAAGATAATCGTTCTAAAGCAATCTCTTCGGAGTGGCATGGACCTGCAAGTACTCCAATGTTATCAAATGGTACACCGTATTCTTCGTTAAAGTATTCCCCGACTGTTTTATTAGTATGCGGCAGTATCCCCTTAACAGCAGATACAATAAATTTATCTTTAAGATCAACTTTTACATTAGCCATTACATCTTGTAAAAACGCAGATGGGGTGGCAACTACAAGAATATCGGCATTAGAAATAACACTGTTAATATCATCGGACATGGAAAGCCTTTCGGGCTCCAATTTCACCGATTCTAAATATCGTGGGTTACGCTTATGTTCTTTTATGTAGCTTATCGTGTCGGCAGAACGTACAAACCAGCCCACACTCGACAAGTTTGTACAAAGCAACTTTATAAGAGCGGTAGCCCAACTCCCATTACCAATTACAGCAACTCTAGAAGACTGTTTATTCTTAAATATTGAATCAAGCATTACCCCTATCAGTTAAGACTTTTCTATGGTAAAGTGTGAAGAATGTTGAGATGGTTGGTTGTCGAAATATCCATAGGCCGGACACTTACAGCCTCTCCTCAAATTCTTAGAGTATGGCGATTTTTTTGAAGAAGAGCAAGATGTGCTTAATATCAAAACAAACGCGAGTAGAATAAAACCGCAGATACTTTTGAGGGCTAATGTTTTCATCTCTGTTTGACCGAATTTGTAATAAAATAAGTTTGCTAAAGGTCAAAGGTAACCATTTGTTTGCAAATTATGCTGTTTTTATAGTTACTTTTTGCATTTGTAAACAAAGTGCATTGGCATATTGGAAAAACTCGTAGTTTTGTATGATGGTTTAATACATATGCTTAGTTATGGTAAAAATTTCGGCAGTAATTATTACTAAAAATGAGGAGCGAAACATTGCTCGCTGCCTTCAATCTTTACAGGGCGTTGTTGATGAGATAGTTGTAGTTGATTCTTTATCTACCGATAAAACGAAAGCTATTTGTTTGGAATATGGGGCTCGTTTTATTGAGCAGGAATGGCTTGGCTATGGCGAGCAAAAGAATTTTGGCAATAAAGCGGCTTCGTATGATTATATCCTTTCGCTCGATGCAGATGAAGTACTTTCTCCGGAGCTTCAAAAATCTATTTTGGCTATAAAAGAAAACTGGACACACGACGCATACTCGTTTAATCGACTTAATGTGTACTGTGGAAAACCTATTAAGTATTGCGGTTGGTACCCCGATAAAAAAATCCGTTTGTGGGACAGAAAAAAAGGAAAATGGGATGATGCTGATGTTCATGAGCAGCTGGAGCTGCAGCAAGGAACATCGGTTAAGCACTTAAAGGGAGATATTATTCATTACACATATACCACTGTTAGTCAGCATATAGAAAAAATACAAAAGTATTCTGATTTATGGGTAAGTAAAGCCATAAAGCGCAATAAAAAAGTAGGTTTCCTTAAGTTATGGATAATCTATCAATGGCGTTTTTTTGTAAGCTATGTGATTAGGTTAGGTTTTTTAGATGGAGTATCGGGCTTAATAGTCTGCCAGATGATTGCATATGAGTCTTTCATAAAATATGCAAAGCTACATCAGTATTATAAATCTGGCCCATATCTTAAGTACGAAAGTATTCCAATAGATTATGTGAGAGGAGATGGCGATATAAATGAATGTAAATTCTCAATACTTCTTCCTACATGGAACAATTTGTCGATTTTAAAGCTATGTGTTGAAAGCATTAGAAAAAATAGCCATTTTAAGCATCAGATAATAGTTCATATTAACGAGGGTAATGATGGCTCGTTAGAGTGGGTTAAAGAGCAAGGGCTAGATTACTCCTACAGTAAGCAAAATGTTGGTGTATGCCATGCTGTGAACGCTGCATATCGTCTTGCTAAAACAGACTATTTGTTGTATATTAATGATGATATGTATGTGGCTCCCGACTGGGATTTATACTTGTGGGAAGAAATAGAAAAAAACGGTGGAAATAAATTTTATTTCTCGGGAACGGCAATAGAACCGGAGTCTTCAGATACGAATCACCATTATGTTGGGATGTTCGGAAATTCTCCGGCAGATTTTCGTGAGGAAGAGTTTCTTAGCTCATTCGAAAAATTCTCGATGCAAGATTGGTCCGGTTCATCATTCCCTCCAAGTGTTGTTCATCGCGAGATGTGGGAAGCAGTGGGAGGATATAGCGTAGAGTTTTCGCCCGGTATGTATTCCGATCCTGATTTTTCGATGAAGTTGTGGAAGCAAGGAGTTCGCATTTTTAAAGGTGTTGCAAAAAGTAAGGTGTATCATTTCTCTCGGTCATCAACAAAACGTTTGAAAAGAAGAGATTCATCTTGGACTAAGAAGTACTTTTTACGAAAATGGGGTATTACTTCGCGTACTTTCTATAAGTATTATCTACGAATGGGAAAACCATACACTGGAGCATTAACCAAACCTCGTATAACTTTTGGTTATGTTATGAAGTTGCTATCGTGTAAGCTGAAAAAAATACTTGGCTAAGAACCTGTTTAAATTTCTGTCACTAATTTTTCTAAGCAATATTAAAGCCTTTACACAATCCTGCTGTTATTATCTTTTTGACTTTGAAATAAAGCTTCGTAGGATTTTTTCTTCATTCTTTTTGGTGCCCCAAAAAGAACCAAAAAGTGCTTGAAAATTTTAACGCGCTCCGCCTCTCGGCTTCGCTTGGACGGAAAATTTTCAGTAAGGACTTTTCTTTTATAGCGGAATTACATTCCGCAGCTGCTATTCAGCTTTAGCAAGAAAAGAACCTGCAAACAGTTTATTAGCGCATGGCTGGACGGCGTTTCCCACGAAGAGTAGGCTAACCCATGGAAAACCACTAGCGTCGGGCGGTCTTGATTTTTTGCCTACTTTTGTATCAAGACAAAAGTAGGGAGAGAAAACGCTTACCAACAGCCAATACTAACGTAAAGCACCGCTTGTAAATGCTATGTTTATAAATTTAAACTCTAAAATGTTTTAGGCAAAAAGCCACACTAATATTCCTACAAAAATTAGCGAAGGGAGCAAGTTCAGCACTTTTATCTGTTTAATATCAAGCAGGTTGATTCCTAGCCCGATAAGTAAAACACCCCCTACTGCCGATAGCTCATTAATAACGCTTTCGCTAAGCAGGCTGCCAAAAAGGATAACCAGCAGTGTCAGCGTTCCCTGATAAATAAATACCGGTACAGACGAGAATATTACACCAACGCCAAAAGCAGCGGCAAACGCAATAGAGCTGAATCCGTCCATTACCGATTTGGTAAGCAATAGGTTAGGATGATGCCCGCTTCCTTCTTCAACGGCTCCCAGTATGGCCATTGCTCCTACACAAAACAGGAGAGATGTGCTGATAAATCCTTCAGAAAAGCGTTCATTCTTAATCTTAACCTTGCGTTTAATCCAGCTGCTTAGCTTATCCAGCTGATGATCAAGTCTTAGTAGTTCGCCAAGTAAACCTCCAACCAGTAGAGATAGCACGCAAAACAGCATGTACTCCATTTTTAAGGCCATAGATATACCAATAATGATGGTACACAGACCCATCGCCTGAAATATAATAGATTGAAAACGTTGCGGAAGGCTTTTATTGAAAAAAGTTCCGATTATACCGCCTGCAATAATGGCAGCAGCATTGACAACAGTACCCCACATACAAGAAATTTCAGCAAATATAACAAATGCACCGATGTTGAAAAAATTCCGTTATAAATAATCCAACAATTTGTAACTTTACAGGTTCTTATGACAAGCAAAATGGATGCAGTAAATTATTCGGAGAAAGATATACAAACGCTAGAGTGGAACGCTCATATCCGTAAGCGTCCGGGGATGTACATCGGCAAATTAGGCGATGGTACATCGGCCGACGACGGTATTTACGTTCTGCTAAAAGAAGTACTCGATAACTCTGTTGATGAGTACGCTATGGGCAACGGTAAGCGCATAGACGTTACCATAAACGAATCGGAAGTTATGGTTCGCGATTACGGTCGTGGAATTCCTTTGGGAAAGTTGACGGATGTTGTTTCTAAAATGAATACCGGTGCAAAGTATGATTCAAAAGCATTTAAAAAATCTGTTGGACTAAACGGAGTGGGTCTTAAGGCTGTTAATGCTTTATCATCATCATTTTCTATATGGTCATTCAGAGACGGAAACTCGGCGTTAGCAACCTTCTCAGAGGGTAATACTATCAGCACAGAGGAGTTACCTTCAAAAGAAATAAGCGGAACAAAAGTAATTTTTACGCCCGATGCAAGCGTGTTTGGCAGCTACTCTTACAACCCCGAGTTTGTAGAGTCAATGCTAAAGAACTACGTTTACCTCAATTCGGGATTGACGATTACTTTTAATGGCTCCAGCTTTATTTCGAAGAACGGATTGCTCGATTTACTTAACGAAAATCTTGGTGAAGAACCACTTTACCCACCTATACATCTTAAAGGAGAAGATATTGAAATAGCCATAACACATGGTTCCAGCTACGGCGAGAACTACTACTCTTTTGTAAACGGTCAGCATACAACACAAGGCGGAACGCATCTTACCGCTTTTCGCGAAGCCATTGGTAGAACCATACGCGAGTTTTACAAGAAAGATTTTGATAGCAAAGATATTTTAATGTCGATATATGCTGCGGTAAGCGTAAAGGTTGAAGAGCCTGTGTTTGAGTCGCAGACAAAAACAAAGCTGGGCTCTAGAGATATGTCGCCGGGAGGTGTTACCATTCGTAACTTCATTGGTGATTTTATAAAGAAGAACCTCGACAACTACCTGCATAAACACGCCGACATGGCTGAAATACTGCAGAAAAAGATTGTTGATTCGGAAAAGGAGCGTAAGGCAATTTCGGGCATTCAGAAGTTGGCAAGAGAGCGTGCAAAAAAAGCAAATTTACACAATAAGAAGTTACGCGATTGCAGGGTTCACTTTAACGAAAAGCATGACTTAGCGGAAGAATCAACGCTTTTTATTACCGAGGGAGATTCGGCTAGCGGATCAATTACTAAGTCACGCGATGTAAATACACAAGCGGTGTTCAGCTTAAGGGGTAAACCTCTTAACACATACGGAATGACCAAGCGTGTTGTTTACGAAAACGAAGAGTTCAATCTTCTACAAGCCGCGCTTAACATAGAAGACAGCTTAGACGATTTACGCTACAATAAAGTTGTAATTGCTACTGATGCCGATGTTGACGGTATGCACATTCGCTTGCTGTTGCTAACGTTCTTCTTGCAGTTCTTCCCCGACCTTGTTCGTCAGAAACATATATATATCTTACAGACGCCGTTGTTCCGTGTCCGCAATAAGAAAGAAACCATCTATTGCTATTCCGATGAAGAGCGTTTACAGGCTATTGCTAAGCTAGGAGCAAATCCTGAAATCACCCGTTTTAAAGGTTTGGGAGAAATTTCGCCTGATGAGTTCCGTGGGTTTATTGGCGAAGATATGAGAATTGATAGGGTAAATCTTAGCAAAGATGATACAATAAGCGAACTGCTTGAATTCTATATGGGTAAGAATACACCGGATAGACAGCAGTTTATTATCGGTAATCTTCGTGTAGAAGAGAGTATAGAGTCGGTAGAGGAATCCTCAGAAGAAACAGAGCTGGAGCTGAGTGAAGCATAGATTGTAAATGAGCAGAATACTTAATATAATCCTTGTGCTGCTAGTGTTGGCAATTGTAGCCTTTAGCCGAGGTAGGTGGATACACAATAGCAACGATTCTTCTACAGACATAGAGCTAACAACGGATGCGGCAAGCGTGTCTATAGATTATGTTAAGCAAGCATTTCCGGATGCTGTTGGTGTACGCGAGATAGATACTTCTTGGGTTGAGGTGTACAATGGTCGTCAGCAAAAAATAGGCGAGGTAATGCTTAGTAGCCCTTATTCTAATAAGGTTATAGGCTATGCAGGACGAACACCGTTGCTTATCGCTTTAGATACTGCAAAGACAATACAACAGGTGGTACTCCTAAAAAATATAGAAAGTCCTTCATATCTAAGAATGGTGGAAGAGGCAGGAGTTTTTAACGCATGGGACGGTTTATCATTACCGGATGCATTAGAGAAGAAAGTGGATAATGTGTCGGGAGCAACTTATACTACAAAAGCTATTGTGAAATCGTTACAGGTAAGGCTTGCAGTGGCAACAGATTCTAACCGAACGGTATCAACCTTTTCGTGGTTTGATATGCTGAAGCATGTTGCGGTTATTGCTGTTTTAGGATTAGCGCTTTATAGCTTCTTCCGTCCGGCAAAAGCAAAGAAGCTGCGTATTGTTTTGCTGCTACTATCTGTTGTTATACTTGGTTTTTGGCAGAGTTCAATGCTATCGTTGGTGCAATTTTTTACATGGCTGACAAATGGCATTCCTTTGGCTACACAATGGATAATGCTGTTAATTCTTTTATTTGCTGTCGGACTTCCTATGTTTACAGGAAAAGCATTTTATTGCAGCTATCTTTGTCCATTTGGAGCAGCACAAGAGTTGGTTGGTAAGCTGAATAAGCGTAAAGTAAAGCTGGGGCAAAAAGTAGTAGGTTGGTTGATGCTTTTACGAAAAGCGATACTAATATTTGTAGTGCTGTTACTGGTTTTAGGGTTGGAGTTTGACTTAACCGCTATAGAGCCGTTTAGCGCATTTAATATTTCGGCAGCACCTTGGGCGGCGATTATAATTGCGGGAGTATCATTGGTCTTATCAATATTTATTACAAAACCTTGGTGTAGATTCTTGTGTCCAACAGGGCAAGGGCTGGATGCATTGAAACGAGGACCAATTAAAAAACAGTCAAAATAACGCAAATAGTATTTCTTAATGGAAAAAAAGAAAATAATAACCTATCAGCTAATAAGTATAGCGTTAATGATAGTTGTCCTTGTTCTTATATTTCGAATGCCCGACAAGGACGATAAAACAGAAAGCGCACCTCCATCAAAGCAAGAAGTGGTGCTTTCTGTAATCCATAATCGCAAAAGTGTTCGCAATTTCATTCCTCAAAAAGAGGTAAGCAAAGACGATTTAATTACGTTGGTAAAGGCGGGAATGGCGGCTCCTACAGCCGTAAACAAACAACCTTGGGCTTTTGTGATAGTTACCGAGCGCGCAACCTTAGATTCGCTGACAACAAATTTACCTTATGCGCAAATGCTTAAAGAAGCCGGTGCGGCAATAGTTGTGTGTGGTGACTTAAGCAAAGCGGTAGAAGGCCTACCCGAATTTTGGGTGCAGGACTGTTCTGCTGCAACAGAAAATATACTACTGGCAGCAGAAGCAATGGGCTTGGGCGCGGTATGGACAGGTCTATATCCGGCAATGGATAGGGCGAGGTTTGTTCAGGATATTTTGGGGTTGCCTGAAACAATAATTCCGTTGAACGTTATTCCTATTGGTTATCCTTCGGGAGAAACAGTTCCAAAGGATAAGTGGAAAGAGGAAAATCTGCATTGGGAGAAGTGGTAGAATAAAATATTTATTTCATTCCTAATGTTGTTTATAATTTCAATGAGATTTTGAATTTAATATGCATTCAAAGATTTATAGTAGATGTCTACAGACGATTTTGAGTTAGAAGAAGGTGTCAGCGAGGAGGTAAACGAAACAGATGCGGGACGTTTTGCCAAGCTTACTACCGGTGACGATACAAAGAAGTATCGGCTTACAGGTATGTATAAAGATTGGTTTCTTGATTATGCTTCGTATGTGATACTTGAGCGTGCCGTGCCTCATCTTAATGATGGGCTTAAACCTGTTCAGCGCCGTATTTTGCATGCCATGAAACGCTTGGATGACGGACGTTTCAATAAGGTTGCCAATATTATTGGCTTTACCATGCAGTTCCATCCTCATGGCGATGCGTCTATTGGTGATGCGCTAGTTCAGATTGGACAAAAAGATTTGCTGGTCGAAACGCAAGGTAACTGGGGGAATATTCTTACAGGTGACAGTGCTGCTGCACCTCGATATATCGAGGCCCGCTTATCTAAGTTTGCCAACGATGTTGTTTTCAACCCAAAAACAACGGAGTGGATGCCTTCGTATGACGGACGTAATCAAGAGCCCGTTACGCTCCCTATAAAGTTCCCGTTGCTACTGGCGCAAGGTGTTGAAGGTATTGCTGTAGGGCTTGCTTCTAAAATACTTCCGCATAACTTTAACGAGCTGATAGATGCGTCTATTGCTCACTTAAAGAATAAAGATTTTGATTTATACCCCGATTTTCCTACAGGAGGTCTAGCCGATTGTTCTCGCTATAACGATGGATTACGTGGAGGTGCAGTAAAGGTACGCGCCCGCATTAATAAGTTGGATAGAAAAACGCTTGTTGTTACAGAAATACCTTTTGGCAAGACAACATCAACAGTTATTGAGTCTATTCTGAAGGCTAACGATAAGGGAAAAATTAAGGTACGTAAGGTAGATGATAATACTGCACAAAATGTAGAGATTGTTATTCATCTTCCTAACGATGTGTCGCCCGATAAAACGATTGATGCACTTTATGCGTTTACCGATTGCGAGATTTCAATTTCGCCTAACTCGTGTACTATCAGCGACGATCATCCGCACTTTATTGGCGTGAAACAAATGCTTCGTATGGCTACAGACCGTACAAAAGATTTGTTAAAGCAAGAGCTTGAAATACATTTGCATGAGCTGAACGAGCAATGGCATTTTTCTTCGCTTGAAAAAATATTCATCGAAAAGCGTATCTACCTTAAGATTGAAGAGAGTGAGACTTGGGAAGAAGTTATTGATGCAATTGATAAAGGGCTAAAGCCATATAAGAAAAATCTTCGTCGCCCTGTTACAGTTGAGGATATTACAAGACTTACAGAGATTAAGATTAAGCGTATTTCTAAGTACGATTCTAAGAAAGCGGATGACCTTATAAAGAATATTGAGGATGGAATTGAAGAGGTAGAAAACAACTTGAATAACCTTGTAAACTATGCCATTTCCTACTATCAGCAGCTGAAGAAGAAGTACGGTAAAAATCACCCGCGTCTTACTGAGTTGGTAGGGTTCAGCAATATTGAAGCTGCACAGGTAGTAGTTGCGAGTCAGAAGTTATACGTTAACCGTGCTGAAGGCTTTGTTGGTACAGGTCTTAAGAAAGACGAGTACGTTTGCGATTGTTCGGATATCGATGATATTATTATGTTTCTTAAAAATGGTAAGTATGTTGTAGCAAAGGTTTCAGATAAAGCTTTCGTCGGAAAAGACATTATACATGTTGGAGTTTTTCGTAAAAACGACACGCGCACCATTTATAATGTAGTTTATCGTGATGGTAAAAACGGTCCGATAATGATGAAACGTTTTGCCGTTACCAGCGTAACCCGCGATAAAGAATACGATATAACCCGTGGTACAGAAGGATCACAGGTGTTATACATGAGTGCTAATCCGAATGGCGAAGCGGAGGTGCTAAAGGTGTACTTCAAGCCTCGTCCAAGAATTAAGAATCTTATTGTAGATCTTGATTTTGCAGATCTTGCCATAAAAGGTCGCGCGTCTATGGGTAATATATTTACCCGTTATGCCATACATAAGGTGGTGCTTAAAGAGAAGGGAGAATCAACATTAGGCGGTCAGTCTATTTGGTTTGATGATGCTGTACGCCGACTGAATATAGACAGTCATGGACGATTATTGGGCGAGTTTGGCAATGGCGACAGAATACTTGCTGTGACTAGACAAGGCAAGTTCTACACCACTGATTACGACCTAAGCAACCGCTACGAAGAAGAAATGGTGCTGGTAGAAAAGTTTGATGCAGAAAAAGTTTTCTCCGCAGCTTACTACGATGCCGAACAAAAATACTTCTACGTAAAAAGATTTACGTTTGAAGAATCGCCCAATTCTCAGTTATTTATTGATGAAACAGTTGGCTCATATTTAGTAGAGCTGTCAAGCGATGACTACCCTCAATTAGAAGTTTCATTTAAGGGTAAAAACGCTAAAAAAGAACCTGAACAAATAGATGTTGACGAGTTTATAGGCGTTAAGAGTTTTCGTGCGAAAGGCAAGCGTATTTCTACCTTAGATGTAGGTATATTAAGGTTTATAGAACCGTTAGAGAAAGAACCACCGCAAAGCGATGATGACGATTTACCCCAATCTGGCGATGATGGTAATGCTGTGCAGATGTCGTTACTCTAGTATAATATAAGATGAAGCAAATTGAAATAAATAGCCAACACTCATCTACTTCAAAAGTATTGATAGGAGAGAAGATTGCAAATCTTACCCAATATATTCCTTCATCAGGCCAGGTTGTTTTGCTGGTTGATGAGAATGTGGAGAAGCTATACAGAGATATCCTACCTCCTTATCAAAGGCTTGTCATTCCTTTAGGAGAGCAGAATAAAACATTGGCTACAGTAGAAAGCTTAGCACGTCAGCTATTGGATTTAGGTGCCGACCGAAGTACGTTTATTGTAGGTATAGGTGGCGGTATTGCTTGTGATATAGCAAACTTTGTAGCCTCTATTTTTATGCGTGGCGTGCGTTGCGGATTAGTTTCAACAACGCTACTTTCTCAGCTCGATGCAAGCATTGGCGGTAAGAATGGTGTTAATCTTGCTGGCTATAAAAACATGCTGGGTGTGTTCAGCCAGCCGGAGTTTGTTATTTGCGATGTTGAAATGCTATCAACCTTACCGGATCGTGAGTATAGAGGTGGTCTGTCAGAGCTGATTAAGGCAGCTTTAATTACCGATGCATCTTTGTTTCACCATATAGCCCAAAGCAGAGAGCAGATTCTGGCTAAAGATATTAATATACTAACCGATTTAATTTATCGTGGGGTAGAAATAAAGGCCGATATTGTCAGGCGCGATGAGCGTGAGTCGGGAGAGCGTAAAAAGCTTAACCTAGGACATACCTTTGCGCACGCAATAGAGGCATCGGGAGAGTTGAATCATGGCGAGGCTGTGAGCGTTGGTTTGGTTATTGCTGCTAATATTTCTCAGAAGTTAGGTTTTCTGACTAAAGAAGAAGTTGCCGAAATAGAACGCATACTCCAATCTTTTGGCTTGCCTGTAAAAACAGCTGTTTCGAGAGATATGCTACTTAGTGCCATTCATAAAGATAAGAAAAAGCAAGGCGATAGCATCAGCTTTATTCTAATGAATGATATCGGTTCTTGCGAAATAAAAAAGTTATCGTTTGAAGAATTATCTCAGCTTATTTAATCATTTCATCCGTCATTTCGAGCGAAGCGAGAAATCTCCTGAATAGCAGCAGTACGCTGAATGAGGAGATTTCTCGCTTCGCTCGAAATGACGGAGATATTTAGTCTATGTAACTCTTCAGTTCGGCAGGTAGATAGATTTCATCATTCTTTTCTACATAAACCATAACAGTTTTTAGAGCAACCTGCTGCATATTTTTATCCTTAATGCTTTTGCCAACAAGCGCCTTATTTTCAAATGCTTTCAACTTTAAAACTTTCTTCGTAGCATTTGATGTAATAGTTAGAGTCGGTTCTTTTTTGTCGTTCTTATCCCAGCTGATGCTATATGCATTCTCGGGGAACAATTTTTTATGACCAACAAAATATTTTTTAGTCGAATCGGCAAGATTGCCAATGCCCAGTAGCTGGCACATATAACGGTTAACATCAGTATTGACAACTGTTCCGGTTAATACCTGTCCTTGCGGGTGATAAGTCGCTAAAAATACATCTTCGCCGGTATGTCCGCCTGTTGTAAAGCCTATGAATGTCCGAGCGTTTATAACCGGAATAATAGCACTATTAATAGCCGAAACAGTACCTTTAGCCATGGCGCTTTTAAAGGTTTGTACTTCAGGCTGAGTAATATCTATACCCATTTGCTCTTTAAATTGCTGGCGAATATAGCCTTCGTCAAACTTCCCTTTTTCGGCTAGCTTCTCTGCAAAACCGTAGGCTGTCAGCTTACACTTCATCAATGGCTCAAACAGCTCACGTTTCGATAGCTTATTGTAGCCGGAAGTTGAAGAAGCGTTACCTATGCTTACTGCACTATTTCCATGGTCGGGGCAAATAATAATAGCCGTTTGTCCGTCTTTTTTAGCAAAATCCAACGCTTCTTTTACTGCCTTATCAAAGGCGAGGTATTCGCTAATAATTCCGATAGGGTCGTTGGCATGCGCGGCAAAATCGACCTTGCTGCCTTCTACCATAAGGAAGAATCCCTTGTCGTTTTTTGATAGTATTTCAATGGCTTTCTTTGTCATTTCTGCTAACGACGGGTCTTTGCTCAGGTCGCGGTCAAAATCGTAGGGTACATCTTTAGACGAGAATAAGCCCCAAACCTTTTGTCCTGAATAGTTCTTGAAGCGATTGTAGTCATAAAAAATCGTATCCCAGCCATTCTGCGCTAAGTACTGACGATATCGTGGTTCCAGGTATTCTTCGCCACCGCCAAATACAACATCAATATGGTTGTAAACCATTTGAGGGGTTATCGATTTCCTGTCGCTACGATCCGGTGTATGTGACGAAAAATCGGCAGGAGTGGCATGGGTATAATCGCACGTGAAGGCTAAACCTACAGACATTCCTTTCAGCTTAGCGGCCTCAAGAATAGTAAATGCGGGGGTATTGGCAAGCGAGGCATCAACAGGTACAATATCGTTCTCTGTTTTTGGCGGATATGTTGATACATAGCCTTCTTGCGATACAACACCGCTGGCGTATGTACTGCCGGTGGGAGCAGAGTCGCCGATGGGTGCATTGGACGAGTGTGTTTTAACCAATCCGGTAACGAGTTCGTCTGTTGTAAGCCATATCAACTCGGAGCTGTTATAGCTTTGGTACCAGCGGGCAAGAGATAGAACAGAAGTGCTTGTTCCATCGGGTATCATCATAATAACGTTTTTTACCTGTTTAAGGTCTGCCGGAATTTTACCCTGTGCGTTGGTTTGATATATCGATGCGCCAACAAAAAGAATGAGGCACAAAGCTTTTATAAGTTGTGTTTTCATGGTAAACAATAATAATTAGTTGTATACTTTATGTAATAAGGAATCAAAGGTAGCAACTTTAAGCATTGGATATAACCAAACTAATAAAAAATGCCACCTGAGAAGGTGGCATTTTTTATTAGCATACTATATAATAATTATATATTTGGGTTCGTATTTAGTTCGCCTTGCGGAATAGCAAACAGATAGTATCTACTGTTTGCAACATGGCTTGTACCATCAGGAAGTTTTGTGCTTGTATGGCCTTGCTTGAGTATTGTGGTTCCCGGAACATAACCATAACCTGATACTCCGGTGGTGTACTCTCTGCGTTCTACAGGTTTTTGTCTACGTATAATGTCGGTTAAAGAGAAACCTTCTCCAAAAAGTTCTTTGCGTCTTTCTATAAGAATTTCTTCTACAAGTTGGTCTTTAGTGAGCGTAGAAAGATTTGGCGTATCTGCTCCTCTAGCTGTTCTTAGGCTATTTAATGCGGCAATAGCTTGCGGTAATTGATTATCTTCAGCAAGAGCTTCTGCTTCAATTAAAACCATTTCAGCCTTACGCATAAACACATAATCACCAATAGTACTTTCTCTATATCTGAACTTTTTGTACATTAAGGCTCCTTTGTAACGTGTTACATCCCATTGAAACAAATTAAACCGAGTATCCCCTGTGTCATATATAGTATCATTAGTAGGAGTTATTTCTTTTATAAAGAAATCTTTGAAGAAGGGGTCGGCAAAAAATGCGTAATAGCTACTACCCGGTGTTGTTGATACATCTCTCCAAGAGAACGGAATCATATATTGCTCTAAAGTTTGGGGTTGACCCCACATCCATTCGCTGTTAGAAACATCGTTAAAGCCCCCTAGATAGTCTGCTTTAGACATCCAGCTATAACCAGCATGTGCTTCAGCTGCATATTGGGCTGCTTTATCCCAGGTATTCATGTGTAAATAAACGCGAGCTAGTATACCGCAAATAACACTTTTATTGATTTTCCACTTAGCGCTTCTGTTATATGTTGAGCTCATAAGGGTATAGGCTTCTTCTAAGTCTAAACGAGCACGTTCAAATACATCATGTACCGAACTTTTGGGATTACCTTCAGTTTTAGCGGTAGTCGGGGTTTTATATATGGGAGCACAAAGAGCATTGGGATCTTTTGCATAAGCATATGAATAGAACGCTCCGATGTTATGATAGATATAACCGCGTAAAGCTAAAGTTTGAGCTTTAACTCTTTTTATATCATTAGCATCGCCCTGCACATTATCAATATTTGCAAGAATAGAGTTGCAGTTATCTATGGTTTTGTATGCATTTTCCCAAACTCTAAGTACCCAAGATTGAGATGCATCGTGCATAATGGTAAATTGATAAATGCCAATATACCCATATCCATTTCTTACATTTATATCACTTCCCATAGCATCGCTTGCTAAAAGAGCAGTATGGAATCCAGGACTACTTACAATAGTATTATATTCCCATAAATATGTCCAAGCTCCGGTTAGTACCTTTTCTATGTTTTCAATATCTGAGTATATAGAGCTACCTGGTACGTAATTTGTAGGTTCTGTGTCTAAATCACACGAAGACAAACAAAGGCTGAACCCTAGTATTGTTAATATGTATTTTATTTTCTTCATGATTACTTCGGTTTAATAGTTTTAGAATGAAAGGTTTAAGCCAAACGAGAATGTTTTCATAGCAGGATATCTGTAGTAAGTAGAACCTCCTACAGTTTGTTCAGGATCCATACCATCTTCTCCGAAGAATGTAAGTAGATTTTCCCCTTGAACAAAAACTCTACATTGGCTAATCTGCACCTTCTCTAACCATTTCTTTGGCAGGTTGTATCCTAATGTAATATTTTTCAGACGTAAATAGTCTGCATCAACAAGGAATCTGGTTGAGGAGCTATTGAATGAATGTGTTGTTAGCTGTAAGCGAGGAATATCCGTATCTGTATTTTCAGGAGTCCATCTGTTTTTAATATCTACGGGCCAAGCACGTCCGGTGTTGTTACCTGTATGCATCATGAATGTGATGTCTCCGTTGTAAATTTTACCACCCAACACGTAGGCAAATAGTACAGAAAAGTCAATATTCTTATATTTCAGATTGGTGCCAAAACCGCCCATAACATCAGGTAAAGATGTACCGGCAAATACTTTATTACCAGCTTTATTAGCATCTGTGTATGTATATGTCTTAACTTTGTCTCCATTAGAATCATACATCCACCATTGTGGGCGACCATTAGCTGGATCAACACCGGCCCATTCAACCAAGAAGAAGTCATACATAGTTCCGCCTACAGTTAAACGCTTATTGCCGCTATCAATGTAGTCTTGAGGTAAGCTGGTAATCTTGTTTTTGTAATGTGTAACATTAGCAAAAACTTCCCAAGTCCAATCTTTTGTTTTTATAGGAATTCCATTCAGCGAGATTTCGATACCAGTGTTTTTCATATCTCCAATATTTTTTGCAATAGTTGCATAGCCTAATGATGAAGGCATTGGAAGGTTAAACAGCTGATCTTTAGCGTTACGTTGGAAGAATTCTATTGTACCAGTAAGACGGTTGTTGAATACGCCAAAATCTAGACCAACATTCAAGTTCTTATTGGTTTCCCATTTTAAATCAGGAGTTGGTAACCTATATGAAACTAACCCAGGTTCTCCAAGGTTATTGTATATACTATAGAGGTCTTGATATAAGAAGTAAGAATTGAGATTATCATTTCCTTGAGCGCCATAGCTGGCTCGTAGAGTTAGGTTTGAAACCCAAGAAAGAGGCATCATGAATTTTTCATTGATAACCCTCCAAGAAGCACCTACAGACCAGAATACGCCCCAACGAGAAGATGGGTCGAAGCGAGAAGAAGCATCTGTACGAATTGAAGCCGATGCAAAATATCTGTTGTCATATTCATACTCAAAGTTACTGAGGAAGCTGAGTAGCTTATAAGAGCTGCTGTTGCCGGTTAAAGAAGTGGTTGTGCTAGCAATGTCAAGTGCGTATATGTCTGGCATGGCAAGACCTATACGAGTACCCGACATGTTGTCGGTATTGTATTCATAGTATTCCTGTCCAACTAAGGCTTTTATTCCATGCTTGTCGTTTAGTCGAGTATTATATGATAAAATGTTGTTTACAGTCATGCTTGTTGTACGAACATTGTATCTATATATTTGACCTCCTTCAGTTATATAACTACCATAAGAGGGGTTATTATACTCCATATCATTTCGGTTTGTATAATCAGAGTTAAAGCTACTTTTAAATGATAAACCTTCGAATGGAAGAAGTTCTAATGAAGTACGAATAGTAGCTGCATCTCTTTTAGTCCACTGCTTATCATATGCCATACTTCCCGGTAGGTTATCATTTGCCTGTGCTCCACTAGGTCTATAAGAGCCAAAATCCCATATCCTGTTATCGTTGGCATCAAGTATAAAAGCTCCTGTAGTCCAATCGCGTTCCCATGCAGGATAGAAGCTAGGTCTTAAGCGAGATGCATTAATAACATTGTCTGTGCGGGTGTCTTCTTGTGTGGGAAAGCCTTGGTTAGAATGGGTTAACCCTATGTTTCCATTAAACTTAAGCCAGGGCTTAATATCTGAAGATAAGTTTAATCTTCCTGTATATCTCTTAAAGTCTGAACCGGTAGCCATACCAATGTCATTTAGATACCCAAATGAAGCATAGTAGCTAGAAGTTTTGCTGCCACCTGATATGCCGATTACGGCTTCAAAGCGGGTAGCATTTTGTTCATTTAGGTCATGCCAGTTGTCGTCCCAAAGTGGGGTAAGCCCAGGTAAAAGTTTTCCGTCAGTTCCAATAGGCTTAGGGTTGCCTGTTCCGTAAGGATTAACAACCAAACGATTAACAATATTGTCTGTTGCCCATTGTGCTGCAACTTCTGGTGTTGAACCATTGATATACATACGTTCATTTTTAGCTGCTTCCCAGTATAGTTCCCAGTATTCTTGTGTGCTAACTTGCTCATAGTCCTTAACTGCTCTATCAGAAAAGCCATACGTTATTTTTGCATCTATTCTAGCAGGTTGGTCTATTTTACCCTGTTTAGTTGTAATAATAATTACCCCATTTGCACCTCTAGAACCATAAAGAGCACTTGATGCAGCATCTTTAAGAACAGTAACAGATTCAATATCAGATGTACTAATGTTGTTAAGTGATCCATCATATGGAACACCATCAACAACGTAAAGAGGTGCAGAACTAGCATTGATAGAGCCAACACCACGGATATAAATGGATGCATCTGAACCAGGCTGTCCAGACATTGAAATAGATTGAACTCCGGCAACAGTTCCCTGTAATGCTTTAGATACTGATGCTGCTTGAGATCTTTCTAGAGACTCTTTTTTTACTAAACCAGCAGAACCAGTAAAGCTTGCTTTTTTTGCTGTGCCATAAGCGACAACCATTACTTCATCTAACTGAGCAGCTTCAAAAGATAGAACTACATCAATAACATTACGACTAATCGTAACTTCTTGAGGTATAGCTCCAGTAAACTGAAAAACTAAAATATCAGACATCTCGGCAGCAATCTTATACTGCCCCATTGCATTTGTTGTTGTGATTCTTGTTGTTCCTTTAACTTGGACAGTAGCACCAATTAAGGGATCTCCATCATCGCCCGATGTTACTGTTCCGGTAACTGTCATGCTTTGAGCCAATGCCCAACTCATGCCAAGAAAACACAGCAGTGTTGTAAGAAATAGTCTTTTCTTCATTTGGATTAAGTTTTAAGTGGATTTATGGGTGTTGAAATCATTTTGGATAAAATAAATTTTGCGGACTTGAAGCCATGAGACTTCATTGCTTGATATGTATATTTGTCTGATTTATAATGAATTATTTGTAAAATAACTTTTATAAAAAGACACATAGATCCCCATGTGTAAAGTGTTTTTACATGAAAACAAGATGTAACTAAAAAAAATATGAAAAAAACACCTCTTAGTTGAGAGGAATATTGTGGTTAGATTGGTGCGCGTTACGTATAACAGCGTTCTTAGCTCCAAATATTGCAGCATTTTTTTATGCTAAAATTACACATCACTTGCATCTCATTTATTTAAAATGAATTTCGATATATTTTTATAATATCTGATAAAAGTGTACAATAATTATTTTAAATAAAAACATAGGTATTGATAGATGCCAAAATTTGTTGCGCAAGATAGAAAAATTAATAATACTTATTTTGACAAAAATTAACCGAACTGGATTTTTCGATAAAAATCTCAGTTTTTCATCAAAAAAATACAGATACACTTGGTAAAATAGTACTAATAACGTTAAATATCGTTTTAAAAAATGCTATATAACATAGTTTAATACCTTGTGTCAGTGTAAAAAAATAACATTGATTTTTATACAAGTCTGATTAAGTGCTTTTTGAATAAGCAACTGGATGGTATATTCCTAATAATTCGAAATAATATGGTTGTTATGTCGTTATAGAACTATGTTGAATAAGAATTGATTTTTGCTCTATAAGAAATATTTAGATGATAGCAGTTCATATGCCAATTCATACTCATATCCGCGAGATAAGGCAAAGCGTAGCAACTTTGCTTTTCTGCTGTATTCCGATTCGTCTTTTATGCTGAGGTTTTTCTTTTTAAGGAGCTCTATCAAGCCTTCTCTATACTTATCATTGTTGAATTCTGCAAGGATGCCATCTATAAGAGCAGAAGGTATTTGTTTTGCTTTTAGTGTGTGGAGTATTTTTTGGCGTCCCCATTTTGCAAAATTCAGCTTCTCTTTAATATATGCTCTGGCGTATCGTTCTTCATTTACAAAGTTGCTTTTTTGCAGAGTGTCTATAATTTTTTTGCTTTCGTTAGCATCTATTTCCCACTTTTGCAGCTTAAGCTTAATGTCATAGACACATATTTCTCGTCGGCTACATAAGTTTTGTAGCTGGGCTAATGCTTCTTGAGGGCTATATGTTTTCTTTGTTTTAGCCATTTTGCCTCCTTACGACTTTAAGCATTCGGTCTTTTTCGTTAATGTCTTTCCGAAGAGCTGTTGAGTATGTTTCTTCGGAGAATAAAGCCTTTGTTTGGCTGCCTAACGCTTCGTTTATTTCAAGGTATATGGAGCCGTTATCTTCTAAATGCTGTAAGGCAAAATCTGCAATGGCTTTGTAGTATTTCAGAGGGTCATTGTCGGGAACAAATAATGCGGAATCAGGCTCGTAGTTTAATACGTTAGGGTTCATAAACCTCTTTTCCGATTCTCGAACGTAAGGCGGATTGCTGACAATAACATCAAACCGCCTATTGGTAAGTGCTGAAGACGGATGAAAAATATCTTCTTCTAGAAAACTGATAGTAACATTATTCAAGCTTACATTAGCTTGTGCAATTTTAAGAGCGGCAGATGAAATATCAACTGCTGTGATGTGAGCTGAAGGGAGGTTTTTTGCCAACGAAATGGCAATGGCTCCGCTGCCTGTTCCGATATCGAGAATATTTAGTTGTCGGTCAGTGTTCTTATAATCTAAGCATATCCAGTCAACCAGCTCTTCCGTTTCGGGACGAGGGATTAAAACACTTTCATTCAGCTTAAAGATATAACCGTAGAAGTTCGTTTCGCCCAATATGTATTGTATGGGGCAATGCTGCTGAAGCTTATCTAATGCTTCGATAAATAATAGAATACACGAATCGGAAAGCGTTGCTTGTTTTGATGTATAGTAATCAACCTTACTTACGCCAAAAAAATGTTCGCATAGCAACATGGTAATAGCATTGATCTCTTCTTCGGTGTAAACGTTTTTAAGCCTTTCTTTGGCTAAAGATATGGCTTCTGATAAGATCATTGTTTTGCTGGTAAGGTAAAGCGATCAATCAAATAAGGCAGCATTTTGCAGTAAAGGAGCATCGGCATCCTTTGCCGAAAGTATAATGTCTTCAAAAGGTATACCCCAGTCGATACCGATGGTAGGGTCGTTATAAACTATGCTACCTTCGCTTTGTGGAGCATAGGCATTATCGACTTTATATGTAAAAATTGCTTCTTCGCTTAATACTAAGAACCCATGAGCAAATCCACGAGGGATAAACAGCTGTCGTTTATTTTCTTCGCTCAGCTCAACAGCCACGTGTTTACCAAAAGTAGGCGAACTCTTACGAATATCTATTGCGACATCCAATACCTTACCCTTAATAGCCCTTACCAGCTTAGATTGGGCATGAGGCGCTAACTGATAGTGCAACCCACGAAGAACGCCATAAGAAGATTTAGACTCATTATCTTGGATAAAATTTATCTTGCCGATGTGCTTTTCAAATTCCGATTGCTTGTAGCTTTCCATAAAGTAGCCTCGGCTGTCTGAGAACACTTTCGGCTCTATAGTAAATACACCCTTTATATCTGTTTCAATAAAATTCATAAAGCTAAGGTTAGCGACAAAGTCTTTGCTCTTTATGTCTTTGTTCTTTTGTCTGTTTATTGTTTAGCCAAATCAAGTAAGTATTGTCCGTACTCTGTCTTTTCTAAGCGAGTACCTAATACAGCCAGCTGATCTGTGGTTATCCAACCGTTTCTCCAGGCAATCTCTTCAATACAGGAGATGTAAAACCCTTGACGTTTTTGTATGGTTTCTACAAAGTTTCCCGCCTCAAGTAAACTCTCGCAGCTGCCTGTGTCAAGCCATGCGAAGCCTCTACCGAACAGCTCAACGTTTAAGGTGTTTTCTTGTAGGTAAACTTTATTTAAGTCGGTTATTTCCAGCTCTCCTCTTTTCGAAGGTTTTAGATTTTTTGCTTTTTCTACAACAGTGCTATCATAAAAATAAAGACCGGGAACAGCATAGTTAGATTTTGGTTTT
The DNA here is from genome assembly GCA_031550925.1 of Bacteroidales bacterium. Taxonomy (GTDB): domain Bacteria; phylum Bacteroidota; class Bacteroidia; order Bacteroidales; family UBA932; genus JAIRNF01. The sequence continues at coordinate 1,603 of JAVBOE010000122.1, read as the reverse complement.
TCCGGCTTTTCTTCTAACGATATAACCTTTCCGCTATTATCAAACTCAACAACACCATAGGCTCTAGGGTCTCTAACGTAGTATCCGAATATGCATGCTCCTTTTTCTATTGATGCCGCGCGTTTAAGCAATGCGCTAAAATTCTGACCATAAAAAAGGTTATCGCCCAAGATAAGACAACCGCTATCGCCATTCAGAAATTCTTCTCCAAGAATAAATGCTTCGGCTAAACCATTAGGTTTTTCTTGTATTTTGTACGAGAAAGACATTCCTAAATCTTCGCCGCTACCAAGCAGCTCTTTAAACATTGGCAGATCGCGGGGAGTAGAAATAACCAAAACCTCTCGTATGCCAGCCAGCATAAGTGTAGAGAGCGGATAATAGATCATAGGCTTATCGTAAACAGGCATAATTTGTTTTGATATGGCCTTAGATAAAGGATAGAGTCTTGTTGCGCTTCCGCCTGCTAAAATAATTCCTTTCATAGTCTATATGCTCAATGTCTAGTGTTTAAAGCTTACCCTCGCACTGTCAAAGAGGAAAACCTTCGCATATCACATATCGCAATACGCTTATCCCCTCGTCGTGATACATGATACTTGTGTCTTGATACTATCTATTTTCGTACATTTTCTCGTAGTAATGTTGATAATCACCACTCACAACTTCTTCTACCCAATCCTGATTTTCTAAATACCACTTTATTGTTTCTACAATGCCTACTTCGAAGGTAGTTTCAGGTCTCCAGCCTAGCTCGTGCTTAATCTTGGCTGGGTCTATAGCGTAACGCTGATCATGTCCCAAGCGATCTTTCACGTATGTGATAAGCCCGTCGTTTATCCAAGCAATATCAATTTCTCCATCGGCTTTAATTTGCTTCTTCTTTAGAACCTTACGGTAAGTAGGATTTTCTTCCATTAAGCGGTGAATTGTTGCAATAATAATGCGAACAATATCAATGTTTTTCCTTTCGTTATGGCCACCAACATTATATACTTCGCCTATACGACCATTACTGATTACCATATCAATAGCCTTGCAGTGATCTTTTACGAACAACCAGTCTCTGATGTTAGAACCATCGCCATATACAGGAAGTAATTTTCCCTCTAAAATGTTTTTAATCACCAAAGGAATTAGCTTTTCCGGAAAGTGATAAGGCCCATAGTTGTTAGAGCAACGAGTAATATTTGTCGGCATTTTATACGTATCGGCATATGCTTTTACAATCAAGTCTGCTCCTGTTTTTGACGCACTATAAGGGCTGTGCGGATCTAAAGGTGTAGCTTCGATAAAATAACCTTCGGACCCTAAGCTGCCGTACACCTCGTCGGTAGAAACTTGAAGAAATTTTACGCCTGATTTCCATTTTGGATAGCCATCCTCATCTTGACCATCTGTCCAGAATTTCTTAGCAACGTCAAGTAAGTTTTGGGTGCCAAGTATATTTGTTTGTAAAAACAGCTGTGGGTTTTCTATGCTGCGGTCAACATGCGATTCTGCGGCAAAGTTTACAACATAGTCTATTTTCGACTGAGAAAATATTTGTTCAACAACAGCACGGTCGGTAATATCTCCTTTTACAAACTTGCAATGGTTGCCT